>PWQX01000074.1 GCA_003556605.1 Spirochaetaceae bacterium
GCGGTCCGAAGATTACCGCGACCTCACCGACAAGCTTGATCAGAATGTTCAGCGAAGGACCGGCAGTGTCTTTGAACGGGTCGCCAACGGTGTCGCCGATAACCGAGGCCTTGTGCGCCTCGCTGCCCTTTCCACCGTGCTGACCGGACTCTATGTACTTCTTAGCGTTGTCCCAGGCGCCGCCCGAGTTGGACATCATGATCGCCATCAGAAATCCGGTCAACAACGAACCAACCAGAAGGCCGCTAACCGCGCGGGCACCCAGCGTGAAGCCGAGCACCAGCGGCGTGAGCAGCACAATAACGCCCGGAAGCATCATAGACCTTATCGCGCGCCTGGTAGCGATATCGACACACCGCACCGAGTCGGCGTTGGCGGTGCCTTCCATGAGGCCGGTAATCTCGCGGAACTGCCGGCGCACCTCTTCGACGATGTCGAAGGAACCGTCGCTCACGCCTTTCATAGCCAATGCACTGAATAAAAACGGCAACATACCGCCGACGAACACTCCGGCGATGACCGCCGGGTTGTTCAGACTGGCGAGCTCAACCTCGGCAACCTCAAAATATGTGGCGATCCAGGCGAGCGAGGCAAGTGCCGCCGAACCGACCGCAAAGCCCTTTCCGAGCGCGGCAGTGGTGTTACCCACCGCATCAAGCGCCTCACAGCGCTCGCGAACGTCTTGCCCAAGGTCGGCCATCTCGGCGATACCGGCTGCGTTGTCGGCAATCGGGCCGTAGCAGTCCATCGACAGCAGCATAGCGAGGTTGATCAGCATGCCCAACGCGGCGATCGCGATCCCGAACAAACCGGCAAACGCATAAGCAACAACGGTTGCCAGCGCAACGAGCAGTGCCGGTGCGACGGTGCTCATCATACCAACGCCCATGCCCTCCATGATCGTAACCGCCGGACCGCTGTGCGACGAACGCGCGATGCGTTTGGCCGGCGCATACTCGGCAGAGGTGAAGTACTCGGTAGACAGGCTGATCAAGAACCCGGCAACCAACCCGGAGATCAGAGCCCAAAACAGCGCAAGCTCACCGACATACCAGTTGACCACAATGAAGGCCAGCACAATCATCAGAATATTGCTGACATAGACGCCGAAGTTCATCGTGCCGTGGACCTTGGCGACCTGCTGATCAAACGGTAGATCCGCAGCCTGGGGCCGCACCGACAGCATACCAATGATCGAGACGATGATACCCAGCCCCGCGAGCATCAACGGCAGCATCACGCCTTGCTCGGGACCCAGCACCGTAACGCCGAGCACCATTGAAGCGGCGATCGCCGAGACGTACGACTCGTACAGATCGGCGCCCATGCCGGCGATGTCACCGACGTTGTCGCCGACGTTATCGGCGATAACAGCCGGGTTGCGCGGGTCGTCCTCAGGAATGCTGTGCTCAACCTTCCCGACAAGATCGGCGCCCACATCGGCACACTTGGTAAATATCCCGCCGCCGACACGCAGAAACAACGCCACCGCCGAAGCGCCGAAGGCGAAGCTCAACGAGATGTAGGGGTCGCCGTAGATCAGCGTCAAGATCGCAACACCGAGCAGCCCCAAGCCGACGACCGCGAAACCCATCACCGCACCGGCGGAAAACGCGATCTTCAGCCCCTGATCCCAGCTACGTGAGCTCGCGTTAGCCGTACGCGCGTTCGCCCGGGTTCCAACCGACATACCCACATACGATGCAAACGCCGATGTGACCGTTCCGAGCACATACGCGATCGCGGACCACGGCCGCGGCTCGATAAAAAGCGCGAGAATGATCGCAACCACAATCGTGAAAATTACAAGAATCTTGAACTCCCGAGCCATGAAAGCCCCGGCACCCTTACGAATCTCGCGTCCGATCTCGCGCATTCTCTTATCGCCCTCTTTTTCACGCAGAATTCTACGCGTCAAGAAAACGACAAAGAGCAGCGAGATCACGCCGGCTGCGAGCACTAATGCTTGCATTACAACAGGATCCATCTCTGCCTCCTCAATAATCTAATAATGCTCATATTAGGTAGTGTGGGGGTAACTGCTTACGAAACCACCCCGATGCAAATCGGCCCAACCGGCGACCGCTGATGGATGGCGGCCCGGCTAAGTCATATTGAGCGCTTATTTTAGAGAACAAGGTGAATCAGGTCAATCGGTAAACTCGGAACGAAATTTCGGCTACAACCGGAGCTCACAGAGCTGCCGCGACGGGGCGGCGCCGTTGTCAAGCGCCGCCCGGTATCGGTATAATTGCCGCTGGAGGACAGAACTCAGTCATGTACCGAATAAAGACCTTTTTTCTTATGGCCTTGCTTACGATCGTGTTTATCCTACTCGGCGGAGCAATCGCCGGTGAGCAGGGCCTCATTATGGCGTTCGTCATAGCGCTCGTCTTGAACTTCATTGGATACTGGAAGAGCGACACAATCGCAATCAAAATGACGCGCTCGCGACCGCTCAGCGAGAATGAAGCCCCTGAATTGTACGCGATGGTGAGGAAACTCACCCAAGGCGCATCAATGCCGATGCCGAAGCTATACCTTACCCCGTCGTCACAACCGAACGCCTTCGCCACCGGCCGCAGTCCTAAACACGCTGCGGTCGCGGTAACCGCAGGGATCATGAAGATGCTCGACCGGCGTGAGCTCAAGGGGGTGATCGCGCACGAGCTCGCGCATATCAGAAACTACGACACCTTGATCAGTACCTTCGCCACGGTGCTTGCGGGCGCTTTGGCATTCATCGCCCGCATGGGACAGTTTCGGATGCTGTTCGGCGGCATGCGCGGCAATCGCAACAACGGAGCGGCGCTGGCATTGCAACTCGTTGCGATCATCTTGGCGCCGATCGCCGCGATGCTGGTACGCATGGCAATCTCGCGTTCGCGCGAGTACCTTGCCGACGCCACCGGCGCGCGCATCGCCGGCACGCCCGACGGCCTGGCAAGTGCACTCACCAAGATGTCGCGTGCGGCCGAGCGCAATCCCATGCGCATCAACGAAGCGGCCTCGCACATGTTTATCGTAAACCCCATTGCCGGGCAGCGCTTCGCGAGCCTGTTCAGCACGCACCCGCCGCTCGAGCAGCGCGTCGCGCGGCTGCGGCGCATAGAGGACAAGCGTGCCTGAGGTAATTAACCTCTACAGCGACACGGCAACCACTCCCAGTCCCGGGATGCGCCGCGCGATGGCCGAGGCCGAGGTCGGCGACGAGCAACTGCGCGCCGATCCAACGGTCAATCGCCTCTGTGAACGCGTTGCGGAACTGCTTGGCACCGAGCGTGCGATGTTTCTGCCCACCGGCACGATCTGCAATCAGATTGCTTTGCGCGTGCATTGTGAGCCCGGCGATGAGGTTATCCTCGAGGAAACCGCCCACAATAGGCATTACGAGACCGGCGCCGCCGCGGCTCTTCTCGGCGTTTCATTGTATCCCGTGGCGGGTGACCGCGGGGTTTTTCTCCCTGACCAACTGCTCGAAGCAATTCGCGTCCCCGGAAATCACTTCCCCCGCTCGCGTGCGGTACTCATCGAACAAACCGCCAACTTGGCGGGAGGTACAGTGTGGCCGATCGAGACGCTCGAGGCAGTCTGCCGAACCGCCGCACAGCACGGGCTCCGGCGCCACCTCGACGGCGCACGGCTGTTGAATGCGGTGGTTTCCGCCGGGGTCTCGGCCGATCGGTACTGTCGCGCGTTCGACTCGGTGTGGATAGACTTCAGCAAAGGCCTCGGAGCGCCCGTAGGTGCCGCGCTCGCCGGCTCGGCGCAGTTTATCGAGCGTGCTTGGCGTTTCAAGCATCAGTTCGGCGCGGCGATGCGCCAAGCCGGTATTATCGCCGCCGGCGCGTTGTATGCGCTCGACCACAACATCGAGAGGCTGCAGCAAGACCACGAGAATGCCTCTGAGCTCGCTGCCGGCCTCGCACGTTTGTCCGCGCTCGTGGTGGAAGCTCCGGCGACGAATATGGTATTCTTTCGCACAACTCCGGACGCGATCGGTACGGCCGAGTTGGCCGACCGCCTGCGTGACCGCGGCGTGCTGCTGTCCCTGATGTCCGACGGACGCCTGCGGGCGGTCACGCACCTTGACATTGGACGTGCGGATATCGTGCGCACGCTCGACATAGTGCAGAACTGTGTAGCGTAAGGGTGACTGAAGGAGGTTGTTATGGGACGCGGAGATCGAAGCAGCCGTAAAGGCAAGCTTCGGCGTAACGCCTACGGTAATACGCGTCGTCGCAAAGACAACAAGCCGCGACGCCCAAAGCGTAGTAGGTAGCGCGCGGCCGGCACAGTGTTTCCGCTGTACTCGGCTGCCCGTTACCGTTTGGAGCACACACGATGACCGAGCACCGCGCAGCTTCCGCATCCGACCGACGGAGGCAATGCCCGAGCAACTGGGACCTGCTCGCAGAAACGAGCCGCACTTTCTATCTCTCAATTCGGAAACTGCCCGATAACGTGGGGCAGGTCCTTTCACTGGCTTATCTTCTGCTGCGCGTGTCGGATTTCTTCGAAGACAGCGCGGCGCTGTCGCCCGGTGAGAAGCTTCAGTGGCTCGGCCGCTGGAACGCCGCACTCGGCGGCGGTGACCTCGGCGGCGACTGGTGTGATGCCGTGGCAGCGATCGGCGCACAGGAGATTGACGCAATCGCCGCCGAGTACGCACCGGTTGTCCTCGCAGAGTTCGAGGAACTTGCACCCGAGATTCGTGAGCCGGTACGGCGCCATGTGCGCGACTCTACGCAGGGCATGATGCGCTGGATCAAGCGCGGACCGAAAATCGCCGACGAGACAGAACTTGATGACTATATGCATGAGGTCGCCGGGCGCGTCGGGTACTTGTCCACCGAGGTATTCGCCTGGGGCTCCGGGGCGATTGCGCAGCGAAAACACCGCCTGATGAAGCTTGCACGCGAGGCCGGACTCGCCCTCCAGACCGTGAACGTGCTGCGCGGAATCCGAAAGGATTATCAACGCGGCTGGGTGTACATCCCGGACAGCTATTTCGAGCAGGCCGACCTGAAACCGCATCAGCTGTTTGAACCGGCTAATCATCAGAATGCGCTGAGGATCGTAAACGTGCTCGCAAACAAGGCCGAACGCCACCTGCAACGGGCAATTGAGTACGCCCAAACCATCCCCCGCAGCGAACATCGCATTCGCCGCGCGTGCGTATGGCCGTTCTTGTTCGCCGCCGCAACGGTCGGTATCAGCAGAAACAATCCCGAAGTTCTGTTCGGTGAAGCGAAGATCAGCCGCCGCCAAGTCCGCAGAATCGTTCGCGTTACGAGTCTGTTCGGGTGGTCTAACAGATTTCTCGACTGGTATTTTGCGCGCCTTGTACTCGCAATCGCTCCGGAGGCATAAAAAAAAAGGGGAACTACCTATGGTGAAGAAACTTGTGTTGGTCGCATTCGCAGCAACGGCGCTCGCGCCTGCGGCATACGCGACTCCCGTTCAGTTACCGGGAACCGCGTACACTCCGACCATCGGCGGCGTAGCGGTCCATGACGGCATGTTCGCCGCGATCGTTAATCCGGCGGCCTTAGGGGTTGGAAATGCCACCGGCATTGGGTTTGCTCTCCCGTTTCCCGGAGGATACGAGCAGGCGTCCGATGATTTCGGCAAACGCTACGCCTTGTTCTTAAACGCCGGATCGCTCGCGTACAATCTTCGCCGCGAGCCTGAGTTCTATCGACACAAACTCGCATTCGGCATGAGCCCGACCACACGATTGCGGCTCGGGGCCGGCTGGGACTGGCAGGACTCAGGATTCACCGGCGGCGTTCTGGATCTGTCGGCGCTGTTTAGACCGCTACCGGTACTGTCTACCGGTGTTGTCGCACGTGATGTTGCCGGGGTGGATACCACGTATACCCTCGGCGCCGGCGTCCGGCCGCTCGCCCTTTTGCAGCCGGCGGCAGCTTCACGCCTGACGCTCGGCGCCGACGTGTTTTGGGACCCGAACGAGGAACTGGAGTTCGACGGCGTCACCCTGGCGCTGGAACCGCTCGACGGACTTGAATTGCGTGCCGGTTGGAATGCTCGCGATGAGGTTTTCTCTGCCGGGATCGAGCTTAGCCTTGCGCATTTTGTTCTCGGTACCGGGAGCACCGTGCAAGCCGAAGAAACCGATGAGCTCGCCGATATGTACGCATTTCTGCCTTACAGACGGCGCCGGAGCTTCATACAGGACCTCTCCGCTACGGTGATCGAGTACGAGGAAGCCCAAACGATTCGCACCCCACCGCCCAGCTGGCCATGGCAACCGTACAAGGGTCTGACCGAGATACTGACCGAGATCACGCAGCTCACCGCCGACCCTGCGGTACAAGCGATTGTATTCACCAAGCAGGACTTCGACGCCTCATTCGCCAACCTAGTTGAGATCGGAAACGCGCTGCGGGAGTTCAAAGCCGCCGATAAGAAAGTGTATTTCTATTTCGAAAACGTCTCGCACCTCACCTACGCCTTGGCCGCCTCGGTAGCTGACGAGGTCGTACTGCACCCGCTCGGTACTGTGGACATGCGCGGATTCCACTACAGCCAGGTCTATCTCGGGCAGCTCCTCGGGAATTACGGAATTCGGTTCTACAATTTCTCGAGCCATGACTACAAGACAAGCTTCAGCTTCTTGAGCGAGGCGGAGATGAGTGCCGCCGAGCGCGAGATGTGGAGCACGGTGCTCGAGGACTACACTGCGCAGTATGCCGAGCTCATCCGCATTGGACGCGATGAACGCCTCTCTGATGAGGTTGAACAACTGATCGAGGAAGGGCCGTTTGTCCGCGCCGAATCGGCGCTTGAGGCCGGCTTGGTAGACCAGGTAATGTATCTTGACGAGTTTGAGGAATGGGTCGACGAGCAGCATCGGTTCGCCCGCCGCACGCGCCGCGACCCCACGCCTCCGGCGGTCTACGACTGGGCGCCGGCGCCGCGGACGAGCATCGCACTGATCTATGCCGGTGGCATGGTGCGGCAGGGCAGAGGCGTTCGCGGTCAAAGCATCGGTGACGAATCTATGACTGAAGCGATTCGCGCCGCACGCCGCAGCCCG
The DNA here is from genome assembly GCA_003556605.1 of Spirochaetaceae bacterium. Taxonomy (GTDB): domain Bacteria; phylum Spirochaetota; class Spirochaetia; order DSM-27196; family SLAA01; genus B1Sed10-166. The sequence continues at coordinate 7,064 of PWQX01000074.1, forward strand.
TTCGTGAACGGTATCATCCTACGTGTGGACTCCCCGGGCGGCTCACCGCTGGCGGCCGACAGCATCGCCCGCGAAGTGGCGCTGGCGGTTGAGGACGGCATCCCGGTAGTAGTCTCGCTTGGGGGAACCGCTGCCTCCGGGGGCTACTATATCGCTGCGCCGGCTTCGCACATCGTTGCATCCCCCGTCAGTCTCACCGGCTCGATCGGCGTTGCTACCGTATTCCCCAACGTCACCGAGCTGCTCGAGCGGCTTGAAATCGGTACCGACACCGTGCGCACCTCCAGCTACAGCGACTTCGCTAATCCGTTGCGTGAAATGAGCGCGGAAGAGCAAGAGCGCATTCGCGAGGCCGTTGCCGCGATTTACCGCCGCTTTGTAGAGGTGGTCGCCGAGCACCGGGGAATGAGCATGGCACAGGTCGACGAAATCGCCCAGGGCCGTATCTGGACCGGGCGCCAAGCGGTAGAGCTGGGCCTTGCAGACAGCGTCGGCGGACTGGGCGACAGCATCGGTGTTATGCAGCGCTTGCTGCGCACGGAGCAGCCGCTACACCTCATACCGGTTGCTCCCGGTGACGCGGGCTTGCCGTTCGCCGGTATTCCAGCGGCACTTGCGGGCGGTTCACGCGGGCCTGCAATGCCGAAGGCGTTACAGCAGCTCATGCACGACTACGCCGAACTGCAGGAACTCGAAGGTAAGCCGCTGTACATCATGCCGTATCGTTTACCCGAAGCCGCCGAGCCGCAGCAACAGTAGCTACCGAGACGTATGCCCGACCGTGAGCGCATTCACATACCGCTGCCCACCGCTCTTCAGATGCTCGGCGAATACGCGCGCATCCGAATCGGTGAGCAGTTGCGCTCGGTCGCGTTTATTATCATATACCTGCTGGCATTTCAGATTCTGATCCTCAGAGCAACACCAGCGGATGCATTGGTGATTGCCGGGGGCGTGGCGATGGTGGTGGTCGGCCTCACGTTTTTTCTTGAAGGGTTGTTCCTGGGGTTGATGCCGCTCGGCGAACGCGTGGGATTGCAACTGCCGAAACGTTCCCCGATCATCTTGATCGCCATGTTCGGTTTATTGCTCGGCTTTGGCTCAACACTGGCGGAACCGGCGATCGCAGCGCTGCGTACCGCCGGGGCGAACGTCACCGCATGGGAGACACCGCTTCTGTATCTGCTGCTTGAACGCCACCCGCAAACGCTGGTAATCGCAATCGGAATAGGGGTCGGGATCGCTGTCGCGTTCGGCATGATTCGATTCTATTTCGGGCTTTCACTGAAGCCTTTCGTGCTCACGATTATTCCGGTCCTGCTGATCGTGTCAGCAGTTCTGTCCTTCGACGAAAATCTCAGCACAATCGTCGCCCTCTCGTGGGATACCGGAGCGGTCACTACCGGCCCGGTCACGGTTCCACTGGTTCTGGCTCTCGGTATCGGCGTTTCCCGTGCAACCGGCAAGAGCGAAGCAGCCGGCGGCGGATTCGGTATAATCATGCTCGCCTCGGCATTCCCGATTCTCAGTGTGTTGGTACTCGCGATCGGATTAAGCCCGGGTGTACCGCAGCCGACCGACGAAACCGCCTTCTTCGCACCTGACAACCGTAATCAGGCAATACAGTTATTTGAGTCACCCCAAACGCTCGCCCGGCATGCTTTCACTCACGGGAGCGAAGCGGGGCGCCGGGCATTCTTCTCTGATGATGATGCCTACCGAGCTACACTGCTCGCACTGCGGGAAGATGATGAGCTGCGCAGCACCCTGCTCGGAGATCTCACGTTGCCGCAATGGCTTTCCGAGCATGCCTCCGGCAGGGAACAGGATCTTTTCCCACGGGCGCGGCCTTCGGCTCCGGCTCCCGCCACCGGACAGGCCGGCACGCGTCTTGGAACCGTTCTCGCCGGGGAAGCACAGCTCGCAGTCCGGGCGGTTGTGCCGCTGTCGGCATTGCTGCTCGTGGTCTTGCTTGTTCTGTTACGAGACCGCCCGCGCTACCGCGACGAAGTTGTGCTCGGCATTGTGCTCGCGTTGATCGGAATGACGATCCTAACGGCCGGAATTCGGCTGGGCCTCGCCCCCCTGGGAGACGATGTCGGCGGAAGACTCCCGCGCGTTTTTCGCGCTGAGGAGCGAAGTGTTGAGCGCATCATCGTAGAAGATTTCGACAGGGATCTGGTTTTCGAAAGCATTAGTCCCGACGGCGAACGCCGCATGTATTTCTACTTACACGACAACCGGGAACCGCGGCGCGTAGAGTTTCAGCCCGAACGGTTTGATCCCGATCGCGATCGCTACGTGCATATCGTGCGGCGACCGCCGCTATTCGGACCGCAGCTAACCGCGGTGGGAATCGCTTTGGTGTTCTTGTTTGCGTTCGGTATGGGCTACGGCTCTACCTTGGCGGAGCCTGCGCTTAAAGCGCTCGGCCGAACGGTCGAAGAGATTACCGTCGGGACTGTGAAGCGATCTTCGGTTGTTCGCGCCGTATCCCTCGGCGTCGGTATTGGATTAGTCGCGGGGGTAGCTCGTATCATCTATGACATACCAATGATCTGGCTGTTGGCGCCGCCGTATCTGCTGCTCATTCCGCTCACGATCTGGAGCGAAGAGGATTTCGCAGGAATCGCGTGGGACAGCGGCGGCGTTACTACCGGACCGGTGACGGTCCCGCTCGTTCTCGCAATGGGTCTTGGCATCGGAGGTGAGCTCGGAGTAGTCGACGGTTTCGGGGTGGTCTCTATGGCTTCGGTATTTCCGATTCTCTCGGTATCGCTGTATGGGTTCATGATTCGCGCGCGACAACGGCGCAGCATCAACCAGGCGGAGCGGAGCGACGGCGATGAGTGACGCACCGCACGTCTCCAACGAAATCAGCCGGATCACGTGCCACGTCCACCACCGACTCAGTCACCTGGTTAACGAGCGGCTGGTGGAGATAGGAGCGAGCTCCATACTCGTAGAGTCCGGCCGTAGTGTGCGGCAGTTGCGGCGCCCCCGTCCGTTCGGGTTACCGGGTAAGATTGTTCGGCTCGAAGACCAACCGGTTGAGGTGTTCCGCGTAACCGCGCCGCGCGAACGGGCTCACAGCATCATGGAGGCGGTAATCGCATCAGCCGACCTCGACCAACCCGGCCGGGGAACCGTCTATTTGCAGGATCTCGTTGAGTTCCGCCGGGCCGCCGCGGACACCCACAGCGGCGACAGAGCGGAAAGCTCTCGCCCCGTAATCGGCACAGGTGCAACTCCTGCCGCCGGGGCACTCAATCAGCCCAACCGCCCCGTACCTACACTGCTTCGGGATCTGGCCTTAATCACCTGTATCCTCTCAATGCCCGGCGGCGGCCAGCAACTCGCGCGTGTAGCGCTCGACCTCGGCACCTGCGTTCCGGTAGTAACACTCGGTACCGGTACCGGCATGCGTGACCGGCTCGGGCTGCTTCGCATTACCGTACCTCCTGAGAAAGAGATCGTCCACTTAATCGTGCCGGCGCATGACTGCGAGGAGATCATTCGGATTCTGATCGAGGAGGCAAACCTCAACCAGCCTGGCCGCGGTTTCGTGTACCAAACTCCGGTCAGTGCCGGAGTCATCGATACCCGTCTACGCATTGGTCCGCAAGAGCACGCGGCGAGCATCGAGCAGATCATTGCCGCAATCGACGAGCTGAAAGGCAGTACCGCGTGGCGAAAACGTTTCGTTGGGATCGAAGGCGATGAGACCGATGCAACACTGCGTTTGCTGCGCAACAACCGGGAGATTACGGTCATCTGCGCCGAGGGCCGCGCTGCCACTCTCGTAGAAACCGCGATTGAAGCGGGCGCGGGTGGGGCAACCACGTCGCGTGCCCGGCGCCTCAGCAGCGACGGTCCGGAAGGAGGACTGGCCGCACGCGAACGAAGTACAATCAGTGTTCAGGCCGATATCTGCAAGAACGTCGTCTCGGCGCTGCTTGAGGCCGACTCCGGCAACGAGGGCGATGCCGATCGAGTTCAAGTACTCGAGGCGCCGGCCGCGTTCACCCACGGCACGTGAATCGGCAGTCTCATAGTACCGTCAGTTCACGAATCCACCGATCCCCAGCGCCGTGCGCGCCCCGAGAATAACCTCAACCCGAGGTGAATCTCTTTTCAGCGCCACCGACGGCTCAACACTCAGCCGCAAGCGCCCGAACGCTGTATACGCAACTCCCAGACCTATGTCACTCCGCGGCTCCCACTCGGCCTCGCGCACCGAAGTATCATTTCGGTAATCGTTCATTGCGAGATCCGCCTCGGTGTTCTCCAACCGAAAGAGTGCTCGTCCATAGTATTCCCAGCCGCTGTTGTACTCAGTTTCAGTTCGCAGCTTCATCCAGGCGGTTCCCGGCCCAAACGGAGAGGTCAACGGAATCCAACGATTCTCGCCGACTAGATCAAGGCGGTAGATCGCGCGGCTCAGGTAATTGTCATCCTCAAAGCTACCCCACAGCCAGTGGGTATAGCCCAGCTCCACCTGACTGCGACGCTGAGCGGCGCGCGTGCCGTGAAAAAAGGTAACCCCGCCGAGCAGTGAGACAAGGGTAGGTATGTCATCATCAGAGATGCCGATAGGATTGAGGTTGATGTCATCGAATCCGTACTGCACGTACGTCTGTATTCCCGGCGCGAGCGCAAAGCTGAAGTCGCCGACCAGGCTCAAGTTATTCGGCACCACGTTGGCGTTGTGCCAGCTGAACACCGGGAAAAAATCCGAGAGCCGAAACATGTTGTTTGCGCGCGAGAGCAGCATGTGCGCCCCCAATCCAATCCGCAGCCGATCGAGATCCAGCTCAAAGCGATGCACATTATACAGAATGATGCTCGCCTCGTAGCCGTAGCTCAGCACATCCGGGTCATCGCTCGAAGGTATGTTGACATTCGCCGGGTCCCGCTCGCCGGCCGCCCGCCGGTTCTCCAAAGTTGAGGTGATAAGCGTCATGCGCACCCGTCCTACCGGTAGGTTTATGCGCAAAGCATCGAGAAACGGCACATCCTGCGAAACGTGCAAGGCGTGTTGCGGCGCCGGCCCGAGGTGTGCGGGCTGACGGCCGAACACGAGCTCAAGCGGCCCCAGAAACTGTTGCCAGTACCCACGGGTTACGTTGTTATACTCAACCGCGTAGGGGTCGCCGTCCAGAAACGGAGGGAAGTTCGTATAATTCTCTGTTCGATCGAACTGGGAGAAATCCTTGACAAAATCAGCCTGCAGGTAAAAAGCCATAAGATCATCGCGTCCATAGTATAGGCGCACGGAACTGGACGGCTCAACGGTCCGCAGCAGGTAATAGAAATCATCGGTGTCGATACCGCCGGGCAGGAAGTGCTGATAGCTCAAACCGAGCTCGTAATCGTAACGAAAACGTTCGTCTTCGTACTCCAGTGACTCGATGTAGGCCTCTACCGCCGCCCGTTCCTCGCCCGATAGGCTGAGCTGTAGCAAGCGCTCGGCAAACTCCACCAACTCGTGCTTTGAAACCGGAAACGAAGCGGTGGGAAGGCTTAGTTGCCGGCGACTGTATAATCTCTCGAGATCTCGAATCTCGGAGTCGCGCGGGAGGTACTGTGTACGCGCGAATGCCGGCGTTGCAGGTAAGGCACCAAACAGTACCAACAGCGCGACCATCGCTATAGCCTTCGGTGTCATGGTCACAAGTCCGCCTCAAAGATGCGGTTCGATCCGCACTATACCCAAATCGGACTTACTGCACAATGGCCCCAACTCAGCTACCACTAATCGGTCTTGGCAGAATCGATATTTTACTGCATAATACGCGAACCCGTGTCCCAATATGTGGGAACGCTCTGAAACCATTGCCATGAAGGAGGAAGGTGTGGCTGATAAGACTGCAAAGGTAGACGGCCAGCCGGACGGACCGTATTACGTGGACACCAACTGTATTTCGTGCGAAGCGTGTGTTCAAACCGCTCCGGATTTTTTCGACATGGACGACGACAGCGGACTTGCAGTGGTCGTCAAGCAACCGCAAACGGACGATGAAAAGGCTGAATGCGAGGAAGCTATTGAGGCTTGCCCCGTAGAGGCTATCGGCAACGACGGTTGAGTCGTCGCCCCGATGGCGCCGCCACGGCCGGTTGCAGCTGAGCGTTACGCTCGGCATTGCCCGCGCCGGTCGTGAGCAGGTGCCGCTCCCTGCCCGAGCGTCGAGTTCAAACACCTTTCCTAAGATCGCATACAAAATCAAGGATTGCGCATCCGTTTCTCGAAATCCCGTTGGAGTGTCTCGCGAACGTACTCGTGAATTCGCTCTTCAACTGAGGTCGAGTTGCTCTGATCAAACAAAATGACGAACACGCTATCGGACTCCTGGCGCACACCGGCGATATGTCCCGACACCGTAGTCAGACGGGCGTTCAGTCTGATTTGGATATCGTCGATATGGTCGTTCATACTGAAGAACGACTCAGCTTCCGGGATTTTGCAAGCCATGCCGGCCGAGCTGATATCGAGGATAGTACCGGAGTACTGGCCGCCGGGGTACTTGATGTTCACTGTTGCGTTTCCGGTGCCTTCGGGTTTGGCTCGCACATACTTGCGCCGCCCGATCGCTTTCGCACTTGCCGCCGTTTGCAACACGCGCTTGCGGATCTCGTCCCGGCGCGTATGCATTGAGATGAAGCCGGCGGCAGGATCTACCCCGCGGAGCCATTTCTCAATAACACTCTTTCGGTTTTCCTCAGAGAACACCCCAAGGCGCACGTCGGTAGCACGGATCTGGTCTTTCATCTCGGTAAGCATCCGATACCACTCGTCTTCCTTCGGTCCTCTATCTATGTTCACAAACACAATAGCACCGGGATAAAGCGTAATAAGCTTGAGCAGTGACCCGTGATCGTCCAAATAACAAGCTTTGTATTCCAAGCGAACCAACGCACCGATGAGCTCATCCTTCACCCATTCCGGCGCGTACAGAAAGAAGATCATCCGGCCGGAAACGTCGATTCTTTCGGCATCCATTACTAATGCGAATTCTACACATTCGGGTGTGTCGTGTAAATCGAAACTGCAGCGTTGTCCCGCGGTCGCCCGGCGCCTTAGACTGCGCCGTTCGGCACCACTCAGTTCAAGGCATAACTAACCCGTACCCGCACTCGGTGGGCGTCTTGTTGCGAACGCGACCTAGGGAAAAGCTGCGCAACCGTTTCACTCGCCGCCTCGTCCAGGATCCTGCTGCCGGAAGCCTCTTCAACGGTCAGCTCCTTGAGCTCACCGTCGAGCCCTACCCAGACCGAGAGCAGCACCGTCCCCTCAATGCCGCGATCTCTGGCAATGCGCGGATACCTGAACGCTTCCTCCAGCTCGCGGTACAGCTGCTCGAGTAGCTCAGCGCGCGAAACACCGGCTCGTTCAGGTTCGGCCCCGGCGGCTCCCCCGCCGTCGCCAGGCATGACTTGCCCGCTCTTGGTTCCCTCGTCGCGCCGTGTGCTCGCCGGCGTGCGGTGCGCCGAATGATCAAGCTCCATATTCTCGCGCCGAACCGGTTCATCGGCGTCACTACCACCCTCTGCCCCATCACCGGTGGGCTCCTCGGCCTCGGCAAGTTCGTGGTTATCGGGGACGAACTCTGGGTCGAGCTCCACACGCTCACCCACACGCTCAACAAGCTCAGACCGGGACCCGCTGTCCTCGGGCGCTTTGTCGGGCGCTTTGTCGGGCGCTTTGTCGGGCGCTCTGTCGATTGTTTCCCCGGCTCTCTCGTCAGTGGATTTCTCGGCCATCCCGGATTCAGCCCGCTGATCGCGGCCGTCGTCAGTCTCCGGTTCGGCCCCTCGGACATCCGCATCGGTATCAGCGTCCGCGTCAAGCGCAGCACCGGCGCCGGTGCCGAGCGCGTAGACCGTCATGGTTGTATCGTGGCTAACGGAGTCGTAGCGGAAAAGACCCGGGCCGGCCACCCAAAGCAGACCGGCCACCCCCAGGTGCAGCAGCAGAGAGATTCCCGCCGCCGCCAGAAGCCGCCGGTCGCTCAGTAGTCGGCCCATAATCGCTACTCCGTTCGCGCCCTAGTAGGCGTACGAAAGCCCGGCCTGATAACTTCGCCCTGGAGCAGGGTAGTAGGAAGGACCGAAGCCAAAGTCGAGCACGTAAGGGGCATAGCTTTCATCAAATACGTTTTTCACCTCGGCAAAAACACTCAGGTCACCGGCAACGAACTCAGGAACCCACCGCAGCCTCAGATCGCTCACTGTATAGGCATCAATTTTGCCCTGCTCGTTTGCGTCGTCGCCCCCTCGGTATGCTTCGCCGCGAAAACGAGCTGCCGGTTCGATCTCAAACCCGCCCGGTAAAACGAGCGTAACAGAACCATCGAGCTGGTGGTTCGGCACCAGCGGAATTTCGTTGCCTTCATGCTCACCGTCGACAAAGGTGGCATACACGTACGAGTACCCACCCGAAAGGCGTACCTGCTCTATCGGCCGGCTCCTCAACTCGAGATCGCCACCAATGCGGCGCGTCGCATCAAGGTTTCGATTGGTGCCTCGAAATGTAGCTTCGTCTGTAATCTCGAAATCGATCTCGTCCTCCATCTGGACCACGTAGGCGCTAATCTGTACATCCAAAAGCAGAGCTAACGAGTATCCCGCGCCTGCCGTAGCTTCCCACCCGGTTTCCGGTTTCAGCCCTGTAGCGAACGCATCCTCATCCGGGTCGATTCCGCCCGCAGGGTTCTGCGCCACTTCATCAGTCGCCGGATACCGGAACAGGCGCGCGCCACGTGCAAACACCATAAGAGCGTCGGTCGGACGGTAGTTCAGCCCAAGCGCGCCGGACACGGCTCCGTAATCGGTTGCGTCGTCATACTCGTCGTAGCCTTCGGCAGCGAGATACGCATGGTCGTAGCGAACCTGCGGCGTGAGATCAAGCCGCTCGCTCCATTCAACACTCCCGGCCAAATAGGCCCCCCCGGCGAGCTGCAGAAGACTCAACTCACTGGCTTTGTCGGTACGCTCTAAATCGTTGTAGTTCTCCGTTTCCACGTTAGCCAGTTCACCGTCGAGGCCTCCTTTGAGCCGAACGCTGCGACCGCCCAGTTCGAGCCAGTGGGTGTAGCTTGGGGAAACCGAAACCTGCTGGAGCCGTTCGTCCGAAAAAGCGCCTAGACTGGCGAAATCCGTCGCCCTAAAACGAACACGATACCCAAGGTCCAGGTCCAGTTGGGCGAGCTCGCCAACCGGAACGCTGTTGTCCAGCCTTAGTGAGACAACCTGGTCAGCCCCCTCATCGTCCTCGTTTGTAGCCTGAGTCGGATCGTCCTCGAAC
>PWQX01000073.1 GCA_003556605.1 Spirochaetaceae bacterium
GGTATTGTATGCCCCTCGGTCTCTCCTTGTTTTCGCGACAGGTGTAACGACCTTCGCGTTCATGCTTCGCGAGGACGCAACGCGGCGTGCCCCTGGCGAGCATCATTGGTGAGAAATACGTCTGTGGGAGCATCGCAAGCCAACGCTATGTGCAGAATATGCAACGAGCGCGTTCCCAATCGCCGGGTTGAGTCTTCCGCAATGCGTTCTGCCTGAAGAAAGACGCGAGACCAATTAGGAGCATAATTCTGCAACACACCGTGCGACCGGTCCTGCTCGAACCGACGCGCCCATTCCGCGTATTACCCGCCCGAAATCTCACTCCGAAAGAGCTTCAGGTTCATTGCGTTACAGATTTCCAGGGCATGAAGAGAAGTAAACAGGAGTTGTGCCTGGTGCAGAAACAGCCGGCGCTCTACGCGGTCGCTCTCCGGTTCCGGATAATAGAGCTTTACCAAGACACGACTGTCGAGGCAGGCGTTCACGAGCGTTCGTCGCGATCTTGCCGAATAAGCTCACTGACCGGTACGCCCCTCACCTCACCAGATATGGCCTTAGCACGCGAGACGAACCGCGGATAGTTTGGTTCCGGCGTGTCACAGTCCGGGATAATGCGAGCGACGACCTGCTTGCGGCGCACGACCGGTATCTCCTCGCCGGCATCCACATCTCGCAGTATCCGACTGAAATTGTGTTGCACCTCGCCAACCGAAACCCGCTTCATGCGTAAAACTTACCGCATAGTTGTTGTTCGCTCAAGACCATTGTAGCGATCGTAATCGTCATAGAGCTCCACTGCCTCTGAGAGGGGGCATAGCTGCCGCAAAAGGGAACGAGAACAATGACAAGCAAGGTCGGGCGAGAGATTCGTCCGATCACAACCACTGCTTCACACTTGCGCCGCGGTCGCTAAGACGCAGTTCCAAAGATGCGATCAAGACGCGAGCTGTACAGATTGTCCGCGATCATCTGGAGTCTTTCTCGTCTTTCGGTATTAAACCGTCCGGTGTATCCCCCGGACGCAGAGACTGCGAGGCCCGCAACTGCTCTATCACCCGGTCGGTGCGCATTGCGCTCTCTCCGGTGCTGGGACAAGCCGCCTTGCCGAGCAACTCATCAACGACCAGCTGGATCAGCGGTTGCTGCACGTGTTCGGGCGAGTCAAAGGTGAGCGCTTCAGTTCCGCTCCCGGTTGAAACACTAACCGGCCCGTCGACGTCGAGAACTGAAAAGCCGATACGCCCGGCGGTGCCGAAGATCTGAATCTGATCCTCCTTGCGGTCGGCGACGAAGCACCACATTCCGCTTCCGTGAATGCCGCTCTCGAACATCCAGGTGCCGGAAACCATGTCCTCGGCCGGGTAGAGACCGGCCAGGTTGGAAGACAGTCCCTTGGCCTCGGCAATCGGCCCGAAGTAGAAGTCGAGCAGATCGAGGGCGTGCGACCCTACGTCCAGGATCAAGCCGCCGCCCGACACCTCCGGGCGCACGCGCCACGGCAGCTCGGCCGGCTCGGCCCGCGCGGTCCGCTCGGGGCCCCGGTCGTACATCGCCACCTGCACGCAGCGCACCTCGCCGATCTTCCCTTCCCGGACCAGATCCGCGACCTTCCGGTACTTCTCGAGCCCCCGCCGGTAGTAGGCCGCGTAGAGAGGAACATTGCGCTCCGCGCAGAACCGCACCGCTTCCCGGCTCTCAGCGTAGCTCACACCCAACGGTTTTTCGCAGTAGATCGGTTTTCCGGCTTCCGCGACCTGCCTGATGTACGCGGCGTGGGCCACCGGTGGAGTAGCGATGTAGACGGCATCCACATCCGGATCGCTTATCAAGCGTTCCGCGTCGTCGTACCATCTCGGGACACCGTGCCGTGCCGCGTAGTCCGCCGCACGGCGGCCGTCACGCCGCATCACCGCCACCAATTGCGATCCCTCGACCTTACGGAACGCCGGTCCGCTCTTTTTCTCGGTAACGTCTCCGCATCCGATGATTCCCCAATGGACCTCTGTCATTCGCCTGCCTCCGTTCATCCGGCTATCACAGTGCCTCAACGCGTTCTCGGGCACTATCCCAATCGAGCCTGGGGACGTCAACCCAGCTACGTTCTTGCCGGCTCCGTCTTCCCAGCTCAGTCAGCTGCGCGCCCTTCGCACCCTCGAGCAGATCCCATGGGAACGGCGTATCCTCACGGCAGTGCTTCAGAAACGGCTCCCATTGCCCCCGAAACGCGGTCCTGTAGGAATCGCGGTCGGGAAGCCGCGTCCAGCCCTGATAGAAAGCTGTATGCCTCCCGTACAAAGGGGCGGTGGGAGGAAATACCGTAGGTGGCAAAGCGAGCGCCGCGAGGCTGGAAGGCCTCTCACCCAACCGCACCGACCTCGGAAGACAGAGACCGGGCGCATCTTCCGGCACCCCTGGAAAACAGGAACGCCGCTATCCCCGACAGTATCGATCCCGATGGCAGCGCCAGCAACACATTCACCGCCACATTGGCCCAGAGGATCGTTACCGGCATGAAGTGTGCGTCTTCGCGCAGACGAAGAACCCGCATCGCCTGGTTGTCCCCTTTGCGCTCGAGCACCTGAAGCTCCAGCCTGCTCAGGGTGAAGAGCCCAAAGTCGAGCCCTGAAAGCATTGCCGATTGTGACAGACAGACGGCGATACCGACCGAGGTAATGACTATCACCGCTTCCAAACTCCTTGTCTACAGAAAGCCGCTTTCTAACACGAAAAGTACAGGCGTTAACCGCCGTTCCGTTTTCATCGTTTCCGGCGCCGCCACGCGCCATGGGCAGCTACTATTGACCGTCCACGTCCGGCCCGGAATGAGCCCGATGTGGACTCGCATGACGAAGAATATCCGTTCGCTAATGCGTGGCCTGTAACTAGCAAACGCTCGCTTTAGAACGTCCATCATCACCGAGCAGGTTCTTGCATCGTAGTCATCTCGATAATGAATGTCGTTGTGATAAAGATGACGATAACTGACGTCATGGATTACGTTATCGTTCCGGTGAAACTGCACACTCACTTGCTGGATTCCGCGATCTTCGAAGATCCCCGGTTCTGACCCGACCTTCGTCAGAACGGCTCACCAGGTGGCCATCGATGTACCCACGTCGATCGCCTCCGGGCAACGGATCGCGACGCCGGGAGCGACGCGTCAGAGACGTCCGAAGTTGCGCGCCGTGGGCTTGCTCTGATCGGATTGGTTCCGTTTCTCTACGACATGGTTCACGCAGCGCTACCGGGGCACCGAAAGGTGCTGCTGGTGTCGTACTTCGTATCCCCGACCGTCCCGGTTCGGCGTTGATCATGATGCTTGCGCTCTCGCGCGACGCTTCGCTCGTTCGACTGAGCGCTTGATGAGGTGTTACATATCGCGATAGAAACGCTCAGCGTTGTGGTATTGGTGCTGTTCGACGTGTCGTTACTCGGATCGTCACGCCGAGATTCGCCGCTCGCCGAGGCTATACGTCCAACGGCTACTTTCGTACTGCGCCTCGCGCTTCAGCGAGTCGATGAGGTGGTCGATGCGCGCACGACGGACCGCTTCGTCACCGGCTTTCCGGATCCACCGAATACTGCGCCGTTGCGCGGCAACCGGCCGGCGTTCGAATGCCTGCCTAACACCACCCTCCGCGAGACGTTTGCGCACGTCGTCCGGGATTGCAACCGTCGACCGTCTAAAAGCCTGCGAAATCCGCATAGAGCCTACTCCTGCAGTAACCTGGGATCATTTTTCTCATCGGCAATAATAGCACAGTTCATAACGGTTTCCAGGCCGTGCCGCAATAAATAAATACCAGGTAGTAATTTATAATGTACCCGAAACGTTCCTACTCTATGAAAACAAAATCCGGTTGAATGCGGGAAAGCTCAACCCTAGTAGTTTCTATCAAAACAACTGCACCATCGCCCGAGCTTCTTGAAGCCAGGATTGAATCGGCCGCGAGCTGCGTGCACTGTCCGCTTTCCGCCGGACGAAGTGTCCTTTTTCGCCCGGGTGTATATACAGAATCACGGCACGCTGGGTCGGCGGGGAACACCCCCGGAATTGAACTTCCACCCGAGAACTGCGCATAGTTGACATACACGCAGATCGATCGATATGCTTATGCATATGAGAACTACGATCGTTCTGGAGGATGATCTGTCGCTGGAAATCGAGCGCATTGCCGGCGAACGAAACATGACCAAGAAGCAAGTGATCGACGAGCTTCTCCGGCGTGGCCTTGCTTCCGAATCGCCTCGTGACCAGCCCCCGGTGCAGACCATTCCGCAAGATCTCGGGACGTGCAGGATACCGAGCCCGGACAATGTAGCCGAAGTCATTGCTGCCGCCGAGGGTGAGGCGTTCAAGTGATATTGCTGGATGCGAATA
>PWQX01000230.1 GCA_003556605.1 Spirochaetaceae bacterium
ACCAGCGCATCAGCGGCGTGCTGATCGACCGCATTCGTACCGGCGAGTACCGTCTAGGATTACGGCATTCTCAGCGCGGACTGCAGTTCTCGCAGCCCACCCTGGAGTTTGAGGAAAGCGGACACATCAGTTTCGGTAACTACACCGTGCGCTACAGCCCGCGTTTTGTGCGGGATGTCCGCGGACAGTTCAGTGTCGCTCCAGCTGATGTGATGATCGGTGGTGCGGCGCTGCTGTTGGCGCTGCTGGTTGTGTTCTCGGGAACTCGTATCGTGGCGCTGGTTGCCGAGTCACGCCTATTAGAGATGGAAGTGAAAGCGTTGCTGGCGGGCGCTCCGCTGCCGCTGCAGAAGAAGCAAGAGAGGATCAGGGCAATGAAGAGACGCGGAGTAGGGTTACGGATTAAGTTCGCGTTTTTCGTCGTGTTGTTGGTTGTTGCGGTCGTCGTTCTGGTAGCGTTCTTCTTAGGATCTACCGCGCTTGAACGGCAAGAAAGCACCCTGGCGCGCGGACTCGAGCAACGTGTCGAGGTATTGTTGGAGAGCTTGGTTACGCAGTCGTCCCAGTACTTGGACAACCCGCAGGACAATATCATCGAGCTCGCGCAACTGACCCGCCAGACCGAGGTCATGGATGAGGTACTGTATCTGACCGTTACCGGTCGCGGGCAGGAGGGCACAGAGTTTGATTACGTGTGGTCGACAAACGACCCGGCCTTACAGACGATTGGGAGACCCGAATACGACGAGGTGATCAGAGATCGCAACATTCTACCCGGGATCGACACCGGTGAGTTTCAGGCGCGCGGGCAGTCGCGTTTGCAGGATCCTGTATCGGAGGTTATCCCGGAATTAGAGCAAGAGATAAACCAAAGAGCGCGTGCGGAGCTCGGTGACATCCCGCGGCAGATTGACGACTTCACCGATCGTATTAGTGAGCTGGTTCTGATGGGCACCCCTGAGGCGCAAGCCGAGCTGGCTGAGATAGACGAGATTCGCGTCGAGCTCGAAGGGCGCATCAGCGAGGCGTTGGCCGAAGTAGGGCGCGAGATCGGCAGCTATCCGCGCTTTGATGCGGCCGACCTGAGCCGTGAAACCACCGAGTATGTTTTCTTTAAGCCGGTGTTGTCTCGAGTGGTCGGTGAAGCGCCGGAGGAGGCGCGCTACTATCGGGGTATGGTGAGACTGGGCGTCTCCACCGACTTGATCCTGCAGGAAATCGACGAGACAACCCGTGACCTGATCATCAGCACTGTGATCGTCGCGGTAGGCGCATTGCTGGTAGGGATCATCGGCGCGCTGATTCTCGCGACCATCGTTGTTATTCCAATCAACCGGCTGGTGCAAGGGGTTGAGGTGATTCGCGACACCGATGACAAGGAACAGCTGTACAACCACCTGATAAACGTCCGCACGCGTGATGAGCTGTCACTGCTTGCCAACACGGTGAACTCAATGACTCAGGGCCTCGTCAAGGCTGCGCAAGCGAACAAGGAGCTCACCGTCGGTAAGGAAGTGCAGAAGATGTTTATTCCGCTTGACCTCACCGGCGCCGGACAGAAGATGACTACCGGTTATCAAGACCTGCCGTTGGTCGAAGTCTTCGGTTACTACGAAGGCGCCAAGGGCGTTTCTGGAGACTACTTTGATTACCGTAAGCTTGACGAAGATCACTACGCGCTCATCAAGTGCGATGTGGCCGGCAAGGGCGTACCGGCGGCCTTGATTATGGTTGAGGTGGCGACCATTTTTCTCGACTACTTCAGCAATTGGTCTTTGAAGTCTCACGGGCTGCGTCTGAGCACGCTGGTGTCCCGCATCAATGACCTCCTTGAAGAGCGTGGATTCAAGGGCCGATTCGCCGCGTTCACCTTGGGCTTGTACAACGCCGGTACCGGCAAGATGATTCTCACTAACGCAGGCGACAATCAGCTGCATATCTACAAGCGGGAACGGCGGAAGGTGGTGCAGTTGAGCATGCCGGAGACACCTGCCGCCGGGGTATTCCCCAGCAGCATGGCCCCGCAGGGGTTTCCTGAGATCAGTATCACGCTTGAACGGGGCGATGTCTTGTTGTTCTTTACCGACGGGGTGGAGGAGGCCAAGCGTACCTTCCGCGGCAGCGATTACCGCCCCTTCACCGGCGAAGAGGGCATCGGCGACGAAGAGCTCTCGATTGACCGTATTCATGAGATCGTCGCAGCGGTGCAGACCGGAGGTCGCTACACTCTCGACCGTGCGCACAGCCCCGACCCCAATGAGGTTCTGACGTTCGACTTCAGTAGCTGTGAGCCTACGGCGAGCAACGCGACGCTGGCGCTGATGGCGATAGAAAAGGTGTTTCGGTTATACCGGGATCCGAATGCGGGTTCAGAACAGCGTGTTGCAGTTGACAAAAAAATCGATGACTTCTTGAGAGTGCATTTTGAGCAGTACAACCTGTTCTTCGCCTATCCGCGGCAGACAAGCACCGACGACTCGCTGTATAACGAGTACACGCACCTCGTTGAAGACGAACAGTACGACGATCTCACGATGCTTGCAATTCGGCGAAAATAAGTGGAAACGCCGGGCTGTGGTGAGCAATGATGACACACGTGAGCTTCTACTGCGAGAATTGCGGCAGACGGGTCGGTCCGAACGCCCGGACTTGTCCCCATTGCGGAAGGTTTTTCTCGGCAGTGAAATGCCCGGTGTGCAACTTCAGCGGTGAGGTCTCTCTGTTTATGGCCGGATGCCCGAGCTGCGGATACACCGGCGAGCACGCCGATCACAAGCAGCAGTTTGAAATTATCGATCTGCCGCTCACGCACTCAGACGGGTCAAAGGGAGGGGCGTTACGCGGGCGCGATGTGCCGCGCAACCCTACCGGGAGACCGCGCTGGCTGTTCGCATTGACGATGTCGATACTGGCGTTGGCCTTCTTGGTGCTCGTGATTATCTACATCAATCTGTGATTTCTGCGGCGCAGTGTTTCAGCGCGGCGGCCCTGCGTCGGTGAGCCGTTTGACCGCGGCGCGAAATCCGCCGCCGGCATATTAGTACAGCAAACCGAGCCCAAGTCCTGCGAACACGTAGTAGTCATCCGCTGCTTCAAACTCGCCGCCGCCGTAGCCGGACAGTACCAGTACGGTTCCGGGGATCATCATGTGCATCTCAGCGCCCGCGGCAATCGGAAGATCAAGCCGTAGCCGCCCATCGCCGAAAGGCCGGGAGCGTAGTGTGACCGAGGCGCCGGTTTGAAACGCGCCTAGATCTAGGTACGCGCCGGCGCGTAGATAAGCCCAGGCGGCGAGATCGGCGTCAGCGTCGTTCGGCGGATCGTACTCAGGGCGCGCGGGTGAGAACGCGAGCTCAGGCGTGGCCGCGACGCGAACGCTGTCGAGCCGCAGCTCAAGCGGTGCGGAGAGTTTGACGCCGGCAAGGTTGGTGGCAGTGTCGGGCGCGCGGTAGCTGGAGTCCTCGGGATAAGTTTGTGCGGTACCGGAAAGCGTCAGCGCCGCGGCAAGCCGCTGCTCGCGCCACTGACCGAGCTGGCGGCGTAAGTAGAGCCCGCCGCCGGCGTAGTTCCTTTCGAACTCGTCGTGCGCGAATGCGGTCGCCTGGGCGCCTATCTCAAAATTGTGCGGCAGTCCAACGCGCAAAGAGGCGTGAATCGGAATACGAGCACGCGTTCGATCATTCAACCACCTGCGATGGCCGAGTGCCGCGCTTGAGAACTGGAACGATCGCGCGGGCAGCACTTCGGTGTTTGGTGCATACATCAGTCCGGGAGTTCCGCTCCAGGCAGTGCGGTAGCGAAGGGTATGCGTGCTGTCGATCTGCAGGCGGGCTTGTTCCTCATTGGCCGGCTCGCCGTCGGCGTCGAAGCCGACGAGGCGAGCACGGTACTCGCCATCCGGCGCTATTTTTCCGTCGGCGTCTCTGCCCGACCACCGTACGGAGTTCTCTCGCTGTTCGAACTGCCGGAAACGGTGAGTCCAAACCACGTTGTCCTGTTCGTCGAGAATCTCGAGCAACGCGGTGCCGACATTAGTTGCTTCAAACGACGCTTGCACCGTACCGAGGACGCCGGGATTTGTGGGGTTAAAACGTGTACGACTCAGACGCAACCGGCGCACTTCGAACGGTGCTTCGCTCAGCTCCACGTGTACGCTCGTCGTGGCGTTCTCAGTGATTTGTATACGTCGCTCAACGTCTATATAGCCGAACCGGCGCGCCTGCAGGAGATAGGTTCCAACCGGCAACTCTACGAGTCTTGAGTCGGTGGGCTCACCGTCGACAAGAAACCGTGTGTCGGGTGGGTTTGACGACAACGACAGATAGCCGGTAACGCGGCGTAGCTCAACCTCGATCACAGCGGTACGGGGTTCGTCGAGGCGGATCGTGTAGCGTGCGGTGTAATAGCCGGATTGCGTTACACGAATCCGGTATGTTCCGGACTCCAGGTTGTCGAGGCGTACCGGTCCGCGGCCCACGTATTCGCGGTTAACGTACACTTGCGCCCCTTGCGGCGTCGTGCGTATATCGAGGTTGCGGGTATCCGATGAGCGGTCTCGTACGCTGATCCGGGACGCTGCTCGCGTAGTGTCTTCCGGGTCTATGAATAGGCTCGAAAGGCCCGGTTCTATTCGGACCGTGGCCTCGCTACCGGTTGCGGTCTCAATAGCCGGAAATGCCGTCGCAAGGAGCATTATCATGAGAGCGAAACGCATGTATACTAGTATAACACACACGCCGATACAGATAAAAAGGGTAGAGTGGGCGAGCACAATGGACACAAGCAGTTACTTCAAGACACTGATATTTGCCGCCGGCCTCGTGGCCGCTGGGGCGGTTTCGCTCCTCGGTGCCGCTGCAGTCGCGGCTCAGGAGCCGGTAGTTGCGCCGCTCGATGCGCGCTCACCGCTTGATGCAGCGGCAGAGCGGCGATTACCTCGCGGATTCGGAGATCTTGAGCTGGGGCTGGAGCTGGAGCAGCTCAAGGAGCGGCTTATCGCAGATCCGAGCTTTCAGTATCGCGGCGATCCCGAAGTGTCGCTGGTGCCGCGCGAGCGGCAACACTTGGTTGAAACGCGTGGCGGGCCGTTCGTCGAGCATGGGGTGTTCCAGTTTCACGAAAACCGCTTGTTTACGATCACCCTGAACTTGAACCGCGAGAGACTTGATTTTTACACGCTTTACACCACGCTGCGCGAGCGCTACGGCGAGCCGGATCGTGTAGACCCATCGCAGATGATCTGGGAGGACGAGGAGGTGCGGATAAGTCTCGAACGCCCGCTAACGGTAAAATACCTGGACGTGCCGGTGTTTCAGCAGCGCAGGCGCGAGGCCGGAGTGCGGGACTCGATACGTCGGCAACTGCGCCACGAGTTCTTGGAGTTGTTTTAACAATGATGGGGCTTACCGCGAGAAAACCAGTAGGAGTGCTGCGAGTGCGGTGCTGCAGCCGGCGTACGGCGTGTCAGACGGCGCGCTCGAGGGCGGTTTCGGCGGGATTTGCCGGCGCATTCGTGCTGCTGCTGTTGCTGCTGCCGGTTCGTACCGACGCGGTTGCGTTGGAGCTGCCGCGTGCGGAGATTACGGTTGGGGGGCACGCGTTTACGGTTGAGATTGCGGCGACACCGCGGCACCGCAGCCGGGGTTTGATGTATCGGTCGGGTTTACCGCTGCGGCACGGAATGCTGTTTGTGTTTCCAGACACCGATTACCGTGCGTTTTGGATGGCGAACACCGCCATACCGCTGACGCTCGCGTATATCGACGAGGACGGCCTAATCATCGAGTTTCACGATCTGAAGCCGTTCTCGCGGGCATCGGTGCCGTCGAGCGAACCGGTACGCTACGCGCTGGAGGTTAACCGAGGAGAGCTTGCGGCGCTCGGTGTTGAACTCGGTGATCGCGTGGAGCTGCCCGGAGATCTCCCGCAGGCGCAATAGCGCAGGCTACTCGTTCCCCTCCTGCCGTCCGCCGGTCACGTCTGAGAGCTCGGGAAACAACTCGAGCACCGGTTTCTCACCCGGTTCGTCGGGCTCGTTTACCAGCACTTCCACCTTGCGTTCAATCCGGGCAAGGTCCTTCTCGAGGCTCTTGGCGAGGCGAATACCGCGCTCAAACTCCTTCATAGCTTCATCGAGTGAGATTTTGCCTTCGCGGATGCGCTCGCCGACTTCTTCCAGTTCCTGTAGTCGTTGTTCAAAGCTCTTCATCGGATAAGTGCTCCTCAGTTCGCGCCCGCACGGCGCCTTGTGCAAAGCGGATTTTCAAGGCTTCCGCCTTCTCGACAGCTGCAGCGCTGGTTACTACTTTGCCGTTGCGTTCGGACTGTACGATTGAGAAGCCGCGCCGCATGATCTCAACCGGTGAGGCGGCTTCCAAGCGCTGCCTGTCAAGCTCCAGAAGGTGGCGTATCTGTCGCAGGCGATCCTGCGTTCCGCGCAGCAGTTCCTCTTTCGCGTCGTCAAGACGCTGCTGATACGGCTGCACCAAAATGCGGAACTCTCGGAGAAGGTTTTCGGTGCGGAAGCGCGCCACCAGATCGCGTGCGTGTCCTAGGCGCTGCACAAAGGTGCGTGCGATTTCGTGCCCCAGGTTCAGGACCCGCTGATACAGTTCCTCGCGCGGAGCGCTTACAGCTTCGGCGGCAGCCGAAGGGGTGGGCGCGCGCAGGTCCGCGGCGTAGTCGCACAATGCGGTGTCAATCTCGTGTCCTACCGCCGAGATTACCGGCGTGCTGCACGCCGCAACGGCGCGGACCACGATCTCTTCAGAGAACGGCAGGAGGTCCTCGAGCGACCCGCCGCCCCGGGTCACCACGATCACGTCACCGAGCTTGAGGCGGTCGGCACGCGTGATCTGCGCGGCGATCTGCGCGGCCGCTGGGTCGCCTTGTACTGCGGTGGGAAGAATCACCAGGTTCAAGCCCGAGTTTCTCCGACCAAGTACCTGCAGGATGTCACGGATTGCGGCCCCGCTCGGCGATGTCACCACCGCGATGCGCTGTGGCAGCATCGGCAGCCGTTGCTTGCGCTCAGGCCCGAACAGCCCCTCGGCGGATAAACGGCGTTTGCGTTCCTCGAGGAGAGCAAGAATGCGCCCGGCACCGGCCAGCTCCATTCTTTCGACGATGATCTGATAGTTGCCTCGTTTGGAGTAGACCGTGACCCCGCCCTGCACGCGAACGAGCTGACCGTCCTCCGGCTCGAACGCGAGCCCCGTTGCACGGCCCCGGAACATCACCGCCGAGATCATGGCGTGCTCGTCCTTGAGCGTGAAGTACAGATGACCGGCGCCCGAGGCCCGCAGGTTTGAGACTTCGCCCTCGAGTACCACCTCACCAACCTGCGTTTCAAGTGTCTGCTTGATGAGCAGGGTGAGCTCGCTCACCGTATAGGCTTTCGGCGGCATAAATTGCAGCTTAGCGTTTTGTTGTGATAAACTCAATCCGCTTGGTTTCATTCGCGGCCCGCGGACGCCGATAACGATAACAGCGCCATGAAAACAATTGCCTGCATCAACGCCATTACGATCTCGCCCTACGCGACGCTTGGTCTCAGCGACGGGGTGTCGGCGTACGATCGCGTGCGAGCATATACCGGTGCCATACCCGGATTGCAGCGGGTGGTGGTGTTCGCGGGCGCCGGCGCGCGAGGGGCGGCCCCCGCGAGCCAGCCGCACGGACAAGCGCCCGACTGGCCGCCGAAGTGGGAAATCGTTTCGCGTGCCGAATGGTCGGTCGATGAACTGCTCGGCGAGCTGCAACGGGTCGGCCGCGAGCTCGCCGACGCGGACACTGTGCTCGTGTACTATTTTTTTGATGCTCCGTTCCTCGACATTGAGATCACCGGCCGGATGCTCGCGAGCCACAGGCAATATTTCGCTGAATATACTTTCGCCGACGGGTTCCCCGACGCGGTCGCCCCAACGGTACTGAACGCAGACATGCCCGAGCGGCTGCGTGCTTTGACGAAACCGGAAGACGATCCGAGACGCTGGGACGAGCTGTTTACGATCCTCCGGCGCGATATCAACGCGTTTGAGGTTGAGACTGAGCTTGCCGAGCAGGATTACCGGCAACTGCGCCTGCATTTACGCTGCGACTGCCGGCGCAACTATCTGCTGTGCCGCGCGTTGTATGCCGCCGGAGCACGTGATGAAAGCTCGCTTTTGCGCCTTGTGACCGAGCGCCCCGAGCTGCTTCGGACCGTCCCGGCGTACTCGTCGGTACAGATCGTGCGCTCTACGGTGCAAGCGGTCGTGTACGACCCCTTTCGCCTGGTCCCGGAGGAGCCCGTTGGACCGGTTCCGCACCGGGCGTGCTCGGTGGCGCCTTCGACGGGGCCTTTGGGGACGGAGGGCGCGCGCTCGGCAACGGTGCACGAGTTGGCGCCCGAACGCTTCGGTGCTTTGCTCGATATGCTCGCTGAGTTGTGCGGCGATGCGGTCGTCGAGATCTCGCATTGGGGTGATGCGGGGCTGCACTCGCGCTTGGATGCGCTGGTCGCCGCTGCGGCTGAGCGGGCTTCAGTGGAGCTTATCGTACGGAGTGGGGGCGTGGGGTGGCCGGCGGGCATGATTGAGCGCGTCGCCGAGGCGGCCGATTCCCGCACGCGTATGGTAGTTGAGCTTGATGCCGACGACGAGCAGATCTACCGGCAGATTCGCGGCGAAGGCTTCCGCGAGGCGCAGCAGTTTTCCGAGCGCGCGCTTGAGCTGTTCGGTGAGCGCTGTCACCTGCAGGCGGTACGGATGGATCTCAACGAAGAGCAGCTTGAGGTCTTCTATCGCAGGTGGAAGGAGCGTACCCCAAACGTGATAATCCAGAAGTACGACGACTGCGCCGGACGCTTGCCGAGCCGAAGAGTCGTGGACCTCTCGCCCCTGCATCGCCTGCCGTGCTGGCATATCAAGCGCGACCTCGTTGTGCTGATCGACGGCAGCGTCCCGATGTGCAAGCAAGATTTCGATCTTTCGTATCGGTTAGGTAACGTGTTTGAAGACGGCATCGAGGCAGTCTGGCAGGCCGGCGAGGCGTATTACCGCCGGCACGTCGGCGGGGACTTGCCCCCGTTATGTTGGAGTTGCGATGAGTACTACACATTCAACTTCTGAGGGCTGTCGGCTGCCGTACACAGTTGTCGGTGGTCAGAAGAGCCACCGCGGCCTGCTCAATCGGCCCTCGTTTTCGATTGTCGTGCTCAACCGCGGCGGAAAGTTCGATCGTGACACGGCGTTCCAGCGCCTCTCGGCGTGGGAGCCGGCGGAGATTCTCTCGATCGAGATCGGAACGTCTAGTTACGACGTGGAGCACCTCGCATCGCGGTTCACGCATGTCCGGTTCGTGTTGTTAGACCGGCGTGTGAGTGCCGGCGAACAGGTGAATCTCGGCATTGCCGAGGCGCTCGGCTCGGTGGTGCTGGTACTCTGGAACGACTACGAGATCGCAGGACTACCTAAAGCGGTGCTCACCAGCGAAGCGCCTTTGTGCAGCGTCCCGGTCCTGCGCGGTGAGCGCAACCAGATCCTGCCGAGCCTGATAGCGCCGGCGTTCTATCAGCAGCGTTTGCAGGTGCTGCCGCTGCAACCGCCTAGTGAGCCCGTTCCGAGTATCGTTGCGTTTGATTACGTGGGGTTGTATCATCGCGAACAGTATCAGCGCGTCGGCGGATACGACCGTTCGATTGTCTCGCCGCATTGGCAGAAGCTGGAGTTTGGGTTTCGGGCCCATATGTGGGGCTACCGAATCATGGTTGAACCGCACCTGCGTCTGAGCTGTGCGCAGACTCCGCCGCCGGAGGATACCACGCCTGATCAGAGTTACCTCAGGTTTTACCTCAAGACGCTCGCGCTGCGCTTCACCGGTGACACGGGCTACCTGCCGTTGTCGAAGTTCTTCATGGTGGTCCTGCGCGCACAAACCGGCCCGCTGCGAGCGTGGCGGCTGTTTCAAGAAGCGCGCGAGTGGGTGCATCGTCATCGTTTCTCGTTTCGCCAGGACGCGCGGCGGGTTACCGAGCTGTGGGATGTAGATTCATGACCGGGGTGGTGTTACAGGCGCGCCTGTCGTCCTCGCGGCTGCCGGATAAGGTCCTGCTGCCCTTGGGACAGCTGACCGCCATAGAGCACGCGATGCGCGCGCTGCGCGAGCTGCCGGTAGCTACCTGGGTGCTGGCTACGGATGCAGCGAGTTGTACGCGACTTGCGCCCTACGCGCACAAGCAAGGATTCGCGCTATTCGCCGGTGATCCCGAAGATGTGCTCCACCGTTACGCCGCAGTGGTCCGCCGTTACCGGCTGGACACCGTAGTACGTGCTACCGGCGACAATCCGCTCGTATCGCCTCAACTGGCACGAATCAGCCTACAGGCGCATTTCAACAGCGCTGCGGAGTACACCGGGCTGTTGGGCCCGCCGCTTGGAACCTGCGTAGAGGTGTTGGACGCCGCCGCGCTTCTCGCAGCCGAGCGCGAGGCTGACAGCCCGTATGACCGCGAACACGTCGCCCCGTACCTTTATGCTAATCCGGACCGGTTCCGGGTGTTGCGGCCTCAGGTCGCCGCGCGGTTTTCAATGCCGCAAGCACGGGTGACCTTGGACAGTATCGAGGACTATGAGCGTCTGCAAGAGCTCTACACGGACCTCTACGACGGGCGCCCGCTAGAAATCGCGCAGGTGCTTGCGTGGCTTCGACAGCAACAGATCGCCTGCGTTCCCGAGAGTCACAGAACGTGAGCCCCCGCGTCGTTCTCGTGCCTGAGTTTATTCCCGGCCGCGGCAGCGGTCATCTCGCTCGCGTACTCGAGCTCGCACAAGAGCTGCGCGGCGATTGCGCCGCCGGAGATCATCAAGACCGGCGCGACCGGGTTGTGCGCGCGGACGGCGCCGGCAAGTGTGAAACCGGAGTGCTGTTTCATCCCGGTGTGGATCCTGAAACGGCACGCCGAGCCGTGCAGCGACTCACCGTTGCTGCGGACATACCGCTGTACTTTGATCCTGCCGTGACCGCAGGAGCACAGCTGGTAGTGCTCGACTGCCGGGAACTGAGCCTTGCAGGATTTCGGGCGCTGCGCCTTGATGAGAGCGACGCGGCGGCAGTAGGGATCGACCTCGGAGGGAGTGCCCGGTGCTACTGCGACTATCTGATCGACACGCTTCCACGCGTTGACTCGGCGTGCGCGCCAAACCTGGCAGATAGAGGGTTACTGCGATTTCCACGTGTGGCTCGGGCTTTCGCTCCGGCCGCCTTTGAGCAAGTGCTGTTGAGCTTCGGTGGCGAGGACGCGGCGAATCTCACCGCTACCGCGGCCGAAGCGCTGCGGCGGGTGAACGAAGACGCAACGGGAGGGACACGCGGTTGCGGGCAGATGCGCGTCAGCGCGGTACGCGGGCCGTTGTTTGAACACGATCTGCCCGATGAGGTAGAGGAGCTTCCGCTGACCGGCCGGCTGCGAGACCGGCTGTGGCAGTTTGACCTGGTAATTACGTCGTTCGGTCTGACTGCTTTTGAGGCGGCCGCCGCCGGATGCGGGGTGGTACTGCTCAGCCCAACGCGGTACCACGCACAGCTCGCAGCGCGGGCAAGTTTCGTGCATCTGGGGGTTTGTCCGTCGCCGGCGCGGCTTGCGCGCAGCCTCCGGACCGTGTGCGCTGACCCGGCGCGTGTTGTACACCGCAGCCGCGCCGTGATTCCGGAGAAACCGGCAGCGCCGGCAACGGCGATCGCCGAGCTTAATGCAGGCGGAGCGGCTGCGTGTCCGGTGTGCGGCAGGCGCGCAGCCGCGTCGGTCACACGCACGCCGGGGCGGACGTACGTGCGCTGCCCACAGTGCGGTGTTCTGTACATGCGGCGTTTGCGTGAGTCGGGCGTCGCGTACGATGAACGCTACTTTTTCGAGTCGTATCGCCGCCAGTACGGGCGCAGTTACCTCGAGGATTTTGCGCACATCAAACGCGTCGGCGAAGGCCGCATTGAGCGCATCAACCGAACTATCAGAGCCGGGCGTGCGGGCGACACCGCCGGCACGCCCGGGGGAAACTCCCGCGCGGTGCTTGATATTGGTGCCGCGTACGGGCCGTTCTTGGCGGCCGCGCGTGAATCCGGTTACCGGGTTTACGGGATAGACGTGTCGGAGGCGGCGGTACGCTACCTGCGCGAGCAGTTGCAGTTTGAAGCAGCGGCTTGCTCCATCGAAGAGTTCGACTCACAGGCGGTGTTTGGCCGAGCACGGTTTGATGTGGTAACTATGTGGTACGTGATCGAGCACCTGCACGCCTTAAACGCGGTACTTTCACGAGTCAATGCGATGCTTCCGGTAGGCGGGCTGTTTGCATTCTCCACGCCGAACGGAGAGGGAATCTCGGCGCGCAGGAACAGAGCGGCGTTTCTTGCAGCCGGGCCGCCGGATCACGTGACAATTTGGGAGCCGGGCCGCTGCAGCAGCATACTCGAGCGTTTCGGGTTCCGCGTGCGGCGGGTAATTGTTACCGGCCATCATCCGGAGCGTTTTCCCGGGATGTCGCGAGCGGCGCGGGGTGGGCTGCGCTCTCGAATCGCCGATTGTCTTAGCCGCGCAGCCGGACTGGGCGATACCTTCGAGCTCTACGCTGTGAAGGAGCGCGAATGCAAAGCATCATGATTTTGGGCGCCGGCGTGATGCAGCAACCGGCGTACCACGCTGCGCGCCGCAACGGCTGGTACAGTATTGGGGTAGACCGCGATCCGTACGGCCCGGCAGTAACGCTCGCCGACGCGTTCGAACAGGTCGACCTTGCCGACCCGCCCGGAGTGCTTTCGGTTGCCGAGCGCTACCACGGCGATGGACGCTTAGACGCCGTGTTCACTGCGGGGACCGATTTCTCGAGCACGGTGGCTTATGTCGGCGAACGGCTCGGCCTTCCCGGTATCCCGTACGATACGGCGCTGCGCGCAACCGACAAGGCGCTTATGCGCGAGTGTTTCCGCGATGCCGGTGTTCCGTCGCCGCGCTTTCGGACGATCAAGGAGGCCGGCTCGTTAGAGGACAGCGCACGCCGTGTGCTCGAGGACTTTGAGCTTCCGTTCGTGATCAAGCCGGTGGACAACATGGGCGCGCGCGGCGTACAGCTGGTGCAACACCCTCGGCAAGCGCGTGCGGCGCTGGAAACCGCCATGGCGTTCAGCCGGACGCGGCGGGCTATTGCGGAGGAGCTGATCCCGGGATGCGAGTACAGCGTAGACGCGCTGGTATTCAACGGCGAAGTAATGATTACCGGAGTAGCCGATCGCCACATTCATTTCGCACCCTACTTCATTGAGATGGGCCACACCATTCCGGCAGCGTTAGGTTCCGCGGAGCTCCAAGAGCTTATCGCGGTCTTTGAACGCGGCGTTCGTGCGCTCGGCATAACGCACGGGGCAGCCAAGGGTGACGTGTTCTACGGGCGCAACGGCGCTATGGTCGGGGAAATAGCCGCGCGCTTGTCCGGGGGGTACATGTCGGGCTGGACGTACCCGCTGTGTTCCGGGGTTGAGCTTACCGAAGCCGCAATGCGCTTTGCGTTGGGACAGGACCCGCGTGAGCTCCTGAATCCACGGTTTCAACGCGTTAGTGCCGAGCGCGCGGTTATATCGGCACCGGGCCGGGTGCGCAGGGCCAACAAGTTTGCCTCCCTTCGTAACCGCGACGGTGTTGCCGAGGTGTTTCAGCGCGTCAGAACCGGTGACCACGTGCGGTTCCCCCGCAACAACGTGGAGAAGTGTGGAAACATAATTGCCGTCGGCGATACCCGCGGTGAGGCAGTCACGAGTGCTTTGAAGGCTATCCGGTCGATCGTGATCGAGCTTGAGCCCGGAAACGGCGAGACCGCAGCGTTCTTGTTTGGACCGCAGACGCCGGCAGCTCATCATGCCTTTGGGCTGGAAGACCCGTGTAACAGAGCAGCACTCTCGGCGATGCCGCCGCTGTGCGGGATCCTCGAGAACCGCGGCGGCAGGCAGCGGTCGGACGCTAAGGCGCCGCCGAGTCCCGTAAGCGGCGGAAACGGCCGAGCCCGCGGCAGCACCGCCGAACTGAAGGTGCTCGCGTTGCCGCATCTCGAGCGTGAACACCAACGCGACTGGCGCGGATTGACTCCGCGCGAGACCATCGCCGAGCTGCGCCGCGAGCGGAGTATAGCGTTCGTGCCGGGGTCGAGCGGCGAGAGTGCGCTCGGCGGAGTATTCTGGCGCGCGTTTCTCATTGGGGGGCTACAGGGAGCGCGCTATCTTATCGATACTATAGAAGAATGCGAATACGAAGCGGTCGAACGCGAAATCCTCTCTCGGTACCTCCCGTTATACGTGTAGTCCCGGCGCTCGTCGCAGCGCTGCTGTTCGGGTTAGCGATGGTAGCCGGCATCGGTGCATCTCCCTCAAGCGACCGATCGCCGGACGAGCACGGTGAGATGTATGCTCTCGATCACGTGATACGCGAGACCGGCACGCGCTTGCAATGGGACCCGTACCGCGAGATTGGAACGCTCTGGAACGGGGAAACCTCGGTGAGCTTCCGGCCGGGAAACAGCGTAGTCCTCGAAGACTTCACTACCAAGCACCGCGTCCCGGGTATAACACGACAGAACGGAGCGCTGGTATTCTCGGCGACAGCACTGGAGACGTTCAAAGGCATATTCGCAGTTCCCGAGCGTCCCGCCGATGGACGCCGTGTCGGGGCAATCTTCATAGACCCGGGCCATGGCGGTAAGGATCCGGGTACTATCGGCCGCCATGCACGGGAAAACGGCATGTTCGAGATCCGCGAGAAGAATATTGTACTAAAGATCTCGCATCGACTCGTTGATTTGCTCAAACGGCAGTACGGAGATCGTGAGATCGTGATGTCCAGAACCGATGACACGTACTTGACGCTGGAAGAGCGTACCGAGGCAGCTAACAACGTCCCCATTCGCGACGGCGAGGTGATTGTATTCGTTTCGGTGCACGCTAACGCGTCACTCAACTCCCGCGCGAGCGGGTTTGAGGTCTGGTACCTGTCGCCGGAGGTTCCGCGCGACGGGTTGGTGACACGCACATCCGCCGGCTTTAATGATCCGGACCTGGTGTCTTTATTGAACACCATTCGGGATGAGGAGCTCACGATTGAAAGCATTCTCCTTGCGCAAAGCGTGTTGAACGGGCTGGAAGCAACAATCGGCGGTTTTACCGACAACCGTGGCATAAAAAAGGAGTCGTGGTACGTGGTTCGCGAAGCGAAAATGCCTTCCATATTGGTAGAGGTCGGCTTTGTCACCAATGAAGCCGAAGCTCTGCTGCTTGGGGACGCCGAGTACTTGAA
This sequence comes from Spirochaetaceae bacterium, assembly GCA_003556605.1. GTDB lineage: Bacteria > Spirochaetota > Spirochaetia > DSM-27196 > SLAA01 > B1Sed10-166. The sequence goes on from PWQX01000230.1 coordinate 15,311, forward strand.
CAAGGTCGCGCACGGCATCTATACTGGCGTCAAGAACTTTATTGAGGATTTTGAGCGCCAGGAATGAAATCAAAACACTCGCCCCTGCAACGGCTGCTAACGGGCGGTGCCGCGGTAAGCGGCATTTTTTTGCTTCTCAGCTTGATCGTATCGGTCTCGGCATTCGTATTGTTCAGCGATGGGCAGATCGATCGGATATTGTTTTTTCCCGGCGCGCGCACCTCGCGTGTTAGTGGAGAGGTTCGTCGCCTCCCACAGCAGGACGACATGCGTGCAGATGTACAACTACTGCTACGTGAGATCATGCTCGGGCCGACTGACATACAGCACGGCCGTTTGGTACCCCGCGACACTACCATTCGTTCGGTTATCGTGCGTGATGACAAGGCGTTCATCGATTTTTCCGAAGGAATTGTGTTTGAAGCGCCCGACCAGCAACTCGCGCTGGAGGAGGTGTTCGACGTATTGCGGCGTACAATCCGTTACAACTTCCGCCGAATAGACCGAGTCATATTCACGGTAAACGGACAACTCCCCTCGCAACCGTATTTCCAGATCCCTCCGCCGAGTGAGGGTGAATCGCTGAGCGCACGCTAGGTGCCGCCCCGGCAAAATAGCTCCCGTTTCGTTGACAAACCACTTGGCATTCATATACTTGGTGATGTGTGTACGGACACCGATACTACGGTTTAATGCAAAGGAGAACGGGATGAAACGTTTTTGGATACTTTTCGTTGCGCTGCTACTCACTGTTGCACTTAGCGGTGTAGCGCAGGAATCGGTCTTGATAGACTTTTCTGATCTAACGGCCGATTGGCCGGCGGATGACCCTGTCGAGAACGAAAGAACGCTTGTTGATTTCGGTGGTTACGCCGGTGCTTCGTTTACTCAGGAAGAACGTGAGATGATGAAGAGCTCACTCGCGATTGGCAATTGGGAAGTCGA
>PWQX01000019.1 GCA_003556605.1 Spirochaetaceae bacterium
GCGATAGCGGAACTAATTCTAACGCGAGAGCCGAACTTATTCTTGTTTGAGCTTGTTACCGACTATTGCGACAGCGGCGCGACACACGTCGGATCGGTGACTACGTCGATGACAGCGGGAATGTCTGCAGAGAGTCCGCGTCGAACGGCTGCCTTAATCTGGTCAGGCGACTCCACGCGAATTCCCAAACAGCCCAATTCGTTCGCAATGTTCGCGAAGTTGCAAGGGCGAAAGCTATAAACCTCATCCTTTCGCCCCTCGGTATCTCCGTAGGCGTTGTAGACACCGGCGCGGCTTTGCCCGAACGCACTGTTGCTGTTGACAACAACCACCACGTTCGCACCACATCTGCGTGCGGTTTCCAGTTCCGCGATGTGATACCACAAAGCCCCGTCACCGCTGAAGCATACGACCGGCGCCTCGGGAATACCCAGCTTTGCGCCCACCGACGCGGGGAGCGCCCAGCCGAGCGAACCGGCAGCCCGCATAAATCGCTGCGCCGGACTCGTAATACTCAGCATTGTAGCGGTCCATTGGGCGGAGTAACCCGTGTCGGCCACTACAATACTGGAGGGCGGGAGAACACTCCCAAGGTCCTGACACAAGCGCTCCGGCCGAATTGGAATAGCATCGGAATTGCGCAGCGGCTCGTACTCTTGACGCCACGCGGAGACAATTGCTGCGCACCTGCGCGCCCATTGCAACCATCGCGGCTTTTCGCCACCGGTCAGTTCCAACATCCTCCCGAGAGCCACCTTCACGTCGGCTGCTATACCGATCGAGTTCGGATAATTGCGGCCAATCTCAGCCGGGTTGATGTCGATTTGAATGACCCTGGCATTGGCTCCCGGAACCGTCCACTCGTGAGTTGTCTGATCACTCACGCCGCTGCCGAGAAAGACAACCAGATCGGCTTGACCGATTAGCTCGTTGGCACATCTGCACCCGTACGAGCCGGCTACGCCGACACACAGCGGATGTGTATCCGGCAGAACACCTTTGCCGTCACACGTCACCGCCACCGGAATGGAAAGTCTGTCTGCGAGCCGGGTCAATTCTTCACGAGCTGCGGAGTCGTACACACCCTTACCAACTACCAGAATCGGTTTGGACGCCTGCAGAATCTCGGCCACTGACTCCTTCACGTCCTGCTCACAAGGAACGACACGTACCGCAGGGTAGCGTCCGTAGCGCGTATCCACGTCACGGCGCAGGAATCCCCTACTATACTCCACCAATTCCCCGGCTATTCCCGACAGTTCTAGATGCACGGGCCGCGGCGCCACAGTGGTCGCTTCACGGAACGCCTGCGCAAGCATGTACGGAAGCTGCCCAAGCTCGTCGATGTCGGCGTGGAACTTGGTCACCGCGTCGTACAATCGATGATGCCGGCTCAGTTCTTGATATGCGTTACGATGCTGCAAGATCGGCTGCTTTCGCCCCGTGATTGCGATCACCGGCGAGTGCGCGAGGTATGGATCTTGGAGTCCGGCGGCAAGGTTTGCAGCTCCAACAGATTGGGCCATGGAGACTCCCGGCTTACCGGTCACTCGAGCGTAGCCGTCGGCCATGTAGGCGGCCGCTTTTTCAGAATGAGCCAATATTCTTTTTATACCGACTCTCTCCATCTCTACCAGCGTCCTGCGGAGAATGGCCGGCACATAGAAGACGTGGTCCACACCGAAATCGGCGAGCGTTTCTGCGATCAGGTCTGCACCGGTCATTTCCCGGCCTCGTGCATCAAGCCTCATTCGAAACACCCCTTGTTCGATCCTGGGGAAGTCAGGCCCCATAGACGGATCGAATGGCGTCCAGAACCTCCAGACCCTCGTCAACACTCCCCACCACCGTCTGAAGGACAAGACCGTCGGGAGCAAGATTCTTGCTGATTAGGGAGACATCGTCGCGAGTCAGAGGGCCCCGTACGTACAGGAGCCGGTCATGGTCTTGGATCTTTCTGAGGTAGGGAATCATCTCGGGTAATTCCATTTCGCAGATGTCCTTGTTGATCTCGAACATGGTGATTTCCGGTATCGCCAGGAACTGGTCAATCAGAAACAGCGAGGAAGAATGCAGGTGGATCAAACTGTAGTCAAACGCCTGTGCAATCTTACGATCCGCATCGGCGATTATCTCTTCGTAGAGGGTCGGCGAGTATAGCGCCGTCTCATCTTCCTGCATGCGCACCAGCGTCCCTGGTGCCCACATGGCATACTGTTCGATGAAATGTCCCCCGTAGAACCGGCCCGCGGTCTCATGGTGCCCCCTGACCAGGGCGATCAGTGCATCGGCGCACAGCCCGCAGACCTTTCTGGTGCGCGCCGGCTCTTCCACACAGTCTATCAGCGCCTCCATGTGACCGCGAAGCATGCCAAACATGTCGGACACTCCGCGCAGAATCGGGAGCCCTACCGGATACCTGCCGTCGGCCGTCGCGCTCAAGTCCGCGACGAACGAGAGGTACTTCGAGAGCCATGGATTATCGTCCGTCACAGTAATTGACTCCAGCTGGGGCCAATCTAATTTCCGTTCCTCAGCCCAGACGCTGTCCTTATTGCGGCGTAACCGTGCGCCGAGCACCCCCTCCATCCACGGGATCGCCGGGATCGGTGCAACCCCTTTCACGAGGTCATCACGAACAAGCCTGGAGTTGCGCAGAAACGCCGCGTAGTCCTCTCGTGATTCCTCCGGCACCAACATTCCCGGTTCGATATACCCCATATCCGGTATCGCAGCGAGACAGGAGAACCGCTGAAACGGAAACCATCCTCCTACATCGACCCCGACAAGCGGCCGGGCGCGCGGCTTGCGCGCCCACAGGTCCCTGTAGCTTGCCAGCTTCTCCTGAGTAGTACCTGCTTCATCGTTATGGTTGTTGGTTGACATAGGCCATGGTTCTCCCCACTTATGCAAAATCGCGGGCGCCCGCCCACAGCGGGCCTGCAAGCGCCCAGCGCAGTTTCACGCAACCGCCTAGTCGAATTCACGTCCGCTTCCACCAGAGTCTCTGTCTGAGGTAAGAACGCCAAGCAGGCTTAGTTTACAGCCTTCTGCACGTCTCTTGTGTGCCGACCGATCCTGAGACCAGGCTCTAAGCTGCCCGCAACCATCAGCGGAATCTTAGCATTCATTACCGTACTACCGGCGAGGCCTCCCGCTTGTAGCGTCAAAGACGTTCCCCGGACCCCTTTGGTAGCCCGAAACCATGGATTCCGATTCCGCAGCGCTATTCAGCGCCATGATAGTGTCGTCCGGGAACGCACTGATGTCAAAAGAATCCGTCTATTACCCCCGAACTTGATCAGCTACCGCCGCGCGAGCCAATGCCGACGGTGAGGGCGCTATTTCCCGTATTTTTCCCAGTGTTCTCCGAAGATTTCCTCTTCAGACGGTACCACCGGTGGAATCGGGCTTGCAACCCAAGTCGTATTGACGAAATGCTTCCATACGATATTCTCAGTCGTGATATTATTTCCCCACGTGCCGCATCCAAGCGTCAGTGAGAACGGCATGCCATTGTCGTAGTTGCCGCTGTTCGCATGGCTTTGTGGTTGGCGCACCATCATTCTGCTGACCGGTGCCTTAATCGCCAGTTCACGGATATGGTCGTCGTTCGTAGAGTGAATTCCACAACTGTGGCCGTAGCCCGAAAAACTCGTAATCTCGCGGATAAGACCAACCGCCTGCTCGAACGTATCATACGACCACAGCGCAAGCACTACCGAAAGTTTTTCACCGGTAAAGCTATCCTCCGGCCCCGGCTTCGACCCCTCAACCATGAGGAACCGGGTCTCTGCCGGCACAGGTATCCCGGCAAGCGCGGCGATTCTGTCGGCAGGCTGCGCGACAATCTCGCGGTTCAGCGTTTGCCCATCCGGCCACATGGTCGCTCGGAGGCGCGCTTTCTCTTCGTCATTACACAAATAGCCCCCGAGTCTCTTGAACTCTGCTATCATTCGACCATAAACGCTCTGTTGAATTACAACCGAGTTTTCCGAAGAGCACGACGTTGCATGATCAAACGTCTTGCCTTTGAAGATCTTCTCAGCGGCATCCGCTATGTCGGCGGTTTCGTCGACCACCACCGTGGCATTTCCCGCCCCCACTCCATACGCAGGAGTCCCGCTTGAATACGCAGCCTTCACCATTCCCGGTCCGCCGGTTGCAACCACCAAGTCTGCTTCCCGCATCAACTCTTGGGTGAGCTCAACCGAAGGGTCCTGTATCCACTGCACCAGATCGGGAGGGCCCCCGGCCTTTGCGATTCCCGCTCGCAGGTAACCGGCCGCCAACGCACCACACCCTTTAGCTTTCGGATGAGGAGCAAACACCATAGCGTTGCGGCCCTTCAGTATTGAAAGCCCGTTACAGCCGATTGATGAAGTGGGGTTAGTCACCGGAATAAGCGCTCCCACAACACCCACCGGCTTCAAGACCTTCAGGAGTCCCTGTTCCGGTATCTCTTCGACAATGTCTACAGAACGCACCTGTTTTAGATCACGAAGCGTACCTAGAATTTTCTTTTGGTGTTTGAGGAGTTTATCCGCGTATATCCCCATCCCTGTCTCTTCGTGCGCCTTGCGTGCGCACGCTATTGCGTGGTCTTCCCGATAGATTTCCCAACCGGCCGCCGCAACAAGTGCGTCAATTTGTTCCTGACCGTAAAACTCGATTTGCTTCTGAGCGTCCCGCGCCTTTTTTAGGATTGTTCGAACCTCCTGCACAATACCCTTCCTTATCCGCACGCGCCTCGCCGTCATCAAGCTGCGGCGCTTTACGACAGGAGCCTCATCTTCGAAAGGACGTCCTTAAGCTTTGCTTTCTCTGCTTCCGTCATTTTGCCGACCGGGCTCATGCACGGACCAGCTTCTATTCCGAGCAGCTCCAAAGATTCTTTTATCACCGTTGGAAACGATCCTAGCGCAAAAGCCAGTCGTAGCGGCGCCAGCCTGAATTGGGCTCCCAGTGAGCCCTGAATATCACCGCCAACGTACTTGTCGTAAATGTCGGCCACGATGCGGGGAGCTACATTGGCGCAAGCGGCAATCGACCCGGCCCCGCCGTAGCACAGACACGCATGAATCAGCGTATCACGACCGGCAAGGACTACGAAATCCTTGTCCCTGGTTCTTCGAATGTATTCGCCCGTAAGCGTGAAATCCCCACTGCTATCTTTGATTCCAACTATGTTTTCGATCTCGGCAAGCCGCTCAGCCGTCTCCGGCGTGATGGTAATCCCGGTCTTGGGAAGGTTGTTGTACAGAAGCACCGGGAGTTTGGTCTCGGACGCGATAACCCGATAGTGTTCGTAGAGTTCTTGCTGATTCACGCTGATGAACATTGGAGTGAGAACTGAGACCGCGTCCACACCGCAGTCTTCGGCGATCCGGTTCAACCCGATTACCTCTTTGGTCGTGATGCCCCCGGTTCCCATGTAGACGGGAACCCGTCCGGCGGTCTCGTCGACGGTTACCTCGACTATTCGGCGTTTCTCGTCGGGAGAAAGCCCGTAGAACTCTCCGGTTGTGCCGACAGGAAACAGAGCATGTGAACCGCCTTCAATGAGGAAACCCACAAGCTTTCGCAGAGCGTTCTCGTTAACCTTTTCGTCTTCTGTGAGCGGCGTGATCATTGCCGGGATCACACCTTTCGGGGTAAAGCTCATTCGTTTACCCCACCTTGGGTTCGTTCACGGGCCACTTCGGTACCCGTCCGTTGAGCGCATCGTCGATTCCCATAGCGGCGTGGATTGCCATTCTGCGCATACACTCCGTGGTGAGCGCAGCGTTGTGAGGGGTCGCGATGACGTTATCCATGCTCAGCAGCGGATTATCGCTTCCCGGCGGTTCGGTGGCAAAGACATCGAGCCCCGCACCACCTATACTGCCATTCTGCAAAGCAGCGATAAGCGCCGGCTCGTCCACGACTTCACCGCGTGCTGCATTGATGATACAGGCTGTCTCCTTCATGAGGCGGAACTCATTTTCGCCCACAATGCCTTGGGTGTCCTTAGTAGCGGGGATATGCAGGGTAATGAAGTCCGCACGCGCAAACAGGTCGTCCCAGCTCGCGCTCGGTTCAACACCTGCGGGATAGCTCGAGACGGCAAGATACTCGTCGTACCCGATGATATTCATATCGAAGGCGGCCATCTTCCGCACAACGAGACGTCCAATTTTGCCGAGCCCCACAACGCCAAGTGTCTTGCCGGCTAAGTCGCTGCCTTTCAGCTCATTGCGAATATTGAAATTGCCTGCGCGAAACTCCTCAATGATTTTTACAAGCCGCCGAGCCAGCGCAAGAATCAGAAGCGCCGTGTGTTCCGCTACGGTGTTGGAATTTGATTCCGGGGCATTTGTCACCCAGATTCCAAGCTCCTCGGCGCGTGCAACATCAATGTTGTCCACGCCTACGCCGTGGCGGCCAACAGCCTTCAGTTTCTTGCCGGCTTCAAGCACCTCTGCCGGGAAGGGCGCGGTCCGCGCCAGGATCGCATCGCAATCAACGACATCGGCCTTTATCGCATCAACGGTAATGCCGCTGCCCATCTTGATTTCGTGGCCCCGCTCGGTCAGATACGCTTTACCCTCAGGCATAATGTCTTGTGGAATCAGTACTTTGTACGCCATTGCTTCTTCCCCTGGATTCGTCTATTTCTTGTATTTTTCAGCGATAGCTTTTAGGCCGTTCGTCAGAACCGCGAGATCAAGGCCACTCATTATAAGGTTACAGCCTTTGGGGATCCAACGCTCCAACAGCGCATCCGGTGCATGCAGACCGAAAACCTTGCCGTTATTCCGGACGGCCGCTACAACCTTCTCTATTGCCGCGTTAACGGTGTCGCCAAGCAGATCTCCCGATACGCCAAGTGAAATTGCAAGATCGTTGGGTCCGATGAGGAGCGCGTCAATGCCGTCGGTCGCTGCGATAGCTTCCACGTTCTCTACACCCGTTCCCGTCTCGATCTGCGCGATCGTCAGAGTCTCCCGGTTTGCCCGTTCCATGAACTCCTGCGGGGTGCCGCCAAGGCCGCCGTAGTTTGTGTGCGCGCCCAATGTTCCGAGGCCGCGTTTACCCACCGGCGCGAACTTCGCCCACTCGGCGAGCTTCCGTGCCTGTTCGACAGTTTCGAGCATCGGCACCATCACTCCGGTTGCACCTGCATCGAGAACTCCAGACACGAACGCCTTGCTCAGTTCGGGTACACGCACGAATCCATCGACACCCGCCCCGCGCGCCACCGTCAGCGCTTTGGACAGCGTTTCAACGGAAAAGGTGCCGTGCTCCATATCATACATGTAGAACTCGAGACCCGCATGCTTGACAATCCAGGCACACGCGGGATTATCGACGATTCTCACCATTGTTCCAACCGCAGGCCTACCTTGTTTTAGCTGCTCTACTGCCATCGTTGACTCCTCTCGTTATTACTCTTGATTTCTGCGGCGCTTTCGCATCCTCGGAAAGACCCTACCACAGTCTCATACTATCGGTCCACGACTCCTGACCCCTCATTCTTGGTTCTGACCGCTGCCCGGCCTAGCCGGCACAGCGAAGTATATTCTCGCGATCGAACCGCTCAGGTGGCTCCGGCCACGGCTAACGGGACAACCGTAGCAGTGCGGTCGCGCAATGCCAAGAAGCCCGGTGCCGGCTTCGGTTACGGCGGTAATCTCTAAAGCGATGCGGCCGCCGCTGCGGTACGGGTCACCTTCCCGGCAATATCCAAGCACCGGCGCCGCAAAGTCGTGGAGTACCACGTGATCGGCACCAGGAGGGCTGTCCATGTCGCGCTTGAATCCGTTTAACTCATTACACCATATTGAGATATTTTTCTGCTACCTACCAGAATCGCTCAGTTTAGGATATAGTAAACCACTACTTCTCTCGGTTGTCAAATGTCTTCTTGTCTTCTTTGCTCCACAGCCGGCAGTGGGCGAGTTCCGAAAAGCCGCATGACCTTTGAAGAGAAGCACATGAGCATTCTGTCAATCTCCGACCGAAGCGGCCAAGCGCCAAAGGAGCCCAACGAGCGCATCCGAGCCTGAAGTGGCCCCGTAGCCAACTGCCTTGCACACCGCCCTAACGACCATCATTCGGGTTTGCCTTGGATCGACCGGTGCGGTCCCTTTTCGCAGGACACCTGTGCGCGAGCGGGCTTCCGCCGCAGCAAGCTCTTGGGCACACAGGGAAATGTAGGCCGGAAACCGGCCGCCGAGGGCCAGCAGCACCATAGTGGCGCCTACCTCGGTTGTGACCGCGCCCGCCGCAACCCGCTTCTCGATCGCGCTGGGCTCGATGCGCGCGTCATGAGCGCCGAGGAGCGCCTCGCCGGCCAGGGCGCCCATGATGAAGTCATCACCCGAGGGAGTTAAGCCGGGTCCCAGACCCACGAGCTCGCTCAGGCGCCGGAAAGCGTCGCCGCCGCTCAGCACCCGCGCAGCATGGCGGCTAAACAGCGTACTCGCGCGGGAGTCCACCAGCCCCAGCAGCCCGTTAGGCGCACCGTGCTCACCCAGCGCGCGACGCAGTGCCGTGACCACCGGTCTGCCGGGCGGGACAGCCGCAGCCGCGATGCGGCCGCCGTAGAGGGGGCTGTCCTCAACGCGGATCGGCCCGCCCTCGGAGCCCTCGAACACAATCCGTCCATGAGCTGCGTTCACCGTGGCCCCGGCTCGTAACCCACAGGGTAGGCGCGGTAGCAGCAGCGCTCGGGCACTCATCGCCGGCATTCGCGTTACCAACGTCACGAGCATCCGCTCGTCATCCGGGCGAATGTTCGCCGCGTGCTCGAACACTGATGCCACAACACCGCGAAACGCCTGCGGAACGAGTTCTCCGCGTGACAGCGGGGTGATTCCCGCTTCAGTACTGCCGTTCGCTGTACTATTTCGCATCATGGTTTGGGAGAGTATACTTCACTTCTATCAGCTTTGTGCCAGCATGCGTACTTCAGACAGCAGCTGTGGGCTGATGATCACCACCTAGGGCAATCACCGCCGTGTGCTCGCCGAAAACCAAACAGCCCGCCGGCCTGCAGGGCCCCGGGGGCTTCGCCGCGGTTTTCTTGACAGGCGCCGCAAAGCGTAATTTAATGGAACCACGATACTGGCAGTATTAGCATGAAAATAGCCGGCCTGCGGGTAAGCCCGTAACCGCAATGATTCGTGCGTTCGGAACAAGCGGGAGCAGTTTTCCCGATTGATGCGGCCGACGACTCATCGTATGGTTCAGACAGCGGTTAGGAAGGTGCGGACACCATGACACACGAGTTTTCTTATCACGCTCCCGGCTCCATAGCGGAGGCACTCGCGCTGCTCGCCGAGCACGGCGATGAAGCTGCCGTGCTTTCCGGCGGTACCGACCTGCTCGTCAACATCCGCTCAGGGCTTTCCAGACCGAGACACGTGGTAGATATCAAACGAATACCCGAGCTCAAGACGCTCAGCTACGATCGGCAGAGCGGGCTTCGCATCGGCGCGTGCGTGACGATGAACGAGCTACTGAGCTACGCGCCTGTTACGGAGTGGTTCGCGGTCCTGCAGGCAGCCGGGGTCGAGTTGGCGACCTACCAGCTGCGTAATCGTGCGACGCCGGTGGGAAACATCGTCACCGCGTCCCCGTGCGGGGACATGAGCTCGCCGCTGCTGTGCCTCGACGCCGAGGTCCTAGTTGTGTCACAAAACGGCTCGCGGCAGGTGCCGGTGCGCGAGTTTATCACCGGTGTGCAGACTACGGCGCTCGCCCCGGATGAGCTGGTGCAGGAACTCATCGTCCCGCGGACCTACGCGGGGGCCAAGGCCGGGTACAAGAAACTCAAGCGCATCAAGGGCCACGATCTCGGAGTTGTATCGGTAGCACTTATCACATCCAACGGCACCGTACGAGTGGGCATCGGCTCGGCGGCGCCGACGCCGCTGCTGCTGCCGGACTTCGCCTGCGGTACACCGGCGGAAGAAATACAAGCGGCCGCGGCGAACGCGATCAGCCCGATTGACGACGTACGCTGCACCAAAGAGTACCGCGCCTTCATGGTCGGGGTGTTCATCGGGCGATTGGTAGAAGAGGTGGGCGCATGAAACGAATCCGGCTAACGATAAACGACCAATTATACGAACGCGACGTGAACGAGCATCGCACCCTGCTCCATGTGCTGCGCGAGGAGATCGGGCTCACCGGTACCAAAGAAGGCTGCGGCGCCGGCGAGTGCGGAGCGTGCACTATTATCGTGGACGGGCTGCCGCTGAACTCGTGTCTGGTGCTTGCGGTAGAGGCCGACGGCACGACAATCGAGACCGTTGAGGGCGAAGCACGGAGCGGGAAGCTCTCGCCGGTGCAGGAGGCGTTCGACAAGCACCACGCAGTGCAGTGCGGCTTCTGTACTCCCGGGATGCTGATGACGATCAAGGACCTGCTGCGGCGTCACCCCCACCCCACGCGCGAGCAGATCATCGAAGGCATTGAGGGAAACTTCTGCCGCTGTACCGGATACGAGCAGATTATTGAAGCGGTGCTGGATGCAACCGGCCAACTGGAGCAGAAGGGAGCGATCACGCATGCTTGAGCAGATACCTGCAGCGGAGCTGCGCTACGTCGGCAAGCGCACCCCGCGCATCGACGCCAAAGAAAAGCTCACCGGCCAGGCTACCTTCGTCAGCGATATGGTGGTTGCAGGTATGCTGCACGCGCGCGTGAAAACCAGCCCGCACGCGCGGGCGCGCATCGTTGCCGTCAACACCGAACACGCGCGCAAGCTCCCGGGCGTGCGCGCGGTGGTGACCGGCGAGGAGCTCGATTACCGCGTAGGATTGTACGTAGTCGACAAGGCGATTATCGCCAAGAACGAGGTACGCCACTACGGCGAGGCGGTTGCGGCAGTGGCAGCCGACACTATCGAGATCGCCGCGAAAGCGGTTGAGCTCATCGAGGTTGAGTACGAGGTGCTAAAGCCGGTACTGCATCCGTTGGATGCGCTAAGAGACGACGCGCCGCTGGTGCATCCCAAGCTCGGTGAGTACGACTACATGGAAGCCGCCTTCACCCCGGTCCCGGGAACCAACATCGCCAACCATACGAAGCTGCGTAAGGGCGATGTAGAGCACGGCTTCGCCGAAGCGGAATGGACCATAGAGCGTGAATACACCAACCCGTCGGTGCAGCATGTACCAATGGAAACGCACGTTGCAATCGTGAAATGGGGATACGACGACCAGGTTACGATCTGGTCCTCGGCGCAATCGCCGTTTACGCTCCGGAACCTGTTCTGCACTGCCTTTGAGCTGCCGCATCGCAACGTCCGCGTGATTGTGCCGCACGTCGGCGGCGGGTTCGGCGGAAAGGCCGGCATCGGCATAGAACCGCTGGTTGCGGTGCTGTCAAGAAAGGCCGCAGGCGCTCCGGTTAAGCTCACCGCCACACGCGAGCAAGAGTTCACTCTTCTTCCATGCAGGAGCCAACTCACCTACCGCATCAAGACCGGCGTCTCGGAAGCGGGCAAGATCATCGCCCAGCAGATGACGATGTACTGGGACTCCGGCGCCTACGCCGACTACGCGGTGAATGTCACCCGGGCGTCCGGCTACTCTGCCGCCGGACCTTACGAAATCCCGAACGCGCAGGTGGATGCGTACACTATCTACACCAACAAACCGTTCGGTACTGCCTATCGCGGATTCGGCCACGTGGAGTTCCACTGGGGGCTTGAGCGCCATATGGACCTCGTCTCCAAGGCTATCGGCATGGACCCGCTGGAGTTCCGCAAGCGCAACACGCTGCGCGACGGTTCAACCGGTCTCACCGGCGAAAGGATTCGAGCGCATACCGGCAACATCACCAAGTGCCTGGAAGCGGCCGAACAGGCTGTGGGTTACGGCCGTCTGACCGAGGCTGAAAAACAGCGCGAGGCGAAGACCGGCATGAAGATCGGAAAAGCGGTAGTGGGGCTGCACAAAGCGCCGGCGATGCCGCCGTTCACCTCCACCGCTGTGATCCTGCGTATGAACGAGGACGGAACCGTGACGGCGACATTCAGCCTCACCGATTACGGACAAGGCACCTACACTGCTATCGCACAGATGATCGCCGAACGTCTGGGCTTTGCGATTGAGCAGGTGAAGATTGCCTTCGAATCCGACACCGACCACGACCCCTACGACTGGCAAACCGTCGCCTCAAAGGGCCTACTCCTGAGCGGCAACGCCGCGATCCTCGCAGCCGAAGACCTCTTGAAGAACGCTTACGAGGTTGCCTCGCAAGCACTGCGCTGTCAGGTTGCCGACATGGATCACGATGCAGAGAAGATCTTCGTGCGCCATCATCCTGAATCGGCGGTGAGCTTCAGGCAACTCGCCATCGGCTACTGTTATCCGAACGGGAACTCAATCGGCGGTCCGCTCATCGGCGTGGGACGCTACATCGCGCAGGGCTTAACACACCTTAACAAGGAAACCGGTCAGGGCCTTCCGGCGCTCGACTGGACGTACGGCGCGCACGGCATGATAGTAGAGGTCGAAGAGCACACCGGGGAGTACAACGTGCTCAAGGTCGCTTCGGTGTTCGACGTAGGCAAAGTCATCAATCCCGACGCGGTACGTGGTCAGGCGATCGGCGGTATGCTGCAGGGTCTGGGAACCGCAACCTGTGAAGGTTATATCTACGACAACCAAGGGCACCTGTTGAATCCGTCGTTTACCGACAACAAGATCCCGACCGCAAAAGATCTACCGTTAGAGGTGGAGTCAATCAGCGTTGAGACAGCGCAAATCGATGGACCGTACGGTGCGCGCGGGGTCGGCGAGCATTCGATGATAGCGGTGGCGGCGGCGCTCGGTAACGCGCTGCAGAACGCTACCGGCGCGCAGATTACCCACATGCCGCTGCGGTTTGAGGACGTGTGGCGCGCGATACAGCGTCGCGAACCGGTCGACAATTGGATTACCAAGAGTCCGTGCGGCAACTGCAGATCGGCGCCGGATATCCAGCGCCGCGACCGCGGGCGCTGACATCCGGCACAGCCGCATATTCCGCGCCCACCGGCGCCCGGTCATGAGCACGGTGTTAGCGGCACGAGAATAGGGGGAGGCGATGCGAACGGTTACGCGCACGATGATGCAGATTACGATTTTGTTTTTTGCCGGGACGGCGTTTACTTTTCCCGGTCCCGGTGCACAGGAGCCGGGCGTAAGCTTGCCGGATCCGGAGACCGACGGTGAGATCAGCGTGGAGGCGGCTTTGGACGCTCGGCGCTCGATCCGCAGCTTCACAGACCGCGGCCTGAGCTTGAAAACCCTCGCCCAGCTCAGCTGGGCCGCCCAGGGCGTGAGTGACCGGCAGCGAGGACTTCGCACCGCGCCGTCCGCCGGTGCGTTGTACCCGCTTGAGCTCTACGTTGCGGTCGGAGAAGTTGAGGATTTGGCCCGGGGCTTGTACCGCTACCTCCCGGACCGCCACGCGCTCACGCTTGAAAGAACGGGCGACCTGCGCGAGGCACTCGCGACCGCCGCGCTCGGACAGACCTGGATCGCCGAGGCGCCGGTAGTCTTTGTGGTCGTGGGAATACCCGAGCGTGCCGAGGGCCGCTACGGTCCGCGCGCCGAGCGGTATACCATTCTCGAGGCCGGGCATGTCGGGCAGAATATCGCGTTACAGGCAGTGACACGCGGACTCGGTACTACGGTGGTTGGGGCGTTCGCCGACCAGGAGCTGCGGCGCTTACTGGAGCTTCCCGCGAACTACCATCCGCTGTACATCATCCCCGCAGGCGAACCGCGCTGAGCCCCCTCCCTGCGCCTTAAGGCGCCGGATCTCACAACGCCGGGTGCGGGACGATCACACCATGCTCAGCTCTTCACGCTCGATGTCGAAATGCAACTGCGCGAGACAACGGTCGTACTTCTCAAGCAGCTCACTCTGATCGCGACCGCCGATGTAGATACTCGCAAGCTCGTAACTATAGCTGTCCTGGCCGCTGAGCTCCGACAGCCGTAGCTCGGGCTTCACGTGCAGCCTTACCACGGTCCCGGGCATCTGCTCGGCGATTCGTTGTATCTCTTGTTCGCTCGGCACGGCCTTCACCAATCCGTCCTCGAAGGTGCGCAGCATGAAGTGTCCGGCACGCTGGAACTCACCGTGGTACTCCATCGGTTTAGGCTTGCGCCCGAGCGCCACATCGAGCATGACCGCGTGGTGCGAAATGCCGTGCACCTTTTCGAACAAATCGGTATGCGCCTGCGAAATGCGGGGGTTGATCTCCAAGAGCCCCACGTGGTTGTAGGTCTGATCCCAAAAGAACTCCACATTAAAGGGAGAGTTATCCAGCCCGATTTCGCTGATCGCGCGGCGCGAGATATCCGCCATGCGAAACTGTACCTCCTGCGGTAACAAAGATGGATATTCGTAGCGCGCGAACGATGAGCGGTCCTGCTCTCGCGCTGAGTCCACCACCCCGTACACCACGACCTCTCCGTCGAAGGCGTAGCCCTCCATGGTGCACATGCTTCCGGAGAGCAGACTCTCGGCCATGCAGCTGTCGTGCATCTGTCCGATCTCCGCCGGTAAGGGGAAGGTCTCAAACAGATAGTTAAACGGCTCGCTCATGAGCCCAATGTTTGCACGTATCTCGGGGATCGCGCGATTGAAGTCGCCTTCATCGTTGATGCGATATGCCAAGAACGACCGAAACGATTTAATCGGCTTGATCCAGTACGGCGGCATTAGCGGAATACTCCCGAACACCTCTTCGTCAAACGGATCGAACGAAAAGAACTGCGGGATGCAGTTGGGGATAACGTTCTGTTGCGTAAGCCGGCTCCAGTACTTGTGCTCACACTTCAAGACCGCTTCCAGCCTCGGTCCGCGTGTTCCGAAGCGTTCGGCGAGAATCGGTGCCAGGTCGGTAGCGGGGAAATCGTAATAGGCAACGATTGCGTCCGGGTAGGCACCGGTTGAACGAATGCGCGCGGACGCCTTTTCGATGAGATCCGCCATGTCGTAGCGCTTAACACCGCGAATATCGCTGTAATCAAGTGCCGAGCGAAAATCGCACTCAGCCGCGTGCGGTAAGCGCTCGAGCTTGCTGCGGTTGAACTCATCGAGCCCGACAACGAAGACCTGTTTCTTGTCCATGCAGACTCCTATACCTACAAATGATCTCTCGGGATGGTCTCATCCCAGCTTCTTGCCAGTATACGCGCATCTCCGTCGTACGCATCAAGCGTAGCGCGTATCCGGAAATGGGTACGTGTTGAGCTCAAAACTGTACGGGTAATAGTCCGAACGTTCCACTGCCCGCGGCGGAAGCTACGCTTACTAGTTACCTCGGCGCGCAAGGTATCATAACGATTGTTGAGATAGGCAAAACGCTCCTCTACGTCTTTGCCGATTGTGAGGTCGATGTCGTCCAAACGATAGGTCGCGTCGTTATTGACCACATCAAGGATTACCTCGTTGGTGGCCAGGTTGTGAATCACGTTCCACTCCCGCTTGGGCGGGGCGAGCAGGGTCGTTGACAGCGGCTCGGCGGCTTCCGGGGGAGCGAACCGGCGCATCCGGTCGTCGTGCTCCGCCGGCGGACGCCGCGGAATCACCACACGACTGTGGTCGGGGTAAATCGTGAGCTGCGCCGATTCGGGAGCGGGCCACGCAAGCGGCCAGTACGAGCTCGAAACCGCAACCCGCAGGCGGTGGCCGGCCGGAAAGCGTTGGGCAATGTGGTTCAGCCTTACCTTCACGGTATAGCGTTTCCCCGGTTCAAGCTCCTCCGGACTCTCGTCGGAGGTGCGGTGTGTGAGGTTCAACAGACCGTAGGTCACGCGTGTAACGGTACCCTCCGGCGCGATGTCGGACAATCGCACCGCTACTTGGGCGATGTGCTTATCGCTTGCCAGCATGAGCTCCGCCTCCGGGGAGCCGAGGATCTCGAGGGGTTCAGCCAGCGGGCAGCTGTCGAACACCAGCGCCCCGCCGTCTTCCTCGCGCTGATCGTTGGGCAAGTCGGTCACCTCGGCGTATGAACACCACTTTCCGGCGAACAGCCCCACGGTCAACGGACTGCGCACCACAAAGGCCGCGCCCGGCGGAACCGCCGACTGCACCCCGCGCGCTGAGAGCTCGCTGTTGTCAACCAGCTCGCTCCCGTTGGGGGTTTTTGAAGAAGACACCCCAGCTGTCCCGCTCGGCGGCCCCACGCCGGAGCGCGCACTCGCGACGGAGGCA
>PWQX01000103.1 GCA_003556605.1 Spirochaetaceae bacterium
AGTGGGAGAACCGAGTCACCTATTTCCAGACTGAGAGCGGATCCGTGGAAGCCGGGCGCGAGTATATTTTGGGGGTAGACGGCGGTTCTACGACTACCAAGGCGTGCTTGGTGGACGCCGAAACCGAACGCATCGTCGCCTCGCACTACGGTCGCACCCACGGCGATCCGGTTGCAGCCCTGAAGAAGTGCCTTGCCGAGATACACGCCAAGGTCCGTCGTGACGTCGGAGACGAAACGATAAGTATCTCCCTCGTGGCGACTACCGGATCCTCGCGGGAAATCCTCGGAGTCTTCCTCGAGACGCAAGGTGTGTACAACGAAATCATCGCCCACTCGGTGGGGACCTCTTACTTCGACGACGAGGTTGAGACGATTTTCGAGATCGGCGGTCAGGACGCGAAGTACGTTTTGCTCAAGAACGGTGTACCAATCGACTACGCCATGAACGAAGCATGCTCGGCCGGAACAGGTTCCTTTCTCGAGGAGTCCTCTCAGGCCGATCTCAACATCAAGCACGCCCACGAGATCGGCGCAATCGCGCTTAAGGCCGACGCACCGCTCAAGTTCGGCGAGCATTGTTCGGCGTTTA
This sequence comes from Spirochaetaceae bacterium, assembly GCA_003556605.1. GTDB lineage: Bacteria > Spirochaetota > Spirochaetia > DSM-27196 > SLAA01 > B1Sed10-166. The sequence goes on from PWQX01000103.1 coordinate 592, forward strand.
TCAACTCTGATATTCGCAAGGCAATTCAACACGGCGCAACCCGGGAAAACATTACCGCCGGAATCGTGACCTCGATCGTATCCAACTATCTTAACCGCGTGGTCGGGAGCAGGACGATCGGCAGCAAGATCTTTCTCCAAGGGGGCGTTGCAAAGAACAGCGCTATAGCACCCGCTTTTGCCATGTTCCTGAACAAGGACGTTCTCGTGCCACCGAACCCCGAGCTGATAGGGTGCTTCGGGGTTGCGCTAATGGCAAAAAAGAAGCACGCCGAGCAGCTGCTTCAGAAAACGCCGTTCGATCTTCAATCGCTTATAGATCGAGAGATAAGCTACGACCGCGTGATCACCTGCCGGGCATGCGAAAACCTCTGCCCCATACAGGTTCTGACCGTCAACGGGCACCGGTATATGTTCGGTGGACGCTGCAATAAGTACGCCAACACGCGCAAGAAGGTCGACAACATTCCGGTATTCGATTACGTGGCGCGGCGACAGGAGCTCATGTTCCGCACGTGCGCCCCGGATCCGGAAACCGTAGAACCGCAACGCCCCTACACGGTGGGTATTCCGCGTTGTCTATCGGTTCATTCACTCTATCCGCTGTACGCCTGGTTCTTTCACGCTCTCGGCGTGCGCTGGATACTCTCCGATGAGGTTGCCCAAGAAGGCGTCGCCAGGGTGGAAAGCGCCTACTGCTTTCCGGGGGAAATAGCCCACGGCGCGATTCAAGATGTCCTCGATAAGGGAGTTGACTTCGTGCTCCTGCCGCATTTCCGCGACATGCCGAGCTACGAGGAGTCCGTTCACGCGAATTTTTGTCCGATTACGCAGGCGCTTCCGTATTACGTTGAAAAGGCGTTCCCGGATGTGCCGAAACAGAAGTTTCTCCCGCTGGTAGTGAGCTTCAAGTTCGGCACAGCGAAAGCGCTCGAACACTTTCAGGCGATGGGTCAGCGGCTCGGCTTCAACGCTGCAGAGGTTAAGCGCGCCTTTGACCTGGCTTACGCCAAGCAAAACGAATACGCGGCGCACGCACGAAACCTTGGCTCCGAAGCGCTGCGCGATGCGCGTGAGGCCGAGCGGCCGGTAATAGCCATTCTCGGCCGCCCCTATAACGCGTTCACCGGTGAGGCTAACATGGGTATCCCCCGCAAGTTCAGCACGCGCGGATACTCGGTAATCCCTTTTGACATACTCCCATTCGGCGAGGAAGAAATATTCCCGAACATGTACTGGTACTACGGGCAGCAGGACATGAAGGCGGCGGCAATGCTCGCCAGAGAAGAGAACGTGTATGTCACCTTCATCTCCAACTTCTCGTGCGCGCCGGATTCGTTCATTCTTCACTATCTGAAATGGATGATGGGTACCAAGCCGTTCCTTATCCTCGAGCTCGATTCCCACTCTGCCGACGCCGGTATAGACACGCGTGTGGAAGCCTTTCTGGACATCATAGAGGGTTACCGCAGCAAGCGTGACGATCTCGAGAACGAGAGATACGACAACGGCTACCGCTTCATTAACAACGGGCACGACCCGCTTCACGTTCACAATATTTACACCAACGAGCGGGTACCGCTGCAGAACAACCCGCGGGTCAAGGTGCTTCTTTCGAACATGGGAGCCCTCTCAACCGACCTGCTTGGATCAGTCCTGCGATCGGCGCGCGTGAACGCCGAGGCGCTGCCGGTGGCCACGTTCAGGACGCTGCAGGCCGCGCGGGCGCACGCATCGGGCAAAGAGTGTGTTCCCTCGCATCTGGTGCTGGGCAGCGCGCTCGAGTTCTTCGCCTCGGAGAAGTACCGCAAGGACGAGCTCTACCTCTTGTTCGTTCCTATCACCACCGGTCCGTGCCGCACCGGGCAGTACTACGTCTATTTCCAAAACCTCTTCCGCGATCTTCGCTTCGAGAACGTTGTCGTGTTCACCCTGAGCGCCGACAATTCGTACAACGAGCTTGGGCCGCGCTTCTCGCGCGACATGTGGCTGGGACTCGTCGCTGCCGACTACCTCAAGGACGTTCAGACGGCGCTCAGAGCCTGCGCGCAAGATCCGCCTGCGGCAGTTGAGCAATTCAACCGACTCTGGTTGGAGGTCATCGAGGAGGTCGAGACGGATATCGGACGCCTCCTTCCGGCACTCAAGCGGATCGCGCGCGAAGTCGCACAGATACCCCGCACCAAAGAGCTCTCCGAGTGCCCGAGGGTCCTGATTGTCGGGGAAATATACGTGCGCCGCGACGATTTTGCGGTCGACGAAATCGTCGGACTACTGTCCTCCCGCAATATTGTCCCTAAGATATCCGGCGTTTGCGAGTGGATTCATTACCTGGACTTCGTGCGCGAGTATGAGTTGAAAAAGAGGCTCAAACTGCTCCCGCTGTGGAAGCGCCCCTTTTCCAAACCCGCTCGCCAGCTGTTTCGGCTCACGCTCGAGACCGCGTGGAAGCATCATGTGGAGCGGAAGGCCAAGCGTGCGCTTACACCGTCCGGATTGCTGACCCCGGTACCGCACGACATGAAGAAGATTATGGCGAACACGGCCGAGCATTTTCTCAATCCCGAGTTGAGCTCAGAAATCGCCGTCTCAACCGGGGTGGCCGCAACCGCCATGCAGGACGGTTACTCGGGCGTCATCAACATCTCGCCCTTCGCCTGTTTGATCGGACGTGTCATCGAAGGCATCTACACTCCCTGGGCGCGTGAGCGCAGCTACCCCACGATCTCAGTGGAAGTCGACGGCAACATCCTGCCGCCGAACATCGTGAACAGACTCGACATCTTCATGGTCAACGTGCTGCGATTCCGCGAGAGCATGCGTGCAGGCGATCTGATCGAGCGCGTTGATTCACTCGCGGCGGACTCTTCAGTCGCCGCGACACAGAGCGCCGCGACACAGAGCGCCGCGGCGGCAAACACTGCGGGTACTCCCGTGACTGCGGCCGGCACAGCCACCGTAGTGAACACCGGCGCCGCTGCAAACCCGGCCGAACGCCTCCGCCGCGAAGTCGCCGAGGAACGTCGTGAGCGCTCGGTCACATAGCTGAAACGATCAACCGATGCTGCGGGATGTACCGCGGCCACGGCTTTTTGGTCGGGATAGGGACTATTCTTCAATCAGCGTTCGAGCTTTGTGCCAGTACGCAAGAATCTTTTCAATCTCCTCATTGACCGCACTGTTCGGAACTTTCAATTCCGGTCGGGCATCGTACCAGAGGACTGACCGCCTAATACCTTCGGAGAAACTCACTTTAGGGCGAAAATCCGGAACGAAACGGCGGATCTTAGAGTTATCAAAAATAACGCTTGTAGCTTTGTCCCCGAGCAGTCCGGCTCCGCGTTCGGGGCTTATCGCGGCGATATAATCAGAAGGGATGTGCACAATCCACGGCCGAACACCGAGTGCCGCTCCTATGATCTGATGGATGGTATCCCAGGTTAAGAACTCATCCGAGGTGATATGAAAGGATTCCCCGAGGACGGCAGGATTTCCCAAAAGCCCCACAAGTCCTACCGCAAAGTCCGTGGAATGGGTCAGCGTCCAGACGCTTTGCCCGTCTCCGGGCACGATAATCTCCTTTCCCTCGCAAATGCGCCAAGCCAAGCCAAAGTCTGAGGAACCGAAACAGGAGGGTATCCAGCCATCGTCATACGTATGGGACGGGCGGACGATTGTATAGGGAAACCCCCTTTCACGGCCGGCCTTATGGAGTGTTTCTTCACAAGCTATCTTGAGACGTGCGTACTCCCAGTAAGGGTTGCCCATGGGCGTAGACTCTGTAATGACGGGATGCGCCGACGGCCGCCGGTAAACAGAGGCGGAACTCACAAATACGTACTGTTCGGCTATGCCCCCAAATAGGGAAATATCCTGCTCCACGTGCTCAGGCCGGAAACCCATAAACTGCACAACACTGTCAAACTGATGTCCTCTCAGAGCCTCTGCGACTTCATCAGGTTTTCTGATATCAGCCTTAAGCAGAGTTGTCCCGGCGGCGGCCTTCTCCGGACGAGTTCCCCGGTTCAAGTGAAATACCTCGATATTCTTTCTCAAGGCCAGATTCGTGCAAGCCGACGAGATGTTCCCCGTTCCACCGATAAAGAGCACGCGCATTGCTTTCCTCCCGTTTGTGCCGCTTTCGCTATAGAATCACCATTATTGACAAAATAAAAACGCTATTCTATGATATTTAAAGATTAAATCTACATAAAAATAATTGTCAAGGAGATTACATGTTCATAATGGAAGAAATTACCGAGAAAAAAGCCCGTGTTCGCAAACTGCTCGAGGACTTAGAGCTCGACGGCATATATCTAAAACAGACCGGCAACTTCGCTTGGATTACCGGTGGCGGGTGTAACATCGTGCCTTTGGCCAGCCCGATGGGCGTTGTCGGCATCCTGATAACCGCGAACAAAGACTTCGCGGTGTGCAACAATATTGAAGTTGCGCGCATGGAAAAGGAAGAACAGCTCAACGCCCAAGGGTATGAAATCAAGAGCTTTCCCTGGTACGAGGACACCGAGCGTGCACTCGTCGCATCTTTATCCGGAGGCGCTTTCGGAGCCGATCACACTTTTCCGGGAGCCACGGACATTTCGGCGAAGATCGATCCGCTACGCTACCCTTTGACCCCCTGGGAAACCGAGCGTTACAAGGAACAGGGACGCCTCGTGGCCCTTGCGGCCGAAGAGACATTGCGTGACACACGCCCCGGCGAAACTGAGTATGCCGTCGTCGGACGCCTTTCCCAGAAGCTATGGGCACAGGGAATGGACTTCGTCGTGGCTTTTTGTGCCGCCGACGAGAGAATATCGCTTTATCGCCACCCAATTGCGACGAACAGGCAGATCGAGAAGCGTGCGATGTTATGCGCCTGCTGCCGCCGTAACGGCCTGATTGTATCGATAACGCGGTTTGTTCAGTTCGGGAGTGTCCCAGAAGACTTGAAGACAATCTACCACGACAATGTGTATGTGGACTGCTCCATGATGGCCGCTACCACGCCGGGGAGGCCTGCCGTTGAGGGGTTTCTTGCCGGAATCAAGGCCTACGAAGAAAAGGGGTACCCTGATGAATACAAACTTCACCACCAGGGAGGCGCTATCGGGTACAAGGCTCGGGACTATAAGGTGACATTCCAGACAGAGGAAATCGTTCAAGAGAACCAAGCCTTTACCTGGAATCCATCGATCACAGGCGCAAAGTGCGAGGACTTGATGATAGCAACCTCCTCGGGCCCGGTTATGCTCTCGGAGCCGCAAATCTTCCCTGTTCTGACCATGCAGAAGAACGGATATACTTTCAGGCGGGCCGACATTCTAGAAGCGTAACCTCAGAATGGTGTTGCTCTCCGGCCTCCGGCCTTTGAACTCGAACAGGGGGCGGTGGCTGCGGACTAACGCAGACTTCGCTGACCTCACCCGCGCCGGTACTCGCGTGGAGACATGCCGGTAACCTTTCGAAACTGTGCGGCAAACTTCTGGGAAGATGCATAGTGCAGTTCGTGCGCTACGTCGGTAACGCTCAATCCGGTCGTTCCGAGAAGGCGTTTCGCTTCCCTGATTCGCTCGGCAATCTGAAACTGCTTGATCGTCATCCCGGTTTGGGTTGAAAAGTGCCGTGAGAGTTGTCGATAGGAAAGACCAACGGCTGCGATGCTCCGGCGGAACTCGGAGTGTTCCGAGTACAGTGTGCCGCAGACGACATGCCGGATACGCTCAGCCCAGTACTCCGATACGGGCCGGCGGTCCGGCGTTTCGGCCGGGGCTCCTTCTTCGAGTGCGTGCCACGCGACCGTTCGACCAAGAAGTGCGAGGTTTTCCGCCGTGTGTGTTCCAGGGTGCGAGAGCGCGAGCTGCATTAGGCCCGCGAGCTCGATAAGCCAGTGGCTTCCACGCACCGCGAATGAGCCTCCGCAGCACCGCGGGTCGCGCGCTTCGTAATCGAGATAACATACCCCGGCGTACCCGCTGCGTGCGGACGAAAGCCGAAACGCGCTTCCTTGCCGCAGGATCAAGAACTCGCCCGGACGCAGGAGCCGGTCGGTCGGCTGTGCGCCGTAGGGACTCTCGAACCGCAACTCGCCCGACGAGACGAAAATCATCTGAAAGATGTCGTAGCGCTCGGAGGAGAACGAGTAGCCGGGCGGCTGCGACTTCAGCGCTGCCGTGTTGTTAGTCGATGAAGGGTCCATGTGTCCAAAAAAGTACCATCTTGCGGCGGCTTTGGGAACGCCCGGAGCCTAAGCATAGGGTACGATCCTATTATGAACGACCGTGAGCGCTACGTTGAAACACTCCTGTTCGGCAAACCCGACAAAGTGACTCTTCAACCGGGAGAAGGCCGCCTTTCGACGCGCCAGGCGTGGTATGCGCAAGGATTGCCGCATGAGGTAAAACCCGATGAAATCAGTCGCTACGCGTATAACCTGATCGGAATCCCCGAACCGTGGCCCGAAACCGGGGCAGAGTTTTCGGTGAACGAGCGGATGATCCCCCAGTTCGAAGAGAAAGTCATCGAGATGCACGAAGAAACGCAGGTCGTCCAAGACTGGAAAGGCAACATCTGCGAGATCAGCACCGAGTATACCACCCAACATCTTCGGGATCCGATCGATTTCGTAACACGTCGCTGGATCAAATGCCCGGTCGAGTCATGGGATGACTGGGAGGCGATGAAGGAACGGTACAACCCGGATGACCTCCAACGTCTTCCGGCAAATCCACAAGACCTGGGTGAACGCCTGCGTGAGCGAACATGGCCCATAGAGTTTCATTTTTCCGGGCCGTTCTGGCAGATGCGTGAGTGGTTGGGGTTCGAGCAACTGTGCACGTTGTTTTATGACGACCCGCACCTGATACGCGACATGGTGTCATTCTGGACCGACTACATTGAGCGGTTGATGGATAACGCGTTCCGCTACTGTGTCCCGGATGAGATTCACCTCTCGGAAGACATGGCTTATAAGGCGTTCTCGATGATCTCACCGGCGATGGCGCGTGAGTTTCTGTTCCCCGCGTGGAAACGCTGGGGTGAGTTGATTTCCTCTAAATCAATCCCAATCTACGCGATGGACTCCGACGGCTTCATCGGGGAACTCATCCCGCTGTGGATCGAGGCGGGAATCAACGCATGTGACCCCATCGAAGTTGCGGCGCACAACGACATCGTCGCGTTCCGAGAACAGTTTGGACGACGGATGGCATTCCTCGGCGGCGTGGATAAGAGAAAGATGGCCGCCGGTGGTGCGCAACTCAACGCCGAGTTCAAGCGACTCAGGCCCGTGGTTGAATCCGGCGGCTACATTCCGTCGTGTGACCACGGAATCCCCGCGGATGTGTCGTGGCAGAACTACCTGCAGTACGTTAAAGGCCTCGCAGAGCTGACGGGGTGGCTGGGAACAGAGCGTGACGCGAGGCTTTCAACGCGGTCGGGTGTCAGCAGGTAATGTGCGCTGTGCCGAGATAGTACTCATCTGATCTGAATCAGATAGCAGGCAATTATGACCCGCTATAACGCTCAGTCTCGAAACAAGGTATTACGCACGACTCCCGCTCTCCGAATCCGAGTGCGAGCATGCTCGCTACGTAGTGTTCCAGCATTCGAACAGCGCCCGAATGTTCGCCAGCGACACATCAACGCCGGCCACACTTTGCCCAATGAGCCCGCCCTGACGGTATAGCCGGTCTTTCATTAGTTTTATCGATTGGCAGATATCCTCAGGAGAACCAAAGGCAAGTGTATGCTGCCGGTCGACCTCGCCCCAGAAGGTTATTCGACCGGCAAACGGCGCCACCTTATCAAGCCCCATGCACCAGACTTGCGAGTTGATCGCATCAACACCCAGTTCGATGAACTCCGGATACAAGTCGACGATGTAGCCATCGCAGTGGAAGAACACGAGCTTACCGGCCTCGCGGATCCTTTCCATCAGCTCGCGGTAGGCCGGCTTGAATACGCGCCGCCATGACTCAGGAGAGATCAACAATGACAATTGCGACCCCCAGTCGTCGTAGAACGTTATGGCGTCAACATCCAGATTAAGCCAATAATCCAGGTACGCGTGAAAATACTCAACTACTTTGTCACGTAGTATAAGGAGCTCTTCACTCTCGTCACCCAAATCGCACAGCAGGTTCTCCGTTCCGCGAATGAACTGCATCCGCTGGAACACTTCAACCTGAGCTCCAAGAATAAACTGCCCTTTAGCTCTTGCCCGGTCTATCTGTTGCTCTACATGGGCGCCGCCGGCCTGCCACTCCGGAGCTAGAAGCTCCACGGGGAGATCGTACTCTCGAACCGCTTCAATCTCCGCAAGGGCCGGGGTCTTGACCTCCCCTACCATCCCTTCCTGCAGCACCTGCCAAGTACTACCCCACTCGTCGGTGAATGTTCCCGGCGTAAAGGTGACGCTGTAGAATGCCCGGTCCATCGGGCCGTGTATCCGGACGATGTCTTGAGGATATTCCTCCATCAAAGCGTCCAGCGCAGCTCCGTGACGCTGAATCGTCGCCTTGTGGAACCAGAGTCCCAAAGGAATACGATCCGGATTGCTAAACCTGACTGTGCGTAAGGTCCGTTCTCTTCCGTCCATGCGCGGTACTCCTGTCTTCCCTGGTGATAACCACTGCGCGACTGTGTGTACGATATCTGATGGTTGAGTTTGCGTCAATCAGAACCATCAGTCCTCCGCGCTTACACCGCTACTTGAGAAGGCTATGCTCCCCGAAGCCAACCTGTGCTTGCAGCAGAACGAGAAGCTACGTCGACGAATTGAGCCGCGAAATATCCTGGTGGAAGACCCACGGTAAGCGTGGAGAACCCCGTGTAGCCGATAGCTTCGACTCCGGGTATTGAATCGCGTCGCGGCCAGCTGCAGGGTCAACCGACCAAGCTGGGCGCTACGAGATCGCCCAGCACATGCCCAGCGACGCTCACCGTTTGATCAAGCACAAATCAGTAGCCGGCCGATTCGCCGCAGATCGTTGGAGATTCAGGCGGCCGTATCCGATGCCGGATAGACAAGCGGCGTTTTTCAAGGGTCACGCTCGGGGTCTTCTGGCGAGTATGCATTTTGGGATAATGGGCTTTTCGTTGGACTTCTTATTCTCTTGCATGTGTTTCGGCCCGATTGCGGTGCGCATTGGTGAGGTTCTCCTTGACTGATACTTCATACGTCACGTAAACTACTCTTCGCGGGATAGAAAGCCTGAGCTGCTCGCAAGAGACGATCGCAAGGGGCTATGCGTGCTCAATCGAGCCTACTGCGCGCGGTCGCAGGCGGTAGCCTGAACAGAGGAAGAAGGGGCCGCCTGCACAACTAGAGCACGCTGAAGTGCAACTGCTTGTGTTACCGAATAAGATCGGGGAAATCGGTGAATAATGCCGGAACGCTGAAGGAAAGAGCGGTTGAAAGAGAACTCCCTTCCGACACACTATGAGAAGAAGCTTCGTTAACGCAGATTTCGTAATTGCAGTTGCGTTTACCGTATTCGCTGTATGGGTCTATATCGTCGCACGGGGATTTCCCGTGCCGAGCTGGGCCACCGTTGGAGCAGGGTTCGTCCCGAGGATTCTAGCTGTTCTTCTGATAATCCTGTCAGCAAGTCTGGTTCTGCAAACAGTTCTCGCCAAAAAGGCTGTTGAGAAGGCCCGCAAGACGGACGCTGATGCAGATACGCTCAGCGAGAAGCTCAACGTTTCGCTCGAAGAGGCGGAGCGGCTTCAAAGAAGCGAACAGAAGCCATGGTTCTTCACACCCGTATTATTCGGTGTTTTCGTCCTCTATTATCTCAGCCTGCCGTACTTGGGTTATTTTTTGACCAAGATTTTGGGAACTACTGTGCTCATAGTGTTGATAGGAACGTCGGATAAGGCAGCGCTAAGAGGGCTAGTGTATAAGGGGTTCGCCATCGGTGTGGGTCTATCTGTTTTTGTTTATATCCTATTTCAGCGATTCATGTATATACGCCTACCCCGTGGCGTCGTAGTACGCTGGCTGATCGGGTTTTTTTCGTAACCAACAAATCCGGCAACGCGTTCTCGTGTGACAAGAAAGGGTGATTATGGCAGCTGTTGCGTTGACGCTTGAAGCGATACAGATGGTTCTTACTCCGACAAATCTGCTGCTGGCGTTTGCGGGAGTGGCATTCGGCATAATCATGGGCGCAATCCCTGGGCTGACTGCCACGATGGCTGTTGCGCTGTCATTGCCCTTGACTTTCATGATGGAACTGGAGACCGCTTTCACATTCTTGATGGCCGTGTATGTGGCGGGTATCACCGGCGGCAAAATATCGGCGATTCTCCTCTGCATACCCGGCACGGCTTCATCTGTTGCAACAACCTTTGACGGTTTCCCGATGGCCAGGAACGGAGAGCCGGAACGGGCATTAGGGATCGCGCTGGGATCCTCGGCGTTCGGGACTATTGTAGGCATTTTCTGTCTGCTGTTTATTGCTCCTCCGCTGGCGCGTTTCGCGCTGGCGTTCGGTCCGTTCGAATTCACTATGGTCGGTGTTTTTGCTTTGACGGTTGTCTCGCTCAGCCGGCGGGAGGGGCTTACGAAGGCGTTCATTGCAACGGTTATCGGCGTGATGGCAGGAATGGTGGGGCTTTCTCAAGTGGATAGTGTCCCGCGATTCACATTCGGTCAGGGCTACCTTCTGGCAGGCTTTGAGATTCTTCCTGTCTTGCTTGGCCTCTACGCGGTCACTCAGATCATGCTGGACGCGGAGAAGATGAGTATCACGGTAGAACTAAAAACCAAACTCAAAGGTTTATTTCCGCACATACGGGAACTGGCGGAGCACAAGAAGAATGTGATTCGTTCTTCGCTCATAGGTGTGGCAATAGGAATCATACCCGGAATAGGCGGCGCGCTCGCCAATATCATGGCGTATCTGCAGGCCAAAAAGGCCTCACCGTACCCGGAGAAGTTCGGAACCGGAATACCGGACGGTATTATCGCTTCAGAGTCGGCGAATAATGCGGCAATTGGGGGAGCCTTGGTCCCTTTGCTGACTCTGGGTATTCCCGGTGATGGGGTTAGCGCTATGCTCTTGGGTGCGTTCATGATTCAAGGACTGCAGCCGGGACCACTGCTATTCAGGGATAACCCGGTGCTTGTCTACAGTATGCTGGTGGCAATGGTCGTCGCGGTGATTTTTATCATCATCCAGATGATCGCCGGGATCAGGTTTTTCGCGCGGGTACTGAGCCTTCCTAAGTACTTCCTGCTGCCGGTAGTGTTCACTTTCTGTGCTCTGGGTGCCTTCACTGTAAGTGGTCGCCTGACTGATGTAGGAGTTATGCTTGGTTTTGGTCTTCTCGGTTATTTCCTCCAGAAGAACAACTTTCCGCTGATTTCGGCCTTGCTGGGATATATTCTAGGCCCTATTATTGAGTACAACATCCGCCGGGCTCTAATGCTAAGCCGCGGTTCGTTCATGCCGTATATCACGCGCCCTATATCGGCAACTCTATTGGGTTTCACATTGCTGGTGTTGATTATATATTTTGTTAGGGAGGTCATCGCGATCAAGCAGGTCCGGAAGAGCGTGAGTGAATAAGCAGGAGGTTGAAACCGGAACCGGTATGAACGCGGCGGGTATGGTATCGGAAGGCCGTTCAACCCCCGGGTAAGCGTCTATTTCACCTTTGCGCCGCTCACCGAGCGTGTAGCCGACCGCCTTACCAACCCGGCTCAACGGCCCCGGCCCCACCGTCTCGTGGCGCTTTGGAACTGTCTCAACGCCCAACCGCTGCCGAAAGCCTCGAGTTCCATGCGGCGCGTCCGGCTCGTTGCACGAGCATGATTCGCTCCTTGTTTATGCCGTGACGCCGGGGACTGAGCCAAAATCTTTAGCCCTGCGCACCAATGTCTCGATTCTCGTGAAGTCAGCTTCAGGAGGCACGGTGTCGGCAATCGAGATTATCAGTCTGCGGCCATCCCCAATCGCCTCAAAGAACTCATCCAAGTAAGCGTCGTAATCGCGATCCGAGTAAGAGTCTCTAAGTACCATAAGCGATGGAATACCGCCCCACAGGCATACGCTGTCCCCAAAAACACCTCTCGCCTCTATCACACTGATTCGGGTCATTGGCGCCGGGCAAAACGATTCGGCAACGTCTATACCTGAATCCAGGTAGAGATCCAAGAGCCCATCATTCTCACCATCAGTGTGGGTGAGCAATATCTTGCCTCTTGCGTGCAACGCGTCGCTGCGATTCTTCAAAAACGGAGCAATATGCTCTTCGAAGAAAGGCGGATTCTGTATCATGGAGTCAAAGTTCCCGCCGATACGATACACGTGGACAGGAGCCTCAAGCATGACTTCGAAAATCTTATTCTCCATGACGCCGATTGATTCACACAGCTCGGCGAGTTCATCAGGATGATCGAACAATTCGTAGAAGAACTGCTCAAACCCCATGAGCTGCTTCTGCACATAGTGCATTGGGGAAGCTGCAGAGCTGACCCAGGCAATCGGATCTCCCCGTTCTCCGGCAGTCTCTCTCAGCTGCGCAATTCTCTCAAAGCGAGGCGTCACTACGGCGTGCTCAAATACGTAGCAAAGGGCTGCGTAATCCGATTCGCTCTTGAACGCCGTTTCGGCGACGTGACTGATAGTCACGCCGTCCTGTTTCATCCTCTCATTGTAGACGCTGCAGACTCGGATATTACCGTGGGGTGTTATGAACTCCGTGACAAGGTTGTCTCCCTCAAACCGTATCTTCACCTCCACATCAAAAGAGACCTCGTAAAAGATATCCGCACACTGGAATAGCCCCAACGCCCGGAAAGCCTCCTCTGCAGGGTCTTCCAAAGACCTGAAGTTTGGTATGGTAGTGTTGTAGCCGATGTCAAGATCTGCGCTGATGTCGTACAGAGACGCGTTGCGGTATTTCTCAGGCAGCGTGCCTCGGTGCTTATTCGCGTTATACCACAAGTCAAGACGCGGACAGACGGGCAGCTCATCGGAGGCTCTACCCATCATTGCCGCAGCAAGTCTCTCCGCGTACGTTACGATACGAACTCTCCTACCTGCCGATCTGCTCCTCAAATAGAAGCACCGGCTATTCCACCATAGTCAAGCCGATCAAGCTCCTTGACCGGTATACTTTGAGCGCGGGGAGAGGAAGCCTTTACCGCCCCCTTCTCCCCGTTCGGAATCCGCGTACTAATCCTCTATCTCCGCGGCCCATTCGTTGATGAAGATAACCTCATCGCGCAGTGCCGCCCGCAGGTCCTCCCCGGCCAGAAAACCGGGTTCATGATCAATACCGGCAAGTCTTCGCTGGACGCCGGGATCGGCTACGGTCTGCTCAACCGCGTCAACGAGCATGTCGATGGCCGCTTGGGGAGTACCCTTTGGAGCAAAAACGTAGTAAGGCATAGAGAAGACGATATCAAAACCCTCTTCCTTCATCGTGGGAATATCGGGCGCAAAATCGGTACGCTCCTCGGCCAGTACCGCAAGCCCCCTGAAATCTCCCGCCTCTATATGCGGATTCATCGTCCCGACAACTTCATATGCCGCATCTACGTGTCTGCCGTGAAGGGCCGATACGCGGTCGGCGCCCCCACCAATATGGGCTAAGGTCCAGTCGATTCCGAGTGCCATTCCGATTCCTACTCCGAGAAAATGACTCGTCCCGCCCGATTCCATAGCATAGGTTAGCTCGCCCGGGTTGTCCTTGCCATACTGCTGCAGCTCGTGAACCGTCTGCCAAGGCGAGTCGGAATGAACAGTAAGGATTCCCGGTGAGGTGGCAAGTCTTGCAATCGGCTCATAGTCTTCCCAGGTAAAGGGAGAGACACCCATTGCCTCGGTGGTATGCATCATTGTATGGAAAAGCAGCAGAGTGTGCCCATCGGCACGTGAACGCTGGACCTCCTCTTGAGCGGGAACGCTGGCGCCGCCCGGCATATTGGTAATTCTCCATTCGTGTCCTAGGTAATTCTCTATATTTTCCCCAACTATCCGCGCAACCATATCCGTACCGCCGCCCGGTCCGGCAGGTACGATGACCGTCACAGGCTCAGTTATGCCCTCCTCAACCTCAGGCTCGCCTGCTGCGAAGACCATACCCGCAGCAAAAAAAACCATTACTCCCATCAGCAACATCCGCACACTGAATCTCATAGCGATACCTCCTACTTCTTTCAGCCGATAGCTTGCCCCCCGCATGCACGAGAGCTTCCCTTAGACTCACAACGTAGTGTAACCGACAGATTGCGTCTCAAGCAAGCAGAAAGTAGCCCGCATATCTGATAAGGCCGATACGAAACCCTGTCTGTTGGTAGAGGGACGAGACGGAGAAAACCAACTGCTTGTTCCGTATCGGCGCCGGGTTGCTTGTTGCATCGCTTTGGGGGTCTGCGCTGCTCTTGAACCCGGCCGAACCGCAGCCCCAGCCGGCCGGAGACCGCTTTCGCCGGCCTTCGCTGTTGCGGCTGTCCGGCTGCTCGCCTTCCCGCTGCTGTTTTTCGTCCTCTGCTCCCCGCTTATCCAAACTCTGGAGCTGTCACCCGCACACACCTGGATGCTGTTCGTGCAGATGCACATCCCGCCGGGAACGGCTTTCGCTATTATGGCCGTGCAGGCGGGAGTTAATGAGTAGAACAGAGCGTTCGTCCTGTTGGTGAACTACCTGATATATTTGGTCGCACTGCCGGTGTACGTAATCCTCTTGTTATCTCTTCCCGGCGTGCTGTAAGTCAGGCGGCCTGCTCAGAGCCGAAAAAGCTCAGCCATCGTCATGATGTACTTCACTGTGCGGTGCGCCTGTTCGATAACGTCGTACAGTGCGGCACCGGCCTTGCAGCAATTGCCGAACAATTACAGAGGCGCCCGCAACAGCCTCAAAGCGTGAGGGTATACCGCAGGGGCCCCACCGCCGGAAATCTCGATCGGATGCCCTTGTAGGGCAGAACGCGAAATGTACACCCAGGCTGTTGGTAAAGACCTGTCAACCGGCGCATATTTTAAGTTTGCCTTGTATCGATAAACATGATATAAAATATCATGTTTTGCTGTGTTAAGGTTCCGATGAATTGTCTCCGGCTTCGCTTGTCTATCAGCTTGGCAGCGTGGCGGGAACGCGTCACCGCAGCAGAAGACACGGCGGAGGTATTCAGATAGCCGCCGGCGCCGCTTCGAGCGATACAGCGGACACGACACAGCCGCAAGCCGAGAATGCCCCGACCAACCGAGGCTGAAAGACATAGGAGGCGAAGTTTTGAGCGCTCAAGAGACACTGTCGGACAAAAAGATCAAGCGGCGCACGTTCTTGAAGATCATGGCTGCAACCGGCGCGACGGCCGCTGCCGCGTGCGACCGTGCCCGAGTTCGCGCCGATGAGTTTGAGCCGGTGGAGGAAGGTTGGGTTCCGGACGCAACGCCGCGTGAGTTGGTGGGCGGCACCTGGCACCCGGCCGGTTGTGCGGGCTGTACTTCCTGGTGCGCCAAAGAAGCCTTCGTGGTCGACGGTCGTATCATCAAGATTCGCCCCAACCGCCATTCAAAGGTTCATCCGGGAGCAAGCTGCACGCGCGCTCAACTGGCCATTCAACAGCTCTACGATCCCGAC
>PWQX01000113.1 GCA_003556605.1 Spirochaetaceae bacterium
AGGCTTTCTCCAAGAGGTCGATGTAGGAGATAACGGTATCCGTACTTAACCCAAGCCGGCGTCCAAGCTCCTGATAAGAGACCTCCGCCCCAACCTGGTACGCCAAAAGGCGCAGCAGGTCACGAAGCTTGCGCGGATTCCTGATATCACCAAGCTGCAGGACATCACGATACAGGTAGGCGTCGCTGAGTTCCCGCAGATGCTCTACGCGGTCACGCCTGTTAGGCAAGGAGAACAGCGCGGGATACATGCCCAGAACCAGGGCTTCCGGCAAGCGCCCTTGGAGCTCAAACGGGTTCTCGCGTTCGGCGAGCTCCATAAACGCAATTGGATACAGCACAAAAGTCCATGTCCGGCCGGTAAGCGCTTCTCGCGTTCCTCCAGCAAGCGAGAGGCTCGATGATCCGGTGACAAGGATCCGGGGATCCAGCAGATCAGCGCCGGCAGCGCCTGCTGCGTGTGCGGCAGGGCCTCCCGGGGTGCGGTTGTCGTGAATGATCTTGAGAGCGCGCCCCACATCAGGTATGTGCTGCGCCTCATCAAGCAGTACGTAGCGGTATCCGGCAAGGATACCACGCAGGCGACTCAGATCACAGGATGAGATCTGCTCTGCCGTACGCGGGTCTTCACCGCTCAGCAGCAGGTACTCACCGGGAGCCAACTCCTCCATAAGCTCCCGCGCAAGGGTTGTTTTGCCGGTTTGCCGGGCCCCAAATAGAAGCACATGCCTGGTGTCCCGGGTCAATCGTTCTGCTACGGCTTCCTTAAGAGCTCGGTGAATATGGGTCATAGTACCGCGAAAAATAGCGGTTTAGCGCGAATTTGTCGAGCCTATTCGATGAATTACCGAAAACCCATCGACCGACGGATTCCCGGTGCAATGGAATCGGCCGCCCGTGCGACGCCGGCGTATAGCGCGCACAAGCGATCGGAGATGGGCGCGCCGGAGAGGCGCTTCAGTTTAGCCAACGGCGACCTCTACGGACGATATGTACTGTTCCTCATGCGTCCGCTCTTGTATTTCTTTTGGGTCGGCTTCCTCTAAAAAAGAGCTCAATTGCCTCCCGTAAGTTGTTCCGTGCATCCTGTATGGTTTCTCCCTGGCTGGCAATATCAAGCTCAGGGCACAACGCAACATACATGTTGTCTTCTCTTTGTATGACTGCGGTGAAGGTTTTGTTCATACGTTCTCCCGGATACAAGTATACCACACAAGATCCGGCACATTACTTCGACAGGAGCACCTCACCGGCATTGAGAATGCTATAGCCAACTGTCTATGCCTTGTCCAGCAAGCGCTGAACGGCAATACCGATAACCGAGGACCGTTGTCCGAGGCGATCTTTCGAAGCAGCGAGGGAGGAGTCACACCACGAGTATCTGCTGAGTGCCGACGAACTCAACTTCAAGCTCCGGCTCGCCTTCCTCGAGCACCAGCTCAACCGGTTCCTGAAGATGCTCGCGGAGCTCATCTATCGTTTCCCCTTGCGAGCGTGCACCCGGCAGTTCCGGAACATACCCCACGTACAGCCCGGCTTGGCGGTCTCGTTCGATGATTGCAGTAAAAGAACGCACGCTTCGTGCCTCCGTCTCTGCCTACCATAATACTACGGTTCTGTTCGCCACGCACAAGAGACTACTGAAGTCACGCTCGGACTTCACTACCGGACTTATCGGGCGGTCCGCTGAATTCACCCGTCGGTGAGATCATACACCTTGCTTACCGCCGAAAGGGTAGCGAAGGCCGTGGAAGGCCGCTTTGGTATTTGAGCTCAGCTGCACAATATCAGCCGCCGGGCGGCTTCCTGCATGCCTTCGGGGGTTATCACGTACTGAATCTTACGGCTGTTGGCCTTCTTCATCGTGATAAAGCCCTTCGCCGCAAGGCGCTTTAACAGTGCGTTCGTCATCCCAAGCGACATCCCCACCGCGCGGGCAAGCTCGCGCTGCTTGGCCCCGGAGTCGTGCTGCAGCGGCGCCAGCGGCGCTGATCTCGTTCCAAATGTACTCAAAGGCTTTCTTTTGCCATTTTCTGCCGTTCTGTTTGAACGCGATATGGTTCTCATCATGGAAGCGGAGCTCGCAGTGCCAGTAATTGGAAATTGTGGGCTTATGCTCCACTTGAAGGCGACCTGAGAGCTTCTTGCCTTGACGCGGATAGTCGCCGCCCCGAGTTATGGGAAATGGTCGGCAAGTGGTCAGGATGAAACACCCCGTAAATGGATGTAGAAAGTCCATGAAGCTTTGTGCGCGACGGGTTCTCGACAAAGCCGTTCGACCGGCAACTCGCCGAGCTCATCAACCTCGCGTTTTCCCAAAGGCGGACGAATCCGCCGCAGGAGCACAGTGTCACTGTCGAGCTCATCGACAACGATGATTCTATAACTCGATTTTGGAAGTAGCTCAGGTGGATACTGCACGTGGCACGAGTTAACGAATGACGGCGACCGAGCTCCGAATATCGGTTACAACTTCACGCAAGCTTCCGTAGCCGCTGTCGACTGAGGTGCCGTTTCGATACACCGTGAAGAATGCATCGTCTTCGCGGTCAGCCTGCACGTGTACGCGAATTGAATCAGAGAAGACAAGCTTAAAGAACCAACGCCCTTCTTCAAGCTGCGATACAGCGAACGTACTCACCGGCAGCTCGGATAGTGTCCGGCACATCCAGGTTACTTCAGGGCCTGTTTGCAGCTGCCGGTTGGTCATTGCAGCCCTAAGTCGCTTCAGCCTTTCTTTAGACCCAACAAGCTTTTCGTCAAGCTCGCTTCGCTGTAAGAGGAACATCTTCGCCTGCGCCAAAGGCGACCAAACATCGCCATAGTTGCGAAAGCCACTGCAATGCCGTGGCAGCGCTCGATTCAATATCAATAATAACGCCACTTTCTTCGCTCTGCAACGGCGAGACATGATCGATAACCGATATGTCGTGAAGGAATGCCCCTTCGGCCAGGACAAAACGGGCAGCTTTCCGCTCAACCGGGTGCTCAAGCTTAGTGCTCAGAAGGATATCGGCAATCGCCTCGGCATCTGCGCTTGACTCGAAAAAGCTTATGTAGTTAAGCCTGATCCGTGAGAACTGCAAGCGGCCTTGAAACTCGCTGGACGCCGCCTGCAGCAAAGCGGCAATTCGGCGCCGAAACTCCTCCCACCCGGGGTACTCAGAAGCTGAACCCAGCGCCGCATACTCCGATATGCATCGTCGTCTATCGCGTACTCTAGTCTAACAACTACATCTAGTAGCGGTTGTGGATCGAGCTTGGCCGGAACTTTCATGACCGAACTCTACCTCGAATCGTACGTATTGCAATAGTTGCAGCACCGGTCATGACATAAACCTCCTATCAACACCGAACTCAGTATGACACAACTACGGCCCCCCGCCGAGAGGGGAGCGAAAGCCGTGGAGGGCCGCCGGCGACCCCACAGATCGTGGTCGATACCGAAATCTAGACCCGCCGCTGCCAAACGTGGTGCAGCGCAGGGGCCGGCCCACACCGTGTTGGTGAGCAGGGGACGGCGGGCCGCGGGGCCGGGGCGGCTCACTCGCCGACGCGCGCCATCTCCTGGAACCGTGAGCTTTCGGCCATCAGCTGATGGTAGGTTCCGCGGTCCACAATTCGACCGCTTTCGAGCATGTAGATGTGATTACAGTCCATCAAGGTGGCGAGGCGATGCGCGATCAGGATAATGGTCTTGCTCCCGGTGAGTTTCTCGATCGCTTCCATGATCGCGCTCTCGGTAACGCCGTCCAGCGCGCTGGTGGCCTCGTCCATCACCAATACCTGCGGGTCGTGGTACAGCGCGCGAGCGATCCCGAGCCTCTGCCGCTGCCCGCCCGACAAACGCAGCCCGCGGTCGCCCACCACGGTGTCGTAGCCGTGCGGCATCTCGCGCTCAATGACCTCGCTTAAATTGGCCACCTCGGCGGCGTGGCACACCGCCTCCATCTCGACTTCGTCGTCGGGAATGCCGAACGCGATATTTCGGGTGACGGTGTCGTCGGTAAGGTAGATGCTCTGCGGCACATACCCGAGCATACCCTGCCAGTTGCGTACGTTGTCTTCGGTGAGCGGACGATCGTCTATCAAGATACGCCCGGCCTCAGGCCACAGCAGACCGAGTATCAGGTCTATGAGCGTGGTCTTGCCGCAGCCGGTGGGGCCCACAAACCCAACGGTGGTGTTTTTCTTGATCGTGAAGTTAAGGTTCTCGACCACCGGCTGATGCGAACGGATCTTAGCCACGTCCTTGAACAGGGTTTTGGTGACCGGCAGCAGCCTGCTTGACGCTACCGCGTACACCCCGATGATCGGAATCCAGGCCGC
>PWQX01000042.1 GCA_003556605.1 Spirochaetaceae bacterium
GCTCGCCGAGACGCATGGGCCCGATTATCCCACCACGCAAGGAAGCGTTGAGTTCGCCCGCCTGGTGGAGGAACGCACCGACGGACGTATCACGATCGAGGTGTTCCACTCGGCGCAGCTCGGGGAAGAAAGCGACGCGATAGAGCAAGTACAATTCGGTGGTATTGATTTTACTCGTGTCTCGATCTCACCGCTCTCGGCGTTTGTGCCTGAGCTGGATGCCTTCCAGATGCCCTTCCTGTACGACGATGCCGATCACATGTGGGACGTTCTGCGTGGTGATATCGGCGAGGAGATGTTTGCGGAGCTTGAGGACCACGGGTTTGTCGGGCTAACGTGGTACGATGGCGGAGCTCGCAACTTCTACACGACTTCCTTGGTGGAGAGTGTTGCCGACCTCGACGGGTTGCGAATCCGGGTACAGGAAGCGCCGCTCATGATGGATATGGTTGAATTGCTCGGCGCTGTGCCGGTGCCGATGCCGTTCGGTGAGGTTTATAGCGGGCTGCAGACCGGCGTCATCGACGGAGCCGAGAACAACTGGCCGAGCTATCTCACTACCAGCCATTACGAGGTGGCTCGATACTTCATCGAGAATAAGCACACGATGGTCCCGGAGATCACGGTAGCGAGCGCCCAAGTCTGGGAGACGCTGTCTGAGGAGGATCAAGAGATCATTCGTCAAGCGGCCTGGGAATCAATCGACCACCAAAAGAGGCTGTGGGCCGATTTTGAGCTTGAGGCGGAAGATGAGATCCGCGCCGCCGGTAACGTGATTACCTCGCCGACGCCGGAGGTGCTTGCCGAGATGCAGGAGCGGATGGAACCGCTCTACGAGCAGCAACCCGCTCACGTTCGTGATATGATTGAGCGTGTCCAGCGCTACGGCGGACGCTAACAACTGACACGCCCGGGGGTTAGGTTAAGCTTCATGACGCGACCCGTGTAGTCCGGCGAACGCTCTGCTGCGACGCGGGTCGCGTCGCTGTGCCCAGGCAGTGTGGCGGAGACGAGTGATGGAAAAGGTCATTAACGCGTTCAACGTCGTTTTTCTCGCGCTGGTGACCGTTGCAAAGCTCATGATTGTTGCAATGACCGTGATCGTGGGTGTGACGGTGTATCTGCGCTACGTGGTGGGTCACGGGGTTCGGTGGTCGGCCGAAATGGCGCAGGTCTTGCAGGTGTGGTTCACCTTCATTGCGATGGCGCTGGGCGTCCGCAAGGGCATGCACATCTCGATTAACATCATGCCCGAGAATCTCTCCCCGAAAATCAGCTTCGTCCTCGCGAAGCTACAGAATGTGCTGATCGGCGGAGTCGGTATGGTGATGTTCTTCCATGGTCGCCAACTTGTGGAATCTACGATGCGCTCAGTACTTCCGGCGACCCGCATGCCGTCGGGGTATCTCTATCTCATCATGCCGATCTGCGGTGTATTGCTCGTCATCGAGTCACTCATTGATCTGTTCGGCATTGATCGGCGTGACAACTGGATGGGCCCGTATCTCGGCGAGGACGATGAGGCGCTGCAGGAACGCGTAGAGCATGGTCGTGAGGAGGGGGCGCGGCTGTTCGGTGTAAGCCAGGATGACGAAGGCGCGACTCCTGTTAAAGAGGAGAACGGCAGTGGGTGATACCTTCGCAGTCTGGCTTCTGATTGGTTCGTTCTTGGGCTTGCTGGTGCTCAAGCTGCCGATCACGTTCGCGTTGGCCGTCTCGTCTATCATCACCGGCATGTACCTCAACGTCAGTCTGCTGAGTATCGTGCAGCGGATGGCTTCCGGTGTGCGGACCTTCTCGCTCTTGGCGATCCCGTTCTTCATCCTAACCGGTGAGCTGATGGCGAAGGGCGGTATTTCGACGCGGTTGATTCAGTTCGCTAACGCGTTAATCGGGCGACTACGTGGCGGTCTAGCCCTCGTTAACGTCTTGGCCAGCATGTTCTTCGGCGGCATCTCCGGCTCGGCCGTGGCCGACGTCTCCTCGATCGGGTCTATCATGATCCCGGTTATGAAGCAAAAGGGCTACGACGGCGATTACTGCGTCGCGGTCACGGTTTCGAGCGCCTGTCAGGGTATCGTGATTCCGCCGAGTCACAACGTGATCATCTACTCTCTGGCGGCGGGCGGGATCTCGGTCGGCCGGCTGTTTCTGGGTGGGATTGCTCCCGGTATTCTGCTCGGTATCGTGCTGATGGTGATCTCCTACGCAATTGCGGTACGGCGCGGGTACCCGCGGGAACGCTCACACAGTCTGCGCGAGACATTCTTGGTTACCAGAGACGCGTTATTGGGACTGCTCACGCCGATTATCATTATCGGGGGTGTGATCAGCGGGGTGTTTACCGCTACTGAGTCGGCGGCGGTAGCCGCGATCTACTCGTTTGTTATCACAGCTTTTGTCTATCGCGAATTGACTTGGCGGAAATCATGGAACGTACTGTACTCCACGTTGCGGACGCTTGCGATGGTGCTGAGTCTGATTGCCGCGGCGAATGCGTTCGGTTGGCTGCTTTCGGTTCTGCAGGTTCCGGCGATGGTGACGCAGGCGTTGATTGGGCTTACCGAGAACCGCATTCTGCTGTTGCTGCTGATTAACGTAATGCTGCTCTTTCTCGGCATGATCATGGACATGGCGCCGCTGATCGTGATCGTAACTCCGATTCTTCTGCCGGTGGTGGTACACACCCTCGGCATGAGCCCAATTCAGTTCGGCATCGTAATGATGCTGAACCTTGGGGTCGGCTTGTGTACTCCGCCGGTCGGTACGGCCTTGTTTGTCGGCAGCGCCGTGGGGCGAACTACGATCGAACGGGCGACGAAGGCGTTGATCCCGTTTTATGTCGCGATGATCATCAGTCTGCTGCTTACGACCTTCATTCCGGCGATTTCGATGACCCTGCCGGACCTGTTGATGTAGCCGCGGACGGTATCCGCCGAGTGCCGGCCCGGTGCTTCGGCCTACGCGCCGGGGTGTGTCTCGCTTTCCGCCTCAGTCCTGCGGTAGCTCGATAGCAAAGTAGTTCTTGGCGTTGTGCCAGCAGATGTCTTCCACCATCTCGCCGAGCAGGCGCATGTCGTTCGGCGCCTCTCCGGCTTCAACCCACGATCCTATGATGTCGCAGAGCAAACGCCGGAAGTACTCGTGGCGCGGAAACGACAGAAAGCTGCGTGAGTCAGTCAGCATACCGATGAATCGACTCAGGAGACCTATGTTCGCGAGTGCGAGCATCTGACGCGTCATCCCATCTTTCTGGTCGTTGAACCACCATCCGGAGCCGAACTGCACCTTTCCGGGAACACTGCCGTCCTGGAAGCAGCCGACCAGGCTCGCGACCAGGTCGTTGTCACGCGGGTTGAGATTATAGATCACGGTACGCGGCAGCTCATCGGTGTGGTCGAGCATGTCCATGAATCGGGCGAGCGGTGCGGCGACCCGCCCATCGGCCATGCTGTCGAAGCCGCTGTCGGGACCCACACGGTGAAACATGCGAGTGTTGTTGTTACGCAGCGCTCCGATATGCAACTGCATCGTCCAGTTGTGCCGCCGGTACTCGCGTCCCAGATACACGAGCATATGCGTGGTATACTGATCGACCTCAAGCGGGGTCAGCTCGGTACCGTTCAAGACCTTTTTCACGATCGCCTCAACCTCGCGGTCACCGGCTGCGGCGGCCACCGGTTCGGTCAAAGCGTGATCGGAGATCCGGCAGCCCGCTTGGTGGAAGTACTCCAGACGTTTGGAGAGGGCGTCCTTGAGGCTCGTGAGGCCTGAAATCTCGATGCCGGAGGCGTTACCGAGTCGCTCGAGATAGGGGCGGAAGACGCTGCCGGCACCGATCTGCAAAGATTTGTCAGGCCGAAACCCCGGCACTACCGCAGTGTGAAACGAGCGATCCTTCGCGACAGCGCGATGTTGCGCCAGATCGTCGGCAGGATCATCGGTAGTGCAGACCAGCTTCACTTGCATGCGCTCAAGCAGGCTCCGGACCGAGAACTCAGGGCGCTGCAAGGCTTCACAGGTCTGCTGCCAAATCTGCTCAGCGGTATCGGGATTGAGCACGGCGTTATCAATGCCGAAGAACGTCTTCAGCTCCATGTGTGTCCAGTGATACAGCGGGTTGCCGATTGTCTTCGGAACTGTCTCCGCCCAAGCTTGAAACTTCTCGCGGTCGCCGACCTCGCCGGTGATACGATCCTCCGGGATGCCGTTGGTTCGCATCGCCCGCCACTTGTAATGATCGCCGTGGAGCCAAATCTCACTGATATTGGTATAGCGGCGGTCTTGAGCGATCTCTGCCGGCGGTAGATGGCAGTGAAAGTCATATATCGGCATCTTAGCGGCGTGCTGGTGATACAGCCGGCGTGCGGTTTCGGTCTGCAGCAAGAAATTCCCGCCGAGAAACGGTTCCATGATCGGTCCCCCTCGTAGTGCGTGATCCGGATTACGGCGCTGAGCGCGTACGTAAGAGCATAGGCCGCCTTCTGAGATGTTGTCAAACGAAATGGCCGCGGAAAGCACAGTACGCCGAGCGCGGCGTTGCCGCAGGCGTCGCTGTGAGGCTATCTTAAGCCTACGGTTCAACGGCCCGAGAGGGGCTGCTGTAGCCTAGGCGCCCGCAGCCTGGGCGCGCCGGCGTCCAGCCGAAACATAGCACACAAGGGTTGCAACACTGTTGAGTCAAGAACGGCGCACTATCACCATAGAGGGCGCGTACGCCAATAACCTCAGGCATATCAGCCTCGAGATACCGCTGGGACGTATCACGGTGATCACGGGGGTCAGCGGTTCGGGAAAGTCGTCGCTTGCGTTCGACACCGTGTACGCCGAGGGCCAACGGCGCTACGTAGAGACGTTTTCGGCCTACACGCGGCAGTTTCTCGACCGGATGGATAAGCCGAAGGTGGAGCGCATTAGCGGTATTCCTCCGGCAATCGCAATCGATCAGACCAACCCAGTGCGTACCTCGCGCTCAACGGTCGGAACCATGACCGAGCTCAACGATTACCTCAAGCTCTTGTACGCGCGGGCTTCCCGCTTATTCTGCGGCGGTTGCGGCCGGGCGGTGCAGCGTGACGATCCCGAGAGCGTCTATGAAGCGCTCGAGCCTTGGGCCGCGGAATATACAGACCTCGGTGCGCGTCTGCCGCTGGTGATCTGGTTTGAAGTGCCGCTGCCGGCGCGCTCCTCGGTCGAGTCGCTGCAGCAGGTGCTCCGCTCGCAAGGCTACACGCGTTTCGGCGCGGTAGGGGAAACCGTACTGGAAGTTATCCAGGATCGGGTACGGTTCGAGCGATCACAGCGAGCGCGCGTGATCGAAGCGCTGGAGGCGGCCCTGCATACGGGAGGCGGCCGGGTCGCGGTGTCCTTGTATCACCCCGATCGTAAGACGGTGATCGCCACGCGTCGATTCTCGCAAGATCTGCACTGCCCCGAGTGTGATACGCACTACCGTGACCCAATCGCAAGCATGTTCTCGTTTAACTCACCCGTCGGGGCGTGCGAAACCTGCCGCGGGTTCGGTCGTGTGATCGGCATCGATTATAACCTGGTGATTCCCGACGATACTCTGAGCTTAGCAGGCGGCGCAATCAAGCCGTGGGAAACCGACAGCTACTCTGAATGCCGTGAAGATCTCTTGCGATTTGCCGAACAGCGCGGTGTGCCGACCGATGTCGCGTGGCGCAATCTCAGCGAGGAAGACCGTCGCTGGGTCATAGCCGGTGAAGGCGATTGGAATGAAGGCGTGTGGTACGGCGCCGAGCGCTTTTTTCAGTGGCTTGAGTCGCGGAGCTACAAGATGCACATACGCGTGCTCCTCTCGCGTTATCGCAGCTATCGGGTATGTCCGGCTTGCCGTGGCGCCCGTCTTAAACCCGAATCGTTGCTGTGGAAGCTGGAGCTTGAAGACCACAGGTACGGACTTGATGAGCTAGTCCGAATGCCGATCGAGGACGTCTATGAGCTCATGCGTGCTCTGCGAGCGCGGCACATTCCAGTCTCGAGTGAGGACCCGTTCGAACTGATCCTCAGCAGCGTGACCACGCGGCTGCGCTATCTCATGGATGTGGGGCTCGGCTATCTGACGCTCGACCGGCAATCGCGTACGCTTAGCGGTGGTGAGGTACAGCGTATCAACCTTACAACGGCACTTGGGACATCGCTTGTGAACACCTTGTTCGTGCTGGATGAGCCGAGTATAGGTCTGCACTCGCGCGATATCGGCCGCCTGATCGCAGTGTTGCGCGGGCTCCGTGACGCCGGCAATACTCTGCTGGTCGTTGAGCACGACCCGGAGCTCATCATGGCGGCCGACAACGTAATCGAGATGGGGCCGGCGGCGGGAAGTGGCGGTGGTGCTGTGGTGTTCGGCGGCAGCCTCGGCGAATTGCTTGCGGGCGGCGCCGGAACCACCGCTCCGTATCTGAGGGGCGAGCTCAGCGTCGCGCCCGAGGCTCAGCGTGAAGCCGGCGTTCAGGCGCAAGTATGCGAGGCCGGGACCGGCGGGCCCCGGAGTGAAGAGTACCCGCGGTCAGCTGCGGCCAAGGCGCTGGTGGTGCGCGGTGCAAGCGAACACAATCTACACTCCATTGACCTTGAGCTGCCGTTGCAGCGGCTGGTGGTGATTAGCGGCGTGAGCGGCGCCGGAAAGTCTACGCTGGTCGAAACGGTGCTGTACCGTCACCTCTTGCGGGCGCGCGGGAAGGCCACCGATGAGCCCGGTAGATTGGAGGCGCTGATCGGCGCCGGCCACATAGATAACGTGGTGCTCGTGGATCAGGCGCCGATCGGCAAGACTGCGCGCTCGTGTCCGGTGAGTTACATTGGTGCGCTGGCGGCGATTAGAACCGAGTTCGGAGCTCATCCGCTCGCACGTGAGCGCGGGTATCAAGCTAAAGACTTCAGCTTCAACTCCGGTGACGGCCGCTGCCCGAACTGTGGCGGGAACGGGTTCGAGCATATCGAGATGCAGTTCTTGAGCGACGTGTATATCCGTTGCCCTGTGTGCGCCGGGACTCGCTACCGCCGGGAGCTTCTTGATGTTCGCATAGAAGGGGCGGACGAACGCATGGCGTCTATCGCCGAGGTCTTGGACCTGACCGTAGATGACGCATTACGGTTCTTCGCCGACCGCCCGAAAGTGCTCCGCGCGCTGCAGCCCCTGAAGGACCTGGGGCTCGGGTATCTATCGCTCGGGCAACCGCTGCCCACGCTGAGCGGCGGCGAATCGCAGCGGCTCAAGCTCGCCAAGCACCTCTCGGAGGCGCTGAAGACCGGTAACCGGCACGATCTGTTCCTGCTCGACGAACCGACAACCGGACTGCATTTTGCCGATATCGCGGTACTGGTTGGCGCGCTGCGGCGTTTGGTCTCTGCCGGGCACTCGGTACTCGTGATCGAGCATAATCTCGACGTGATCGGCGCTGCGGACTACCTTGTTGATCTGGGACCTGAAGGCGGTGCTCAAGGCGGGCGAGTGGTGGCGACGGGCACGCCGGCGGAACTACGGGCTTGCCCCGCAAGCTATACCGGACAGGCGCTGCTGCGGATTGCGCGCGAGCGTGCCGCCCAAGCCCTGCTACAGGGCAACGGCGCCGACCGCCACAGCGCAGCGCGGCAAGCCGAGCGCCCGGTAGACGCCGGCGGCTTGGTCGCCGCCGAAGCGGTACCGCGCCCGCAGCTTGAGCGGGGCACCGAGCCGTCCGCCGGGCCGTCGGCGATAGAGCTTCGCGGCGCACGCGAACACAATCTGCGTGACCTGCACCTCTCTATTCCGCTGGAAAAGCTCACGGTTCTCACCGGAGTCAGTGGCAGCGGTAAGAGTACTGTGGCGTTTGATATCCTGTTCTCGGAGGGACAACGCCTCTACTTGGAGTCGTTGAACGCGTATGCTCGCCAGTTTGTTCAGCCGGCTTCCCGACCGGAGGTCGACGAAGTCACCGGATTGCCACCGTCGGTTGCAATTGAACAACGCACGAGTCGCGGCGGGCGCAAGAGCACGGTCGCGACGGTAACCGAAGTGTACCACTTCTTGCGGTTGCTGTTCGTGCGGTTGGGAACGCAGTACTGCCCGGATTGTACCCTTCCGATTGCGCCGCAAAGTCTGCACTCGATTGTCACGCGGCTGTTCACCGAGCACCGCGGAAAGGAGATTATCGTCCTCGCACCTCTGATCGTCTCGCGCAAGGGGTATTACACGGATCTGGCGCGCTGGGCGGCAGGAAAAGGTCATGCAGAGCTCGAGGTTGACGGCCGGCGGCTCTCGACGGCGAAGTGGCCTCGGCTCGATCGCTATCGTGAGCATACCATCGCACTGCCGTTTGCTCCGGTGGTGAGCGAGCCGCGGTATGAGAGTAGGGTCCGCGATGTGCTTGAGCGCGCGCTTGCGCTTGGTCGAGGGGTCGTCTACATAGACGTTGACGGGAGCGAACGCGAGGTGGTCTCCACCGAGCGCGCCTGCCCGGGGTGCGGCAGAAGCTTTGAAGACCTCGACCCGCGGCTGTTCTCGTACAACTCGAAGCACGGATGGTGCCCGGCTTGTCATGGCACCGGCGTAGAGCTTCCGGGCGGTAACCCCGGAACGGATGACTCCGACGATTGGGGCGAGCCCAACGGTGAGGACAAAGACTGCTGCGGCGACGAGAGCGCGTATCAGGTGTGCAACTGCTGCGATGGGACGCGGCTACGCCGTGAGGCGCGAGCCGTCCGGTTCAACCGCTACACGTTGCCGGATGTTGCCGCGCTGTCGGTTGACGCGGCGTACGAGATCTTGGGGGGGCTGACGCTCAGCGCGCGAGAAGCCGCGATCGGTCGTGATATTCTTGCGGAGCTTACCGAACGGTTGAGTTTTCTACGCGAAGTAGGGTTGGGATATCTAACGCTGGACCGCAGCGCGCCGAGCTTGAGCGGGGGTGAGGCGCAGCGAATCCGGCTTGCGGCCCAGCTCGGGTCGAATCTGCGGGGGGTCTTGTACGTGCTTGACGAGCCGACAATTGGTTTGCACGCCCGCGACAACGCACTATTGCTGCGGACGCTTCATGGGCTGGTGGAGCGCGGCAACACGGTGGTGGTAGTGGAGCATGACGAGGCCACTATTCGTGCTGCCGATCATATTATTGATCTCGGGCCGGGAGCCGGTGTGCACGGCGGTCGGTTGGTGGCGTCCGGTGACCTACAAACAGTCTGCGCGGCTCCCCAAAGCGTGACCGGAAGGTATCTTGAAAACGGTATGCGGGTACGCGCGTTTCGCCGCGACGCGGTTGCCCGGCCTTCCGGTGGTGGCCCACCGGGGGCGTACACATGGTGTACCATCCGGCGTGCTCGGCTGCATAACTTGAAAGCCGTCGATGCCGCGTTCCCGCTTGAAAGCTTCGTGTGTATCACCGGAGTCAGCGGCAGTGGTAAGAGCACCCTCGTTCGGCAGGTGTTGTACCGCAGCTTGCAAAACATTGTGTCTGGAACCGTGTCCGCTGACGAGCAGGTGCTGTACGGATGCGACGCTCTTGAGGGCTACGAAAGCATCCGGCGAGTTCGTGAGGTTGATCAGGCCCCCATCGGAAAGACGCCGCGCTCGTGTCCGGCGACCTACGTTGGGGTTTTCGATGAGATTCGCAAGCTGTTTGCCGGTACCCCGGAGGCTCGCATGCGAGGGTATGGACCCGGACGGTTCTCGTTCAACACCCCGGAGGGGCGATGCGCCGGCTGTGCCGGCCAAGGGCTGCGCAAAATCGAGATGAGCTTCCTGCCGGATGTTCGCGTATCGTGTGAAGACTGCCGCGGCGCGAGGTTTGCCCAAGAGACCTTGGCGATACGGTACAAGGGTAAGAGCATCGCCGATGTGCTCGAGATGAGTATTGAAGAAGCCGGCGTCTTCTTCCAAGCGCAGCCGCGCGTTCGCGATGCTCTCGCGCTGCTCAGCGCAGTGGGCTTGGGCTATCTGCGGCTCGGGCAGCCGAGTCCTACGTTGAGCGGCGGGGAAGCGCAGAGACTCAAGCTGGTCACCGAGCTCGCTACCGCACCGACGGCCCGCGAGCGCGGAGGCAACCTCTATCTGCTTGATGAACCGACCGTTGGGTTGCACATGGCGGACGTGGAGAAACTAGTGGAGACCATTCGTCGATTAGTTGCAGACGGAAACACTGTGATCGTGATCGAGCACAATCTTGATCTGATTGCCGCAGCGGACTGGGTGATTGACCTCGGCCCGGAGGGAGGCGCCAATGGCGGTGAGATTGTGGCGACTGGGCCGCCTGAGGCTATCGTGAGCTCACCCGGTTCGTATACCGGGAGGTATCTGGAACCGCTGTTAGCGCCCGGGGTGACGGTAAGCCGGAAGGCGGGCCCGGTTGGGTCAACCCAAGCGGGCGCACGAGAGTCGGGTACGGTCCGGTTCATCAACCGCGGCGGACTTGTGTAATATGAGCGTGTGAGGGCGGGCGTAGTATGAGCTGCAGCGGATATCCGGTAGTACTCAACCTTTGCGGACGCCGCTGTGTGGTGGTCGGCGGAGGGCATGTTGCGGAGCGTAAACTCAAAGGTCTCGTGAGACACAGTTGTTCTGAGACGACGCTCGTGGTGATCAGTCCGGCGGTGACTCCAGAGATCCGGCGTCTCGAGCGTGATCACGAGCTCACGGTAATACCGAGGCGCTTCACAGACAATGACCTTGCGGGTGCGTTCCTGGTATTCGCGGCCACCGACGAGCGCGATACAAATGCCCGGGTTGCGAAACGCTGCATGGAGCTCGGTGTGCTAGTGAATGTTGCCGACGTGCCCGAGCAGGGATCGTTCCGGGTCCCTGCGGTTGCGCTCAGCGGCGAGTTACAGATTGCGGTGTCAACCGGGGGGGCGGGCCCGGCGCTCGCTGCCGAGATTGCGCGCGAGTTGGAGAAGAAGTACGAAGGATTCGGCGAGTACGTGGCGTTGCTCAGATGGTTTCGCTCTGAGGCGCAGGCGAGGATAGCGGATACCGGGAGCCGTTCGGTGCTGCTGCGCGCGGCTGCGGCGCCGCAGATGCGGGAGTTGGTGCGAAGCGGCAGCATTGAGGCTGTGCGGCTTCGACTGGATGAGCTTCTCAAGACTGCGCTCGAGACAAAACAGGATGATGTATGAGTGACTATGAAGCGATTGTATTGATAGGACACGGTAGCAGGCGGGTCGAAGCGAATACTGCGTTAGACCGCCTCTGCCGGCTCGTGCAGGCTACAGGCGACCCTGAGATACGCGTTGAGGCGGCGTTCCTGCAGTTCGCGGCTCCCGGCATCTCGGCGGTGATCACCCGATTGGCTGATGAAGGGCTTCGCCGGATCGTGTTGGTGCCGATATTCTTCTACGAAGGAGCGCACGTTGCGCACGACATTCCCCAGGTAATTGAGGCTGAGCGTACTGCACGGCCTGACCTCACCTTGACCTTGGCGCCGGTACTCGGAATCGACGAACGGATCGCGGAAATTGTGTGGGATCGGGTTGCACAGGCGCAGGCGTGACGGCGAGCAGACAGCCAGTGCGGCGTTCGGGAGCCCGTGCCCAGAAACGCTCAGCGCTGTTTCAGTCGAAGTAGACGTTTCGTGCATACGTCTCGGTCATCCGCCAGGAGGCTGCCCACGCAATGAGTACCGAGAATAGGCACAGCATGAACGCGACACGATACAGCACAGCGTCGTCGATGCCGCCCCCGGCATAATCGAACACCGCCCCAATGCCGAGCGGCACCAGTGCGGCACCGAGGAACCCGCCGATGTTGACCACGCCGGTGGCCGTGCCGGAGTATTGCGGATGATTGACTTCCTTCCCGCAGGCGAGCGTTATCATCGGAACGACCGACCCGGCGCCGATCAGCACCACCGTCAGCGAGACCGGCAGCCACGCAGGTGCGGCTAACAGTGCGACCCATGCCGACACCGTCACTCCCCCAACGATCACACTCGGGACGCGGCGCCGCCGAACCGCGTCCGAGAGCTTACCAATGCCGACTCCGCCCACCGTGAATCCAAGAACGGCCCCCATCAGGAGGTCGGTGGCGTGGCCGGAATCAAGACCGTAAATCGTGACGAGATATCCCTGCCCCCAACTGCCGGTGAGGGTGATGAACGCACCGTAATAACCCATGAACACGATAAACGGCGGCCAGGTACGGCGGTTTAGCAGCGCCGCGCGCAAAGCCGGCAAAACCGTGCCCCCAACCCGCCCGGTACCGAT
The DNA here is from genome assembly GCA_003556605.1 of Spirochaetaceae bacterium. Lineage (GTDB taxonomy): Bacteria > Spirochaetota > Spirochaetia > DSM-27196 > SLAA01 > B1Sed10-166. The sequence goes on from PWQX01000042.1 coordinate 12,199, forward strand.
GATACCATCGGTAGCTGTGGGGGTTGCCTGCACCGAGGGCTCGTAGCGACCGCTCGGCGGTCGCGGCCGATCGCGAACCACGGCGAAACAGGCGATTGCGATGGCTACACCGGTGAGACCAACGGCGGCGAAAGAGCCGCGCCATCCGAAGGTGATCACCGCTATGTGAAGCGGAGTCTGCGCGGCGAGCCCGCCGAGATTACCCAGGCCGGCCGAGAGCCCGGTCATTGTGGCGAACAAGCGTTCCGGGAACCATACCGCAACAAGCTTCAACAGCGAAAGAAACACCACCGAGACACCTGCCCCAACGCACAGGCGGGCAATGAACAGCACGGCGACGTTCGGCGCAGCGGCGAACAGCAGCGACGCAAGCCCCGCGAGCCCGCCGCCGGCAGCGATGAGCCAACGCGGCCCCAGCACGTCGGCGAGAGCTCCGGCCGGGATCTGTAGGAGAACATAGGCGTAAAAGTATGCTGAAGCCACGTGTGCGAATGCAGTAGCCGAAAGACCAAAATCGTCGAACAGCGGTTCGCGCAGAACACCTGGGGCGAGGCGGTGGAAATACCCTACAAAATAGGCGGTCATAACGACCGCCCAGATTACCCACGCGCGCGCGGAGATACCGAGCCGGCGATGCTCATCGGGAGTGCTCATCAGCGTGACTGTACACCATACCACCAGCAACGTGCGACCCATAGAAACACAGGGCCAGCACATAGGCATCGACACCGGGGGTGAGTATGTACTAACGCTGAAGGACAAGCAGGCTACGCTTGCAGAGGACCTGAGCCCGCATTTTGCCGATGAGCTCACTGATGACATCAGCGCTACAGCCGAGCACGAACAGCCTCCAATCGACTACACTACAAGAGCGTAGATAAGAACCACGGCACGATTGGGGTGCGCGAGTGTTGAGCGGGCGGTGCGATCGGCCGGCTTGAGGGCAAACAGGACTGGGTGCTTGATATGGTTTTCCGAGTGGACGAGTGCCGCAAGCGCAAGAGCAGCTCGGCTGAGAACTTCGCCGGCGAGGCGACCTATTTCGACAGTTTCAGTAGTCCCCTGAGCGCGGCGATGTCCGGAATCACGTGGTCGGCAAGAGGCCGGAGATCGTGTGCACGCCCTGCGCCGGTCAGTACGCCTATTACGCACCCGACTCCGGCGCGGCGCCCCATCTGCATATCGTGAGGTGTGTCGCCGATGACTGCAACCGCCTCTGCAGACACCCCGATTCGAGTGCAGAACGCACTCACCATTCCGGGATCCGGCTTTATGCCGAAACCGCTGTCATACCCGGCCACAAGTGCGAAGTAGTCCTTCAGCCCGAAATGCCTCAACGTGTCCTCGGCTGCCGCGGCGCTGTCGCTGGTGGCGAGTCCGAGCACATACCCGGCGCCGGTAAGCTCGGCGAAGAGCGCAGGGAGGTCTGTAACCGGCACCGACCGGCGGGGCCCCTCGCGGCGATATACGGTTTCGATTCGGGCGACAATCTCTTCGAGGCTGGGGTTCTCAGCGGTGGGTTGCTGCCTGTGCTGCCCTCTGCGGTGGTGAGAGGCAAGCACGGCATTCCAGCAGTGCGCGATCTCAACGGTATTACCGGCGGCCAGAAGCCCGTCCGGTACGATGTCGTCGCGATCAGGGTCGTAACCGGCAGCTTTTAGCAAGCTTTGTGCCAGTTTCCGATCACCGTTGCTCGCCGAGAGGGCTGCGGCGTGATTAATCGGCACCCAGGTTTGGTGAAAGGCAAACAAGGTGCCGTCTTTGTCGAAAAGGAGGGCTTCGACCGGCTCGGGCATCATGAGGTCCGGCTTCCTCGCTCAGTTGTTGTGGCGCACGTCTTGAAGATACGTACCAAACTCCCGTTGGGCCATCAGCGCCTTACAGCGTGCGAACCGCTCGGTAGCATAGGCCCAGAAATCATCAGCAGGGTTTCCGTTAGCATACTGAATGAGCCCCCATAGCGTCCACAGCAGATCACACATTGCTTTGTAGATGCGCATGCGTCCGAGCTCTGCGGCGGTGTAAGACCCCTCGTTGTAGGCGCGGAGTAATACCAAATCCTGATCCTCCGACAGTCCCGCTTCTACCGAGAGGTCCGCGACGTCCCAAAGGGGCTCGTTCATCCCGGAGTATTCCCAGTCCACAATACAGGTACGGTTTCCATTGTCGAGGAAGTTCTCGCACAGTGGGTCATTATGGCACGGGGCCAACGATTGTGGATTGGCTGCGAGCGTTTCGCGTACGGCCTCGGCTTCCGCGACTACGTCATGGTAGCCGTCCGGAAGCGTGCAGTCCAACTGCTGCAAGACCCCGAGGTACTCATCGATCATCGCGAACAGCTCGAATCTGAACCGGAACTGCCGGCCGCTGGTGTGCATTCGTTGAAGTGCCTCTCCGGCGCGCTCTACCGCGTCGTTGTGCCGGCGGAACCGCTTGGGCGACATGGTACGATACCCTTCGAGATAGCGGCACACCATCAAGCCGTCGTCTTCGTCGAAGTACAGCACCGGGGCATTTACGCCGGCAGCGGCGGCTTGTTTCGCGTTATGAGCCTCTACCGATCGGTCGATGTACTCTTCGGTGCCCTCACCGGGGATGCGAACCACATACGGTGTGTCGTCGTGGGTGACGCGGTAGACGATGTTAGTGAGGCCGCCGAGTCGCTGTGTCTCAACCTCGTTAGGGTCAAGGCCCTTGAATTGTGGTGCGCGTCGCAGCGCCTCTTGCAAGCATTCGTCCATGGTGAATCTCCTATTTTCTAGGGTACTGGTTCCTCTTAACGCTTGTGTGCGAGGTAATAGTCGAAGCCGAGCTTCTTCTCTTCCGCCAGAGTTACCCAGGCACTCCAGCTGTCGTAGTTTCGCCTGAGTGTTTCGGGTGCGATACTGCCGCTCAATTCCGGAATGAGCTCCGCTAAGCGATCGCGAATCTTGCGACGGTGAATCGTCGCGTGCTCTTGCCAGTCACGGTGTTCTAGAAGCTCGAATCCGGCGTTCCTGATCATCACGGCGTAGTCTTCGGGGCCGGCGATGCTGTCGGTATGATACCGCGCGCGTACCGCCGCACGTTCAGCCGGATCCAACCGATCGGGACGAAAAATTTGATCCGATATAACCGCGTGGCCGCCGTGCTTCAGTACACGGTACGCTTCGGCCAAGACTTGCGCTTTGTCCGGGGAATGCACCAGCGCCTCCTGGCACCACCAGCAATCGAATAGGTTGTTCTCGTACGGTAGTGTGTGGTAGTCGGCTTCCTCGAAGGTGATAAGAGCGGCCTGCGGGGTGCCGGCAGTGGATCGTGCTGCGTGTGCTAACTGAGCTTTCGAGATATTGGTTGCAACAACGCGGCACCCGAAGCGCTCAGCCAGAAAGCGCGCGGTTGCGCCGTATCCGCAGCCGACCTCAAGCACCACCGAATCCGGGCTCAGGGGCAACGGCTCGGCCATTACGGCTTTAGCGCGCTGAGTTGCATCCTCAATCCGATCGTCTTCACCTGAGTAGATTCCGTAATGAATATCTTCGCCCCAGATGCGGTTGTATAAGAGGTCAACGTCCGGGTCTTCGTAATGCAGATCCATCGTCTGCTTCCATATCTGTTTTTTTCGCAGAACTCTGAGTCACAAAATCTTTAACACCAATATTTTCAGCAGGAATAGCTTAGTACGGTTTTCCGGTAGTGTCAACAGCTATCAGGTATCCGTCCAGGGCTCACGCAGATGCCACTAAACGTCTGACTAGTAAACGCCTGTCTAGTACTAGACGCTAGCCGGGAGAGCATGGAACACTCCCTCCTAGATCGACCACTGGGAGGGACTTGATGAGAAGTGCGAACATCATTGATCATTTCGGCAGTATGCCGGACCCGCGCGAAGATAACAGGCGACATA
>PWQX01000119.1 GCA_003556605.1 Spirochaetaceae bacterium
CTTTCAAAAGCAATGACCCGCCCGCCACAAGCGCCGTCTTGAGAAAGACGCGACGTGTTATCTCCATCGTCGTCTACCTCCCGAGAGATTGCGGTATTGACACCTGACAGCTTATCACGAGCTGCGCCTGCCGGGCAACGCAGAAAAATCCGAGCACCGCAAAAACCGGAGCACCGTAACCTATCGGCAGCATTGTGCCGGCCCGGCTAGGCTAAGCGGCGCCGCGGACAAACGCCTCGACCTTATGCCGCCGGCGGGTCGCGAGGTTGTAGCCGGCCGCTTCCGCACGGTTAAGGAGTGCCGTAAAGGCGTTGAAGTAGCCGCCGTGGCGGTCGGCGAGCGTGTCCAGCTCGCTCTCCAAACGGTTCGCGTTCCAGACCGCGTCCACGAGCTGTTGAACCCGCCGCAGGCGGGCGATCTCGCCGAGGCTGAGCCATCGGTTCGCGAGTACTTGGTAAGGTGCCTCCTGCATTGCGATCTGGCCGTTCTGCTCGGTCTGTGCACGGATCGTCGTTCCCGGTAAGCTCTTCAGAAACCCGATGTCAAAGCGATCGGGTTTCAGCGCGATAACGTCATTGATTGAGGCGCCGATCTCGGCAAGCCCCTCGTACGGCAGACCGACAATGAGATCAAGGTGCACCGCAACGGTCCCAAGCTCAATCAGCCGTTTCACAAGCGGGCGCGACCGGCTCCAGGCCCCGGCGCGCTGCACGCCTTGCAGGGTCCGCGGATGAATCGACTGTACGCCGATCTCGAACTGCAGCCGCCCCGGCGGCGCGGCGGCGAGCACCTCAAAGTGTTCTTCCGTCAAAAGAGCCGGATGCACTTCGCAGTGAAAGGTCACCTCGGCCTCCAACTGCGCAAGGTGTCGCCAAATTGCGCACGCACGCGCCGGATCGGCGTTGAAGGTACGGTCAACGAACTTCACGATAGGCGGCCCTGCCAAGCGCCGCCCGGCGGACACAATACGATCCAGCTCGCTCAAGGCGAGCTCAAGCGGGCGGAACTGCGGCCGCTGATCGTCGCGACCAGATACGCAGTACGAACACGAGCACGGACACCCGCGACTCGACTCGTAGTAGATGTAGCGGTGATCAAGTGCGGCGAAGTCCTCCTCGAGATACGGAAACGCGATTTCGGCAAAGGGGCGGTTTGGAACGGCCAGCACACGCTCGGCCGGTATCGCGAAGTCAGCGCCCGCCAAACGCCGCACTGCCTCCTCTGCGGGTCCGGCCACAATCAGATCTATCTCGGGACGGGCGTGCAACCACTGCCGGGCGCTGTACGTAACTTCGGGGCCCCCGAGAATAAGTGCGGTATCGGGCAGCAGACTGCGAATATCCGGCAGCAGCGCCTTCACAATCGCCGCATTCCAGACATACACCGAAAGCAACAGCACCTGCGGGCCGGCGAGCACGATCGCCTCGAGCATGTCCTGGCGGCGATCGGTGATCTCGAACTCGAGGATGCCGGCGTCGTGACCGGCAGCACGGATTTCGTTGCGAAGATAGCGCAGCGCGAGATTGGTGTGTGAGTAGCGCCCGTTGACGCCTACGAGCAGCGCGTGCATACCGGCATTCTATCCTATTGCCGCACCTTGGGCGAACACCGCCTCGGTGTGATATACTTGCGGGTGGAGTTTGGGTGCCGTGGATCGCGGTTCAGTTATCGCTCTGATCGTCTCGTTTACCCTCGCTCTCGGGGTGGTGCTGATTCCCCCGCGCGGGGCCGAAGGTGAGATTCGCGCGGCGGTGCGAGCGCAGCGCCGCGATCCCATGGTTGCCGTGGCGCTGTGGGACCGGGCCATACGCTCAACCCCGTGGCAAGAGCAGATCCAAGCTCGCCGGCAGTTTCTCAACCAGGAGCTGGGACTGCGGCAGGCGCTGCCGAGCCCCCCACTGCGTGAGTTATACGACGAGGTATGGGATATTGGCGAAGGCATCTTCGAAGCAATAGAGAACCATCTACAGCAGCAGTAGCGCTGCACCGCAGCAGAGGGTAGTACCGGAGACCCGGTTTACTCAGCGCGACTATCCTGATACTGCGGCCGCCGAGCTTAAGCAGTGCGAAGCGCAATCGCCTCAACCTCAACGCGCGCGCCTTTCGGCAGCGCGGCAACCTGAACGCACGAGCGCGCCGGATACGGCTGAGTGAAAAACTCAGCGAACGCTCTGTTCACCGCCGGAAAATCGGCAAGGTCGACCAAAAAGCAGGTCACCTTAACCACCTGCGCCGGAGAGGATTGCCCGGCACGCAACACTGCATCCAGATTACGAAGCACCTGAGCAATCTGCTCTGTGGCGTCGGTGGACAGGAGCTCACCGCCGGCCGGGTCCAAGGGGATTTGTCCGGCAGTGTAGAGCATGTCACCCACCGCCACCGCCTGCGAGTACGGACCAACCGCGCTCGGGGCTGCGGTGGTCGAAATAGCTTCTCGGTTCGTTTTCATAGCGCTAAGTGTAGCCCACTCCGCAGCTGACAGCAATGGAGGATGCTGCGCGCTCGGGACCACCGCCTTGACCCTGCTGTTGGCATGCAGGTAGCATACAGCCCTGTTGGTTCCACCACAACACAAGAGGGAAACGGCATGAAACAACAGCGAACGCTTGCAACTGATGCACGTATTGGAATAATCAACCGCGGTGAAGCGGCGATGCGGTTCATCCGCGCGGTGCGCGAGTATAACTCTCTGCACGACAGAGTTCTCAGTACGGCCGCGTTTTATCTTGACGTAGAGGAAGAGGCGCTGTTCGTCAAGGAGGCCGACCTCGCGATACGGCTGTCTAGCCTCCCCGACTTCGCTGGAAGCATCGGGAGCCCTTATCTCAATCGCCGCTTGATGGTTGAGGCGCTGAAACACGCCGGATGCAGCGCGGTCTGGGTCGGTTGGGGCTTTCTCTCGGAAGATGCCGAGTTCATTGAGATGCTGGAACAGGAAGGCTTGGTGTTTCTCGGTCCGCCTTCAAGAGCCATGGCGCTGTTGGGCGACAAGATCCAAGCCAAGGACCTCGCCGAGCGCAGCAACGTCCCGATCCTCCCGTGGAGCAAAGGAGCGGTGAACGGCCTCGAGGAGGCGCGCGTGACGGCTGAGACAATCGGATACCCGTGCATCATCAAAGCTGCAAACGCGGGGGGAGGCCGTGGGATTCGTTTCGTAATGGACCCTGATGAGCTTGAGCGCCAGTACAACTCGGCCCGCGAGGAGACAGTGCGCATCACCGGGGGAGACGTTGTATTCATGGAGCACCTGGTGCAGCGCGGTCGCCACCTAGAGGTACAGTGCCTCTCCGACCACCACGGCACGGTGCGCACGTTCGGTGTCCGTGATTGCTCGGTGCAGCGCCGCAATCAGAAGATCATAGAAGAAACGCCGCCGCCACAGTTCAGCGCCGAGTACATTGCCATGATGGAAGCGGCCGCCGCACGGCTCATCAAGGCCGCCGGGTACGAAAGCGCCGGGACGGTTGAGTTCTTGTACGACCTTGATACCGAGGCGTTCTACTTCATGGAGGTCAACACACGGCTACAGGTGGAGCACCCCATCACCGAGCAGCTGTACGCCGTTGACCTCGTGAAGGGACAAATCGATGTAGCCTGCGGTGCGAGCATCGCCGCGCCCGCCGCCGCTGAGCCTCGCGGGCATGTGGTTGAGGTACGGCTCAACGCCGAGGACCCCGATCGCGACTTCACCCCCGCACCGGGCCGCGTAGAGCGCTACATCATCCCCTCCGGTCCGGGCATTCGGGTGGATTCAGGTATAGAGCACGGCAGCGTAATCCCCACCGAGTTCGACTCAATGGTCGCGAAAATCATCGCCACCGGCCCTACGCGGCGTGAAGCGATCGCGCGACTGAAACGCGCGCTGCAGGAGCTGCGCATCAAGATAGAGCGCGGGACAACCAACCGGCCGTTCCTGCTGGAGTTGCTCAACACGCCGGAGGTCGTCGCCGGCGGCGTAAGCACCCGCTTTGTGGAGCAGTGGCTCGTTGAGAGCCGCCGCCCGGCTGCGCGCGAGCACTTTCAGGTTGCGCTGGTCGCGGCCGCGGTAGACCAGTACTTGACGCAGTACCGCGCAGAGATCGCCAACTTCAACCAGCAGTTGTCCACCGGCGGGTACCCGCGCGAGGTCGGCGACGCGAAAGGCATACAGTGCGTGCTGAGCGCCGAGGGACGCTCGTATCAGTTCCTCGTGCAGGCGCTCGGCAGCGACCGCTATCATCTCGAGATCAACGGCCTCGTCTTAGTGGCGCAGTACACCGAGCGCGATCAGGAGTCGCTGCTGGTGTACGGCGATAAACGCTACCGTATTCAACTCGTTGACCGCGGCGATGCGCTGCAGTGCGAAGTCAACGGCGTGCCTTACAGCATTGGGGTTGAAGCAGGCGGCGCGGTCAAAGCACCTTCGCCGTCGCTGGTGCTGTCTGTTGCGGTGGAGCCCGGGCAGACGGTTGAGAAGGGCGAGATTCTGCTGTCGCTTGAAGCGATGAAGATGGAAATGGTGGTTGAAGCCCCCGAGGCCGGAGTCGTCAAGGAGGTATTGGTACGCAAGGGCGAGCAGGTTGCCGCCGGACAACCATTGGTACAGGTAGAGGCCGGAGGCGAGGTTGACAACGGGCTTTCCCAGCAGGCGCCCCCAATTGAGTTCACCCCGGAGCACCCCAACGCCGACCGCGCAGCTTGGCAGATGCTCGCCCGTGAGTATCGCGCAATGTTTCTCGGCTACGACCATCGCAACGATGTATTCGCGCTGTTCACCGCGATGAAGGAGCACGCTGAAAACGACGAAACGGTGAGCGCGCAGTTCGTCGAGTGCCTGCTGGACGGCATCAGGATGTTCGCCGGAATCGAACGCCTGTTCGCCGGAACCAGCGCCGAGGCGGCCGGGTTCGCCCGGCCGGCAACCTATCAGGAGCTGCTTGTTCACTACTTCAAACGAATCGTCGATCGCGAAAAAGGGCTTCCCGAAGAGTTTCTCCGAGCGCTGGAGCAGGTGCTGGGCTGGTACGGTCTGCACCAGGGCAGCGACGAGGACCGGCTGCGCGAGGCCTTATTGCGGATGTATCGCTCCCACGCCGATTTGAAGCTGAAGCGCGACCTGCTGCAGTTCTCGCTGTTTGAGCTCGAGCGCCGGCTTTCTTCTGAAGCTGTTCCCGAGCACCTCGCCGACACGCTCGATGGAGTCGCGTTTCTGTCGCAGTCCGAAGCGCCCAATCTTGCTGATGCGGCAATTCACGCGCGCTACCATTTCGTCGACCGTGTCTTGCTGCAGCAACTGCGCGAAGTAAAGGGCGGTATGGTTTCCCGCGCGCTTGATTTGGTGTCCGGCCGGCGCGGGGAGCACAAGCCGCATACCAAGCGCCAGGTTCTGCAGAACCTGGTCGACACCGGCCACAATGTCGTCGCCGGGCTGGTTTCGGAGATCATCGCCGACCCAAGCGGCACGCGCGCCTCCATCGCGATAGAAGTACTCGCGCGCCGCATCAACCGCGACCGCGAGTATCACGGCGGCGAGCGGGTTACCTTGAACTCAGCTGCAGTGACGGCGTTTCGCGCCCACTGCCGCAGCAGTCTGTACGAGCCGGGCGATCAGCGCTTTGTGACGTCGCTGGTTGCGGTAACCGAAGAGCAGCACTACGAAGCAGCCTACACCGCGATAGCCGAGCTGTTGTCCGAGCAGTCCGCTGAGCACGCCGTTGAAGCCGAGGTCGCGCTGCTTATCGCACGACCTGCCCAGAACACCGACAATGAGAGCTTCCTGCAGTACGCCCTGCAGCAGCCTCTGCCGGTAGCGCATCTTGCGCTCGCGGTTGTCCCGCCGGATGGGCGGCGTTACTACCGCACGCTGCATTACTCCCCGGAGGGCGCTTGGTGCGAAGATCTGGGCAGGCTCTCGTTCGGGCCGGTGAGTTACCGCGAGCTGCGCGTGTTCCGCCTCCGCCGCTTCGACCTGGTGATGCTGTATCGCAGCGAGTCGGTATATTTGATCGGAGCGACCGCGAAAGACAACCCGCGTGATGAGCGCCTGTTCGCGCTCGTGCAGATACCCTCAACGCGGGTAGAGCTCGACGAGCACGGCAAAATCGCACGCATGGTCGCGCTGGAGAACGTATTGATGGAAGCGGTGTACGCGATGCGTGCCGAGCAGGCGACGCGCAAGCGCCGTTTGCACTGGAACCGTATCTTCCTGCACGCCCGCACCGTAATGGGCGCCGATATAGACCAGCTGCGCGACTACGGAGGTCGACTGGCTGCTCGCACCGCCGATCTGGGGCTGGAACAATTGGTGGTGTACTCCCGCCGCCCACGGCCGAGCGACGGTGAGCTCGAGCAGCTCGAGTTGGTTTTTGAGAACGTTTCCGGCTCCAGTTTCAGCCTCCGGGGGCGCTCGCCGTCAACCGAGCCGTTAGCCCCTATGGATGCCTACGTCGCCAAGGTCGTGCGCGCGCGTCAGCGCGGAACGCTGTATCCGTACGAGATCATCAAGATGGCAACCCGCACCGGCTATCCGGTGACAGAGACCTTCCCGCGCGGAGAATTCGAGGAGTTCGACATTGCGGTCGACGCATCTACCTCCTCACAGGAAGTTGTGTCGGTAAAGTCAAGGCCGTACGGACAGAACGAATCAAACATTGTGTTCGGCATTATCACGAACTATCTGCCGACGCATCCCGACGGCATACGCCGCGTCATCATCCTCTCCGACCCAACCGGCGACATGGGTTCGCTTGCCGAGGCCGAGTGCCGGCGGGTAATTGCGGCGCTCGATTTGGCTCAGGAGCGCGGATTTCCGGTGGAGTGGATTCCAATCTCCGCCGGTGCACGCATCGATATGCAGAGCGGCACCGAGAACCTCGACTGGACCGCGGCAACCCTAAGGCGCATCATACAGTTCACCCAAGCCGGCGGCGAGATCAACATCATCGTCTCCGGCATCAATGTCGGGGCCCAGTCATACTGGAACGCCGAGGCAACGATGCTGATGCACACCCGAGGCCTGCTCATCATGACCGAGGACGCCTCGATGCTGCTGACCGGGAAGAAGGCACTCGATTTCTCCGGCAGCGTTTCGGCTGAGAACAACCTCGCCATCGGCGGAGTCGAACGAATCATGGGTCCCAACGGACAGGCGCAGGTGCGGGCAAAGAACCTCTACGAAGCGTTCAGCACCTTGTTTCTGCATTACCAGCTGAGCTATTCCGGAGCGGGTTCGGTGTTCCCGCGACCGCTGAAGACAAATGACCCGCCGGACCGCGATGTGTGCAAGACGCCGTATCAAGACAACTTGGGACAGGGCTTCAGCACGGTGGGCGACATCTTCAGCGCTGCGCACAATCCCGAACGCAAGAAACCGTTTGAGATGCGGCAAGTGATGGCGGCCGTCAAGGACGCAGATCATCCCTACTTCGAACGCTGGCAGGAGATGCGCGACGCCGAAACCGCAATCGTGTGGCAGGCCCGCATCGGGGGATACGGGGTGGGGCTCATCGGCATCGAAAGCCGCTCGCTGTCGCGTATCGGCGAGATTCCGCACGACGGACCCGAGTCGTGGAGCGGTGGAACGCTGTTTCCGCAGTCTTCCAAAAAGGTTGCGCGCGCGCTCAACGCCTTCAGTCGGCGCTTACCGGTAGTGCTGCTCGCCAATCTGTCCGGATTCGACGGGTCTCCCGAGAGCCTGCGCAAGCTGCAGCTCGAGTACGGTGCCGAGATCGGCCGTGCGGTGGTCACCTTCCAAGGCCCGATCATCTTTCTGGTGACCGCACGCTACCACGGCGGCGCGTACGTTGTGTTTTCCAAGGCATTGTCGAACTCGCTGCACTCGGCGGCACTTGAAGGCGCTTACGCTTCGGTGATCGGCGGTGCACCGGCGGCCGCGGTAGTCTTTCCTCGCCAAGTCTTAACGGAGACGCGCGCCGACGAGCGTGTAAAGCGCGCGCAGCACCGGCTGAAGGAAGACCCAAGTTTCGGCCAAGTTGAGTACGATGAGCTGTTTCAGCAGGTGCACCAGGAGAAGCAGTCGGAGCTTGCCGCCCAGTTCGATCGCGTGCACTCGGTGGAGCGCGCCAAGTCGGTCGGCTCGATTGACGAAATCATACCGGCAGCGGCCATTCGCCCGTACCTGATCAGCCGAATCGAGCACGGAATGGACGTACGCTGAAGATCGCGCGTGTTGCGTACTCGGCGTCGCCGGCTCCCGAAGCCGGCCGGCGCTCGGGGTCACGCGCGCACGCGGCGGCATCCGCCACCATGTTTCGAAAGTAGCCGGTTTCGGTGAACGGATTCTCGCGTACCAGCCGCAGCGAGCGGTAGCCCTCATAGTAGGGGCTCGCACCACTCTCGAGCTCGCGGTAGACCCCGTTCCCAAGCTGGATTTCTCCACGTTCACAGCTCACCGTCAGCTCGAACACCAGATACTCGCGTCCGCCGCCGATCTCCACCAGTACCGGTACATCACCGGCACGCAGAGCGATCCAGGCGCCGGTGCCGCCGCGGCGCAGACTGCCGTGCAGTCGCCGCGCTCGCCCCAGCGGCGCCCCAACCAGGAACCCGGCGATGTCCAACAGGTGCGTCCCGTCGTGCCACAGCATCGACCACAGCGGCCGCGTGCGGCCGAAATACAAGCGCGCACCAATTGCCACCGGCAGACCGTAGCGGCGCTCGCCGATTAGCCGCCGCGCCTCCAGGTAATCATTGGAGTAGCGCCGCTCGTGGTTCACGAGTACCGTGATACGCCGCCGGCGATTGAGCCGTACAATCGCCTTGGAGGCCCGCCAGGTGCCGGCGAGCGGTTTCTCGCACACCGCCACCCGCACGCCTGCCTCGGCTGCGGCCTGTACAATTGGGTAATGCGTGTCGGGGTCGCTTGCTACGTGCACCACATGCGGCCGCGTGTCTTCGAGCAGGCGCCGATAATCGCTGTACACCGCATCGCAGCCCCACCGCTCGCGAAATCGCTCGCGGCGCTCACCGTCGATATCGCAGCCGCCCACCAGCACCGATCCCGGCGCAGCCGTAATTGCCCCTGCATGCGTGCACGGCTTCTCGCGCAGCCGGTCGTCCTCCAGCAACGAGCCGATCCGCCCAAGGCCTACAATCGCGTGCCGCAGCAGTTCGCTCATTGACGCTTGTCGTCGGCCGGCTCCGTGTCACGGTCTAAATCGCCCTCGCCGGTGTCGTACACCACCTCACCGATACCGGAGCGCGCACCGCGCCGCCGCTCGCGCGCTGCGGCCACATCCACTGCGGCACGCCCCAGCGCGGGGATCCTATAGCGGTAGCGTGCCGGCCCTACGTCGGCATCGGGCTCCAGGCCTTCGGCCGCGGCAGGCTGCTCGCGCCGCTCGGCCTCCTCTACCTCGCCGGAGTGACTCCCAGCAAGCTCCTCTACGATACGGCGAACCTCTTCGCGCCAGTTGTCCGGCTTCTCGTCGTCGTTCTGCGGTACAATGCGGTCCGGGCGAATGTCGTCCGGATTCGCCAGCGCGGCGCGATACACGCGCGTGCGCAGGTTGCGGCGCTTGATCTCCTGATTGTCGCGACCTTCGCGCCGCCGGCGCACCCAAGGAATCAGGAAGAACAGGACCGAGAAGCTGAAAGGCACCAGACCCAGCGCCACGCCCGCGGTCAGGATTGGGGCGGCCGCACCGAGGTGCAGCATAAGACTCGCCACAAAGATGTAGAACGCGGCAAGCGGTGCCTCCACCGTGGGAATCACAACGAACGAGAACGCCGTGAAGTAGCCGCCGAACAGCAGATTGAACCCGTTGAAGAACGCGATCCACTTGTTGACCCGCTTGGGGTTGTTGTTGAAGGGAACCACCGGCCGGCGCAGTTGCGGAAGCTCGTCGGCGATTCGCTTTGCCGGTACGGATTTTTGTGCCGTGGCGGCCGCAGCGCGCGCGTCCGCCCGCTCGGCTTCCACGCGCGCCAAGAGTCGATCAAAGCAATACACAATCGTCCCCTGCTCGCCGACTTCGGGCTCACCTTCGTAGCCCACCACGAGCTCATTCATGAGCTCTTGCGCGGCATCGGCGTTCCTGCCGGTGAGCGCCATGAGCTCTTCCAGCGTGATCACGCCGTCGTGCCCCCGCAGATACTCCAGAATCGCGTTGCGCTCGCGCTCGTCCCAGGGGCCCTCGGGCTCGGGGTCGCCGAACACGAAAGCGAAGATTGAGTGATACAGGCGCCGCTCGGGGCGGTTGGGATCGCGCCGTGGAAGCCGCATTCCCCTGCCCATGCCGCCGCCCATGCCGCCCATTCCTCCCAAGGGATCAACCCCGCCATAGCCCGTACGTCCGTAGCGGCGCGACCGCTGGTAGTGGGCACGCTCCAGGTCGCTGTACATCCACAAAAAGAACATTGTGTTCATCAGGCGCGACATCAGAAAAATCGGGAGCAGCCCGCCGCGCCGGTCTCCCCCACCGCCGCTCTTTGCAGCAAGCGCAAAGCCGCCCACAGCTGCCGCGAGCAGCAGCACAACAAACAGGACAAAATAACCGATCAGCATGACCATCGTCCAAACCTTGAACGCCAGCTTACCGGCTCTTGCCAGACCGCTGCGGAGACGAGCGAAGAAACGCTTCAGGCGCGCACGAGCCCCGGTGATGCGGCTCTGCATGCCATACGGGAAGTAATACAGAATCTCACCGCTTTCGGTGACCTTCAGGTGGCCGCGATACTCCCAAACGATATCGTTGATTATCGCTTCAATGCGGGTAGTAGGTATCCCGGTTTCGGCCACAATATCAGCGATCGTAGCTTCGCGGCGGCGACGCCGGAAGGCCTGCACAATGGCCTTGTGGTCGCGGTCTCGTTCTTTGTTCCCCATCACGTTAATCGTAGCGCACTACGCCGTACCAACACAACCAGGTACGCGGCCACGATTGCGCCGGCCGCAAGACACAGCGTCATCGCGTAAAACACCGCCGCGAGGCCGTACCGGTCGGCAATGAACCCGGCGATCGCGGCCGCGGCCGACCCCACACCGAAAACCACGAAGAAGTGAATACCGAACCCGGCCCCCTGAAGACGTGACGGCAGGTTGCGTGCCAACAGATAATTCTGCATAGGCTGCGTCCCGAAGTTGAACAGTGCGAACACAATAGCCGCAGCCACTAAGATCGTTCCCGAGGTCCGCGCCATCACGAATGCGAACAGCCCTGCAACGCTGATCGCAATCAGGTACATGCGCTCCGCCGGGTACCGGTCAACGAGCCTGCCGGCGACGTACTGCCCGACCGCTCCGGACAACAACGCAACCGTCGCCACCAATCCCCCGATCGTCACCGCATCATCGCCGAGAAACGCAAACTGCACGCGCTCTCCCATGTAGCTCGGCAGGAACGTGATCACACCGCGATACGCCAGGCCCAGCGCGCCGGCCGAGACTATCAGCACCGCAACCGTGGCGATACTCCGTCTGGTGTCGGCTTGTGCCGAGTCCGCCGGCGGCTGCGCCGCGGCGGCAGCGGTTCGATACTCGGGCACTCGCAGCGAGTATGCCGCCAGCGCCACCCCGAGCACTCCGTACAGCACGTGCGGCGCCTGCCATCCCAAACGCGAGGCCACTACGGCGGTCACCGCCGGTACTGACGCAGTCCCAAGACTTCCGGTGATTCCATGGATCCCGAACGCTGTGCCCTTTTGCCGAATCGCATAACTGATCAGCGTATTAGCCGCCGGGTGATACGTGCTCGCCGCCAAGCCCGCCAGCCCCATCATCACACCATACGCCGGCAGCGAGTTTACGCCGAACACGGCGATTGACGCCACTCCGGCCCCGAGCAAGTACACCGTAACGAGCCGCCGAGGCCCCAGCCTCGCGGCGAGGAAGCCCGAAGGCAGCGATCCAAAGCCGAACAGGTACGAGAACACCGTGACAATCAGCCCCATCGTGAAGTAGTTCGTCTCGAAGGTAACAACTAGAATGGGGATAAGCGGCGGAATCGCGCCTTCAAAAAGATGTACCAGGAAATGTGATCCGGAGGTAAGCCGAAGGATCTTGCGCTCAGCGGGTTGCATCATATACGCCGCAACTATAGCGTGCCAGCGTTCCCGTCGCAAGCCTGTCTTCAGCTGCGTTCCCGGGTCGCTCTACTTCTATTCTTGTGGCGACAACGCTTTCATTCACCCTCGGCGTCATCGCGGTCCTAGCGAGGCTCGCTGCAGCCTTCGCGTACGCCGCAAGCACCACCGCAGCCGGCGGGCTTATCAAGACCCACGGTGAGACCTAAGGTCCGGCTTAACCCGAGTAAGGTCCTCACGGTGTTAGGGCACGCGTTCACCTCGAGAATCCGGCAGACGAACCCCTATTTCACGCGCTTCACACCCGGACAGAAGGCGGCTGCGGCGACCCCGCAGAAGGCTTTGTCGCACTACGGCTCGCCTGACGGTCCAATCGGCGCTCGCATGTTGGACGACACCGGCGCGGCCTGCCTTCGTGATTTGCGCTAACCCCGACAATCATTACCCGCAGCCGGCCGGCGCCACCGGTCGGCAGCGGTTCGTATTGGAACCAACCGCTCCGAAACGAGGCACAAACACTCGTCGCATATTGATATTCCCGCCTGCCGCTGGTATACTTCCTGGTGTTCAACGTTGGGCGATTAACTCAGCGGGAGAGTGCTACCTTCACACGGTAGAAGTCGGCAGTTCAAATCTGCCATCGCCCATTCTGTTCTCGAAGCGAGAACCATATGTGTCCGCAGGCGCGCTGAAGCGCGTCTGCCATCGCCCAGTTTGCTTTCCAGGGAAAACCAAACATCTTCGCAGGTCGGCTGATACCAGTCTGCCGGCGGCCGGTGTGCTCCGGCAACGCCGCCATCCTCTGCGCAGACGATCGGCGGCTTCTGCGCGTTCGCCCTGCCACATGCTATTCCGCGAATGTTGCCCGCGCGGCGGCTGTGCGATTGCAGACTCGCAAATAGCCGATTGTTGTAGATAGTGTCATGACAGTTTCGATTCGCGGCAGCGGTTCAGCCAGCTTGGTCGTAACCGTACCGTACCACCCCGTACTGGTGGCCGCAGTTCGTTCCGTACCCGATAGAAAGTGGAATCCGACCCAAAAAGCCTGGCTTCTCCCCGATACCGCGGCGCACGGCGAGGCACTGCTGCAGGCATTATGGCAATGCAAGCTGTTCGCACACCCGCGGGCGTCGAACATCCAGACGTCCGGTCGATCCGGCGGTATACACACGTCCACGCGGCCTTTAGCCGACAAAGCGGAACTGTACGCTCGGATTCACGATAGAATCGTCGCTCTCCATTACAGCCGGCGAACCGAGCAGGCATACAAGAACTGGATTGACCGTTTTCTGCAGTATTTCCGACAGCAAAACCCCGAAACCCTTGCGGAAGAAGAGATAAATCAGTTCTTGACCGGCCTTGCTGTACGGCCGAATGTTTCCGCCTCGACACAGAATCAAGCCCTTGCAGCCCTTCTCTTCTTCTGCCGCCACGTGACCGGCAAGGAGATCGGAAAATTAGGCACAGTGATTCGCGCCCGCCGGCCCGAACGCCTGCCGGTGGTCCTGACACGTGAAGAGGTTCGCGCGGTGCTGTCGCAGTTGGTGCAGCCATATCGACTCATGGCTGCGCTCATGTCTGGCACGGGACTCAGATTGATGGAATGTCTGTGCTTGCGTATCCAGGACATCGACACGGAGAAAAGCGAGATTCTCGTTCACAACGCGAAAGGGGCCAAGGACCGGGTAACGATGCTCCCTTCTTCGCTCAGCGGTGATCTGCACAAGCACCTCGAACACGTTCGCGCAATCCACAGGGCAGACCTCGCAGCCGGATGGGGCCAGGTCGCACTTCCCGAAGCCCTTGAACGGAAATGCCCCAACGCGCCGACAGAGTGGCGGTGGCAATGGGTGTTCCCACAGAAGTCTCGGTGGAAGAACGCCCAGACCGTAAAAGAAGGGCGGCATCACGTTGACCCATCTTTGGTTCAACGAGCGATGAAGGAAGCGGTCAATCGCTCGGGCATCACCAAACGCGCCGGCTGCCACACCCTTCGCCATTCATTTGCGACCCACCTCATTGAAGCCGGCTACGATATCCGCACCGTGCAGGCGCTTCTCGGTCACAAGGATGTCAAGACAACGATGATCTACACCCACGTCTTGAATCGGGGACCGTCCGGAGTTCGAAGCCCGGTCGACTCCCTGACGATATGACTATGCCGGAATCTATGCGGATCAGTATATCACCGCAACTTCGTCCTCAAGCATTACGGATAACTAGTGGCCGTTGGGGAATTTGCATTGGCCGACCCGGATAAACGCCGGCTCTTTATGCTGACAAATTATGCAGGACGAAACAGTTGATCTGGAACGGTATAATCAATGTTAGCCACACCGTGATCCCTTATTGACAAGCGTCACGTGACCGTTTACAATTCGGTGTGATCAGGACCTTCGCGGATAAGCACACCCAAGAGATCTACATCACCGGAAGGTCGAAAAGACTTCCACCGGATATCATCCGGCGGGCAAGGAGAAAACTGGAGTACGTTGATGTGGCGTCGCGTTTGGAGGATCTTAAAACGCCTCCCGGAAACGCGCTTCATTCGCTTGGGAAGGATAGAGAGGGACAGTACGCGATCCGTGTTAATGATCAGTGGCGCGTATGCTTTCGATTTGTGGACGGCGACGCGTTTGACGTTGAGATCACGGATTACCACTAGGAGGATCTAAACGATGAGTATACCAAATACCAGAGCAAGGAACGTCCGCCCAATTCATCCTGGTGAAATGCTGAGAGAGGATTTTATGCCTGATTTCGGGCTTACCGTTTCCCGACTTGCCGAGGCATTGTGCGTATCCCGCCAAACAGTGAATGAGCTTATTCGTGAACGGCGAGCAGTAAGTCCGGAGATGGCGCTTCGACTCTCCAGGCTTTTTGGGAATAGCGCGGAGTTCTGGCTGAACGCGCAGCGCGCGGTCGACTTATGGGATGCCGAGCAGGCGGCCGGTCCCGAGATCAAACGTGTTGAACCTCTGACTGTCTCATAAGAACGGCGTGCAGCAGCCGGGAAGGGCCACCGGAACAAAAACCGTTGGTAGAATAAGGGGCGAAAAGGGAAAGCGCCAGTTAATACGGCCGACGGAAAGCAGAACCAGGAGCTTCGTGCTCGATTAATATTGGCGAAGGGAGAACGATTTGATGAACGCAGAACATGCGCGTGAACCCGGACTTGCGGGACAAGCCCGCTCGCCGGTTACGCGCAGCGTTACGTTGCCGAACGACGTTGATCGGTTCCCACGTTGCCGAAGTGCTTCATGAACAACTCGATCATGCCCTTTGCGTAAAGTCTATTCAGCGTCTCCCAGTCAAAGCCCTTCCATGCACGGGCACCAAAGTGGGTCTCATCGTGCACCGTCAAGTACAACAACGCCATCGTGACTTCGTCCACCTTTTCTATGTCGTACTGCATTGTCTTGGCCGGTTCAGATGAACTTCTCGACTGAGACATCGAATAGCTCCGCCAGCCGCTTTGCGACCGCTTTGCTGATAGGTCGGTGTCCATTCTCCATGTTCGAGACATTCTGGCGAGAGAAGGTGCCCAGCTTGGCGCCGAGTTCAGCCTGGGTCATCCCGTGAAGTTCACGGTAGACACGCATGTTCTCGCCCGGACTCATCGTCGGCTTGATAGAGCGATACCAGTCGCTCTCCGTGACCTCCACGAGTTCATCGTCATCGTCTTCAATGACTTCGATCTCTCCGAACCGCTGGCGCAGATAATCGACCAGATCGTCGGTCACATCACCTTCCAGCCTGATATGGGGCGTTTTCACGACTACCTGCATAGTACACCTCTATTTCAAGCACCTGTTTCTGAACTCGCCAACATGCGACCCAGGAGTACGAACGATGGCAATGATACTCGTTCTCCGACAGCCTGCTGAAATTCCTCCATTCCTTGCGGATCGGACCCTTGCGTTGCAGATCCTCGACCAGGTTCGCGAAAAGGACTTGCTCGCGTCGCGGCAATCTTCTGAAGCACTGATAAGAAATGTATCCCGTTAGTGGTTACATGTCAACCGACATTCGAGCAGCAGTTCGGCAAACATAACAAGC
>PWQX01000242.1 GCA_003556605.1 Spirochaetaceae bacterium
GACTCATTTCGCTGCTGGATCTGATGCGAACGCATTGGAGTCATTCATGAACCGCCGTATACGGAACCGTACGTACGGTGGTGTGAGAGGACGGCGGGGGTAACCCCGCCTCCTACTCGATGTGCGCCCGGCAGGGAAGCTTATCTGCCGGGCTTTGATTTGCGGCGGCATTCGCGGTGATGCACCTCCTTTCCGCTTGAGCGCAGCTCTCAAACTCGGTACGATATCGGTAGCTTAATCGAAAAAGGATGTTTCCGCGCATGGCAAACAGTGACGTTTTTACGGTAGAGAACCTCGGGGAGTGCAAGATAGCGAACCCTATTCGCTACTCTCTGGTCTCAGGAGACGCGCTTGCGGGGTACGTAACCGATGAGCAGCGCATTATGTATGATGTTGCCCGTGTAGCCGGCGCCGAGCCGCGCAGCTTTACGACCGGTGAGCTGCTTGAATTGGCCGGTCCGCGCGAGAAGGTGTTCTTTCCTGCGCAGCACGTGCACGCCGGGATCGTCACCTGCGGCGGCCTCTGCCCGGGACTGAACGACGTGATCAGAGCGATCGTGCGCTGCCTCTGGCACCAGTACGGCGTGCGGCGCATCTCCGGAATTCCTTTCGGGTACAATGGCCTACTGCCCGAGTTCAATCACACTCCTATCGACCTCAACCCCGACGAAGTCGACGACATTCACAAGATCGGGGGCACTATTCTCGGCACGTCACGCGGGGGAGGGGAGCGTACCGCGGAGCTGGTGGACGCGATAGAGCGCATGAATATCAATATGCTGTTCACCATCGGCGGCGATGGTACCCAGAAGGGCGCGTTAGCACTGGCGTCCGAAATCGAGCAACGAAAGCTGAAGGCGGCGATTATCGGAGTTCCGAAGACCATCGACAACGACCTGCAGTTCATCCAGAGGTCGTTCGGGTTTGAAACGGCGGTCGGCAAAGCCACCGAAGCGGTGGTAAGCGCGCATGGCGAGGCGCACTCTGCCGTCTACGGGGTCGGCTTGGTGAAGGTGATGGGCCGGGAATCGGGCTTTATCGCGGCGCATACCGCGTTGGCCAGTCACGAAGCCAACTTCTGCTTGATCCCGGAGGTGGCGTTCGATCTTGAAGGTAAGAATGGGCTGTTCCAGTACTTGCACGATCGTCTGCGACGGCGCAATCACGCAGTGATCATCGTCGCCGAGGGCGCCGGGCAAGAACACCTGAGCGCTTCAGGTGCGAGTGATGCCTCCGGTAACAAGCGACTCGGCGATATTGGTGTGTATCTCAAGCAACGTATCGTGGAGCATTTCGATTCGCTCAACGTGAACGTAAACTTGAAATACATTGATCCGAGCTATACGATCCGAAGCGCCGAGGCTGCGCCTACCGATGCGGTGTACTGTTCGCGGCTCGGAAACAACGCGGTACATGCAGCCATGGCGGGAAAAACCAAGACCTTAATCGGGCTGGTGAACAATCACTTTGTGCATCTGCCGATTCCGGTGGCAGTCGCAAGCCGAAACTACGTAGACCCCGAGAGCAGTTTGTGGCGGGATGTCGTTGAGGCGACGCAGCAGCCGGTCGTGATGAAGAACTGAACACCCGCAACCGAAATGCCCAGCCGGCGCCCGCGAACTATTCAAACCCAATTCTCACGAGCGCAAAAAAAGCCGGTACTCACTACCGGCTTTGTGAATTTCCAATGGATTACTTCACTTGAGTTCGGCACATTGTGCCTGAGTGTAAGAGTACTGCATTAATGCCGGGTCTTGCGCCCGGCCTTCACCAACCGGCGGTGCATCCATAGCTACCTCCGTTTGAAGCACTACACCTAAAGTATAAGTCCCGCCGCTGCCTGTTGTCAAATACAATCACAGACGGGCGGGCGATTAACGGCGTGCGGCGAACGACCGCATCAGAGTGGCGAGCGCCTCAGCTCCAGCTTGAGGCATGGCATTGTAGATTGAAGCGCGTAGTCCGCCCACGCTACGGTGTCCCTTCAAGCCGACCATATCGTGCTTCGAGGCTTCTTCCAAGAACAGCGGCTCGAGTGATTCATCGGCAATACGGAACACAACGTTCATACGCGAGCGATAGCGCTTGTCGACCGGGCAGCGGTAGAATCCGTCGCTGTCCGCGATCGCTTGGTAGAGCAGCTCGGCCTTTACTCTGTTAGTCTCCTCAAGCGGCCCGATGCCGCCCTGCTGCTTGATGTAGCGCAGGACGAGGCTCAGCGCGTAAACGGAGAACACCGGAGGGGTATTGAACAGCGACTCTTTCTCGGCATGAATGCGGTAGCTGAGATAGTCGGGCAAGTGCTCGGGGGAACGTTCGGCGATATCCTTGCGGATGATCACGACGGTTACTCCGGCCGGCCCGAGGTTCTTTTGCGCGCCGGCGTAGATGACCCCAAAGCGCTCAACCGGCACGCGCCGGCTCATGATGTCACTTGACATGTCGGCCACGAGCGGAACATCACCCGTGTCGGGCCACTCCTGAAACTGTAACCCGCCGATGGTTTCGTTTGAGGTGATGTGCACGTAGGAGGACCCCGAAGACGGCTTGATAGCGTCGGTTGCCGGCAGCGTCATGTAGTTTGTCTCTCTGCCGTCGAAAACGGCATTAGTCGTGCCGAGCTTCTTGGCATCACCGTAGGCCTTCTTGGCCCACGAACCGCTTACCACGTAGTCAGCACAGGCTCCTTCGCCGGCGAAGTGCAGCAGATTGAGCGGGACCATCCCGAATTGCAGCGATGCACCGCCGCCGAGCAAGAGGACGTGATAATTGTCCGGAACCTCGAGCAGTTCGCGGATATGCGCAATAGCTTCGTGGTGGACCTCGTCGTACTCTGTACTCCGGTGGCTGGTTTCGATGATCGAGAGGCCGTTGCCTTTGTAATCAAGAATCTCACGTTGGATTTCTTCCAGTACCGGCAGCGGAAGTGTCGACGGTCCGGCGTAGAAGTTATATTTCCGTTTCATGGTTGTTCTATCCCTTCTGTGGCGCTGATTGGTAGTAGTATCGTATCCACCGGATAGTACAACACTGGTGAATGCGGGTCAAATGCGGTTAAATGTGCGTGTTGGTACGGATTCGTTCTTGGTCCGTTTTGTGACACAATTGGGTGTTGAGGGAGAATGATAATGAGACAGGCGACCAAAGTTGTTACGGGTGAGAATTGGGCGCCGTTGGCCAAGCGTGAACGGCTGCCTGATGAGATCAACGCGGTGCGCTCGATGCGCGAAGTCAAGGTGGTATCACATGGCAATGATCGGCCGCCGTGGTTGATCCGTCGCGGCGCCACGCTGCCGGTCTGCAGCGGCCGATGCTTGCACACCGAGCGCCGGCCCATAGAATAGCGGTATGCGTGCAGTACTGTACTCAACGTTCGGCGGACCGATAGAGGTCGAGAATGTCTTGGACCCGACACCGGCGCGCGCTGGTGTTGTGATCAAGGTCGAAGCTACGGGTCTGTGCAGGAGTGATTGGCACGGATGGATGGGGCACGACCCGGACATCACGCTGCCCCAGGTTCCCGGCCATGAGCTCGCCGGTACTGTAATTGCCTGCGGCGCCGAGGTGCGCAACTGGAGCGAGGGCGCGCGCGTGACGCTCCCGTTTGTGTGCGGATGTGGGAAGTGCCCGCAATGTGCCGGCGGGAATCACCAGGTATGTGACAACCAATTCCAACCCGGCTTCACGGGGTGGGGCTCCTTTGCTGAATATGTTGCAGTTGATTACGCGGACGAGAATTTGGTCGCGGTTCCCGAAGGGATGAGCGCTACAACCGCCGCGGCGCTCGGCTGCCGGTTTGTGACCGCGTTTCGTGCGCTGATAAACCAGGGGCGACTTGCCGCCGGCGAGTGGGTCGCCGTGCACGGCTGTGGCGGCGTTGGTCTGTCCGCGGTGATGATTGCCGCGGCCGCGGTCGCGCACGTCGTCGCTGTCGATGTGCGCGCCCGAGCATTGGAGTTGGCGCGCGAGCTCGGTGCGGTGCAAACACTCAACGCCTCGCCGGTGAGCGGCAGGCCCGAGAACTCGGGAACGAGCTCTGTCGGCGAGGCGGTTCGTGAGCTCTCGGGCGGGGGAGCGGATCTCTCGATCGACGCGTTGGGGCATCCGGAGACCTGTGTCAACTCAGTACTATCGCTCCGCAAGCGGGGGCGCCACGTACAGGTCGGCTTGCTGCTTGCTGATCAGAGTCGTCCGGCAGTGCCGATGGACCGTGTCGTTGCGTGGGAGCTGGAGATTCTCGGGAGTCACGGTATGCAGGCTTACCGGTACCCCGCTCTGCTCCGCATGGTTGAGGCCGGTAGCGTGGACCCTGGTCGGCTCATCAGCCGCACGATCAGCCTCTCGGAGGCGCCGCTGGCTCTCGCGGCTATGGACCGCTTTGAGTATGACGGGATCACAATGATCGACCGGATCTCATGAAACGGACGTTTGCAGCTTTGGATTGATTACAGCGTGTAGGCGGGAAGCGGGCCGGCGCGGGGTTTGCTGGTCTCAAACCGCGAGCAAACGGCGCAGCGCCTCGATGGCCGCGCCGCCACCCGCCTCTTGCGAGAGAATCCGCTTTGTCAGGATCTTGCCGAGTTGCACGCCCTCTTGATCAAAACTGTTTATGTTCCAGACAAAGCCCTGGAACATCACTTTGTTCTCGAAATGGGAGAGCAGTGCCCCGAGCGCCTGCGGGGTAAGACGATCGGCGTGAATCAGGCTCGACGGCCGCGCGCCCGGGAACGCCTTGTTGGCGTCCTCGTGGTCCTGCCCCACTGCAAACGCTACGATCTGTGCGACCAAATTTGCGTTGAGCTTGCGCTGGCTGCTTGATCCTTCGAACTCCAGATCCTGTTGCAACTGCGAGCGACGAAACCCAATGAACTGCATAGGGATAATATCGGTACCCTGATGCAGGAGCTGATAGAAGCTGTGCTGACCATTGGTGCCGGGTTCGCCGAACACCAGCGGTCCGGTGTGGTAATTCAGCGGTTGGCCGAAACGGTTCACGCGTTTGCCGTTGCTCTCCATGTCGAGCTGTTGCAGATGTGCAGGGAAGCGTGAAAGCGCTTGGCTATACGGAAGCACCGCCGTCGCCGAGCAGCCGAGCACGTTGCGCTCGTAGATGCCGATCAACGCATCAAGCAGCGCCGCGTTGTGGTCGATCGAGCTATCGAATGTCGCCTGATCGGCGGCATGGGCGCCGTCAAGGAACTGCTGTACGATTGACGGTCCGAATGCGAGGCTCAGCACAACGCTTCCGACAGGGCTCGTGCTGGAGTAGCGCCCACCAATGTAATCGTCGATATAGAATGCATCAAGATACTCGCTGCTATTTGCGAGCGGGCTGGTCTCGCTTGTAACCGCCACTACGTGTTTGCGCGGCTGAAGCCCGGGGATGCTGCTTTGTTCCAGGGCGTCCAGTACGAAAGCCTCGTTGGTTAGCGTTTCCTGGGTAGTGCCGCTCTTCGAGACCAGAACAAACAGGGTTGTTTCGGGGTTGAGCTTTGCCAGCACCGCGGCCGCGTCGTCGGGGTCGACATTGGATATGAAACGTGCCTGCAGCGGCTGCTCGCCGTAGTTGTGGACTACGATGTTTTCCAGAGCGTGAAACATCGCACGCGGCCCGAGATCCGAGCCGCCGATGCCGATTTGCACCACGGTTTCGAACTGCTTACCGGTAGATCCGGCGATCTCCCCGGTGTGGACCCTCTCGGCGAACGCAAACACGCGCTCGTGTTGCTCGCGGTAAAACTGTTGCAGCCTGCGCCCGTTTGCTGTTATGCCCTCGCCGATCTTTCCGCGTGTGAGATGGTGCAGCACCATGCGTTGCTCGCCTGTGTTCATGACTTCGCCGTTGAGCAGTGCCCAGTATTTCTCAAGCAGCTGAGCTTCTTCGGCAAGCCGGTGCATTAGGCCGAGGCTTGTATCGTCGACTGCTTTCGCCGCGTAGTTGAACGCCATTCCGGTCGTTATCGGCGCCGAGTACGCACCGACACGGCGGTCGGCATCTGATTCAAGCACCGAGCGAAGCTCTACGCGTGCAGCGCGCTTCAACTCAGCAAAACTTTTCAGTTTATCAAGGTTCTCATACGCAACTGTGCTCATCGTCTGCTCCCGTTATGTACCGAGCTATTTCTCATGGAACCCGGCCATCGCCTTCATTTCCTCGGCGGGACCACCTTCGGCCGGGGCCTTCTTGTGCACAATGGCCTCCACGCCGGTAGACAGACCGTACAGATTGATAAAGCCGGTGGCATCGTGGTGATCATAACTGCTTTCACCGAACGATGCCAGGTCCTCCAGATAGAGCGAGTACGGTGAGCGTCTGCCGGTGACGATAACGTTGCCCTTGTACAGCGCTATGCGCACCTCACCGCTGACGTACTCTGATGCGGTTGCCATGTAGGCGTCCATCGATTCGCGGAAGTGTGTGTACCACTTGCCGGCGTACACAATATCAGCGTATTTGAGTGCGAGTTGATTCTTCATCCCGAGCGTTTCAAAGTCTAGGGTAATCATCTCGAGCTCACGCAGCGCCCGGAAGAGGATCGTCCCCGCGGGTGTTTCGTAGACCCCGCGGCTCTTCATGCCGACAAGGCGAGTTTCTACCAGGTCGGCGCGACCGATACCGTGCTCACCGCCGAGTTCATTGAGGCGCTCAACCATCTCAACCGGCGCCAGCGTCTCACCGTTAAGCGCTACCGGGCGTGCCTTCTCGAAAACCAGCGTTATTTCGGTTTCCTCATCGGGCGCGTCCTGCGGTGATTTCGTCAGCTGGTGCATTTCTTCGTTGGGACGGTTCCATGGGCTTTCGAGCTCGCCGCCCTCGTGACTCATGTGCCAGATGTTCCAGTCCCGCGAGTAGATGTTTTCTTCCGAGATATCTCCAAGCGGGATATCGTGCTGCTTGGCATACTCAATCGCCTGGCTGCGCGATCGAATCTCCCACAGCCGCCATGGCGCGATAACTTGCAGGTGCGGCGCGAGCGCTTTGTAGGTCAACTCGAATCGCACCTGGTCGTTGCCTTTGCCGGTGCAGCCGTGGGCGACCGCGTCAGCGCCTTCACGCAACGCTACATCAACCTGAACCTTGGCCTGTAGCGGTCGCGCAATAGAGGTACCGAGCAGATACTTCCCCTCGTAAACCGCGCCGGCGCGTAACAGGCGAAACAGGAACTCACCTACGAACTCCTCACGAATATCGACCACTTCGAACGAAGAGGCGCCGGACGCAAGCGCCTTTTTGTCCAAGGCGTCCCAGTCCTCTTTCTGGCCAACATTGGTGCATACGCATAACACCTCGGCCCCGGGGTAGTGCTCCCGCAGCCACGGGATGATGATCGAGGTGTCGAGTCCTCCTGAGTACGCCAATACAATCTTCTTGATCTTCTGTGCTTCGGCCATCTATTCCGTCCCTCCAGTATTTTGTGCGATTTCGTCTTCAACACGCTGTAATTCGCGGTCAAGCGTGGTAATGCCGCGCTCTACTTCGCTCGGTGAGATCGTCAGCGGCGGAGCAATACGGATAACGTTGGCGCCCGACCTCAGCACCAGGACGCCGGCTGAGCGCGTCCGTTCCAATAGTCTTGGGATCACCTCAGCCGCTTGCTCATGTGTAAGCGCGAGCTCTACGCCCCGCAGCAGACCGAGTCCCCGGAGCGAGGCAACGATGGAGCGCTCGCTCAGCAAACGGTGCAGCATCTCCTCCAGCTGGCGGGCGCGTTGGCGAACGTCGTCCAGGAATCGAGCGTCGTGTACTGTGTGCAGAACCTTTTCGGCGACCGCGGTTGTCACTGGCCCTCCGCCGAAGGTCGTTCCGTGTTCGCCGAGTTTGACCTGTGAGTTGATGCGCTCGGGAATTACGGTCGCCGACAGCGGGAGTCCCGCCGCCAGCGGCTTAGACAGGGTGATGATATCGGGTCGAAGCGCGAGCTGCTCCGAGGCGAGAAATGTGCCGGTGCGCCCAATGCCGGTTTGGATCTCATCGGCGATCATCAGTACGTCGTGCTCGGCGCAGACACGGTTCAACGTTTCGGCAAACTCGGAAGTCATCACGCTGAGACCGCCTTCACCCTGTACAACCTCCACGATCACCGCCGCGTGGTCGGGGGTAAGTGCGTGCTCGAGCGCCTGCGCGTCGTTGTACGGCAGCACCGTGACATCGCTTAGCAGCGGAACAAAAGGATCTTGGTACTTAGGATTGGGCGTAACCGAGAGTGCCCCAACGGTGCGACCGTGGAACCCGTTCTCGAAACACAGGAGCTTGTGGTTTCCGGGGCCGCGGGTCCGCAACGCGTACAGCCGCGCGTATTTCAAGGCGGCTTCGTTTGCCTCCGATCCGCTGTTTCCGTAGTGCACAGCTGCCGGGCGCTCCCGCAGTACCGCAGCGGCCGCCTCCAGCAAACGCGCAGCGACGCGCAGCGCCGGCTCGGTCGCGAACAGGTTCGAGACATGGATCAGCTTGCGCATCTGACGCGCGGCAGTGCGAGCCAGGTCGCGGCGTCCGTAGCCTAGGGCGTTGACCGCGATTCCCGACCCAAGGTCGAGGTATCTCTTCCCCGCGCGGTCGTACAGATATACCCCCTTGCCGCGGTCAAAGGTGAGCATCTCGGTGCTGTAGTTGTTCGGGTACGGGACCCCATGCACGACGGCTGCGTGATCGGGTGCGTGCGCGCGCGTGTGTTCACTCATAGGCTATCCTTGTTCCGAGAGTTCCGTCTATCAATGCAGCGAACGCCTCCGCGGAGTCGCAGCCTCCAATCATGATGCGGGTCACCCCGCTCTGTAAAGCGTCTACCGCCGCGCGTGCCTTGACCACCATGCCACCGTCGATAACGCCGGCGGCGATTTCACGCTCAACTTCGTGCGGTGTGATCGCCGCTATCGGTGCACCGTCTTTCATGATGCCTTCGGTGTCGGAGATGAACACCAGAGCCTCGGCGCGGACGGCTTTCGCAATCTCGAATGCAACTTCGTCGGCGTTCACGTTCAGCGCCGCCCCGTCGCGGTTCATGGCGACGGAGGCGAGTACCGGCAGGTACCCGCCCCCGATCAAGGTGTGGAACAACGCACCCGAAACACGGGTTACGCGCCCGGTGCAGGTGGGCGCCCCGTCGTCGGTCGCGATGGCGTCGGCGACCACGCTTGCCCCGTCGCATCCGGTTAAACCGACACTGGGCACGCCGCTAGACTGCAACCGCCGCACGAGCGCAGTATTCGCAGCACCGCCGAGCACCATTTCCACAATGGGCATCTCTTCCGGTGAGGTAATGCGCACGCCGCGCTCGAATCGCGGCTCTATCCCTAAGCGCCGCGAAAACGTAGTCAGCTCATCTCCACCGCCGTGTACGAGGATGGTGGGGGCGCGCTGATTCGCGCGCTGCCCGAGACCAAGCAGGATAGGCTGTAGGGTCGTCCGGCTGTTCGCGATACGCCCGCCTACTTTGATCACCACTGGTGTCGAGCTGCGTGTTGTCTGCTCTGTAACTGCCATGATGTTTCCTCACGAATTGCTGTACGCGTATCGGTAATCGGGACGTGCATGGACGTTGACTGGTGCGGTGTCTTCCGTCAGAGCTCACCGGTGTCCGGCAGTCCTTGCTCTTCCGGAAACCCGAAACGCACGTTCATGTTCTGTACCGCCTGGCCGGCCGCGCCTTTCCAAAGGTTGTCGATCACCGAGAACAGGTACAGGTGCTCTCCTTCAACGCGCCACCCAATGTCGCAGCGGTTGGAGCCGCGGACGTGGCGTGTTTCCGGAATGCGATCGCCGGTCAAACGCACGAAGGCCGCGCTACCGTAACGGTCCGCGAGACACTGCCGCACCGTCTCCGCGGTGGTCTTGCCGGCGCGGGCGGCCACGGTGGTGACCGCCAAGCCCTGTTTTACGGGTATCAAGTGCGGTGTGAACAGGACCGGAAGCTTACCCCCCAAGCGTTCCAGGTGGTACTGCATCTCAGCCCAATGGCGATGCGTTCGGCCCGGCTTGTATGCCCCGGCGTTTTCGCTGCGCTCTACGAACAGCAGGTTTGTATCCGCTTTGCGCCCGGCTCCGGAGATCCCGGACAGCGCGTTAATTATTACCGTACCGTTTACCATTCCCTCGCGGGCCAGCGGGATCAGCGGCAGCAGCGCAGCCGTGGGATAGCAACCGGGATTAGCGATCACACCGGCGTACTTCAGTCCAGCGCCGGCGAGCTCGGTTAGCCCGTAAACGGCAGCGCTTGCCCGTTGCGGGTTCGGCAGCGGCGCGCCGTAGGCACGCTCGAAGACCGCTTCGTCCGGAATGCGGAAATCCGCCGAGAGATCGATGACTACTGCGTAGTCGTAGAACGGATCGCACTGCGCAGCCGATTGCAGCGGCGGCAGCGCGGCGAACACTACCGCTGGTTGTTGGGCAGCCGCTTCGTCGTAGCCTATGCAGCGGCTGTGGATTCTGCCGGTCTTGTCTATGAGCGCGCGCGGCAGTCCCGGGTATAGCTCCGGCAACGCCGTGCCGGCGGCCGAGCGTGAAACCGGAAGAATCTCGCTGATCTCGGAATGCTGCGCAAGTATTCGAAGCACATTGACACCGGCGTATCCGGTTGCGCCCAGCACTGCTGCTTTCATATCGTTACTCCTCGATCTCGGGAACCTTCTCGCGCAGCAGGCTCATGAACTCCTCCGCACTCATACTCTGTTTCAACACGGCTATCACGGTATCATCTCCGGCGACGGTTCCAAGGACGGTATCGGGCATCACGTTGTCGACCGCGATGGCGACACTGTCGGCGTGCCCGGTCAGCGTGCGGATTACCCCGATGTTGTGTGAAAAGCGTATCGATACGTAACCGCGCACGAAATCAGAGATGTAGTTGCGCTCCGATTCCCTGCGTTCCTCCGCGCTTGGCAGCGTGTAGTAGTACCCGTGCGAACTCCGAGAGATCTTCGCTACATTCAACACCTTGAGGTCTCGCGAAAGCGTTGCTTGCGTCACGCTGTACCCGTGTTGCTTCAGAATGCCGAGCAACTGCTCTTGGCTGGTTACCCGCTGATCGCGTATGATTCGTTTGACGACTTTGAGCCGTTGGGAGCGATCTTTCACCTGGGACCCCCATGTTGTGAATAGCTATTCGCCTTTTCGGTATAAACTTACGTTGAGAAGGCGATTTGATCAAGCCCGGCATTTATGCTGATACTATGCAGCGAGGAGGTGTGCTTTAACGCGGCGTTATGGCGGCTCACATACCGCAGCAACCTTGTAACCGCAGTACACCTTCGGTGGGCGGGCGGCGGCGCAAGAGCGGCGATGCTCACGCTGAGATCGTGATCTCGCCCGACGGGATGCTGGCCATGGCAACGCTCCGTCCGGCGGCACGGAAAGGGCGCCCGCTTACCGCCGCCTACCTTGAGGGTGTGCTGGGCGGCAGCGGTATTACGCACGGGATTGACCGGCCGGCCCTTGCGCTCGCGATCGACGAATGCAACGGCGGGCGCGTCATCGAAAACCGCGTCATCGCGCGCGGCCAAGCCCCGGTAGCGGATGAGCCGGCACAGCTGGTGCTGCAACCACGACTGCGGAAGAGCACCGAAAGCCTCCCGCACACCGCTCTCGCCGGCTGCAGGCAAAACACGCCGGGACAAGCCGGGGAGCCGTTGGATCATCGCAGTCGATCGCCGTTTATCGTTGTCCAGCGCGGAGAAGAACTGGCATTCCTGTGCGAAACCGTTTCCGGTCGTGATGGGCATACTGTGACCGGAGCGGGGATCCGGCGCCAGACTCAAGCCCCAGAACCGTTGGAGCCGGGCCGGAACACGGTGCGTGAGGGTGACCGCGTTGTAGCCGCATGCAGCGGGCGCTTCGTGACCGGGACAGACGCTTTTTGGGTTGAGGATACGCTCGAGATAACCGGTGACGTCGACTATACGACCGGGCACATAAACTTCCCCGGCAACGTGCTCATAACCGGGATCGTCAAGGATCGTTTTCGGGTATGGGTAGGCGGTGATCTGGAGTGTCATGGAGCGCTGGATGCGTTCGAGGTATTCTGCAAAGGTGCGTTGACAGCTCGCGGCGGTATTATCGGGCGAGGTCACGGCTTGGTGCGTGTGGTTGGAGCGGTGACCGCCCAGTTCATTGAAAACTGTGCTGTTGAGTCCAAGAGCGACGTAGAAGTCTCCGGCAGCGTATTGAAGTCGCGCGTGTACTGCCTCGGTGCGCTGAGAACCGGCGAACGCGGGCGTATTGTCGGTAGCGAGCTGCGATGCGGTGCGGGGCTGCAGTGCAGCCGGCTTGGCAACGAAGCGCACACAGCTACAACCGTCGCGTGCGGTGTAGACTTCGTCGCCGAGCGGCAGATGGAGCGGCTCAAGGCACGACGCGAGCAACTGATCGCGACCTTGGATGAGCTCGAGCGCCGGCTGGAGATTGCTCGGACAGCGAAACGAGAACGAGAACGCGAGCACGCTGTTGGGCTGCTGAAAGAGCTCGAAGCCCGGCTGCAAGCACTGTCGGTGCGATTGCTGCGGAATCCCGGCGCCGAGGTAGCGGTTGACAGCCGCGTGTACCCCGGTGTCACGATTACGATCGGGACTGCGGTGTTCACGGTGGATGAGCCTCTCAAACGCGTTCGCTTCCGTCTTGATCCGGAGACCAAGCGCGTTGTGTGCGAGAACCCGCCTTGAACTCACGCTTTGATCAGCTTTGCGCATCCGCTGCCGGCGGCGCGTTTCCGGCGGCTCCGATTCATCACTTGAGAGTGACAGACTCCACTATGGATCGCGCCGACGAGCGGCGGGCGGCCGGAGACCCGCACGGTACCGTTGTGATTGCCGAGTATCAGAGCGGGGGTCGCGGGCGCGGCGAACGCCGTAGCTGGACGGCTCCGCCGGGGAGCTCGGTGCTGTGTACGGTGCTTCTGCGCTCGGAATCCATGCCGCGGCTGCGGGCCGGCGCCGGGCGATTAGGGCTGCTCCCGTTGGTTGCCGGACTGGCGGTGGCGGAAGCTGTGGAAGAGCTGTGCAATGTGCCGGTGTTTCTCAAGTGGCCTAACGACCTGTACCTGCGCGATCGAAAGCTCGCCGGAATCCTCTGCCGGTACCGTGATGGTGCTTTTCTGGTCGGTATCGGCGTAAACTGCAATCAACGCAGCTTCCCTCAGGCGCTTCGGGGACACGCGGTGGCGCTGCGCGAGGTATGCGGAGTTCCGGTCGCCAGATATGTGCTCCTAGGGCGAATTCTGGGACGGTTGCGCGCCCACACTGCTGACGAGGGGGTCTCGCAAGCGACGCAGCTTGCGGCAGTCAACCGGCGCTTGTACCTCAAAGGCGAGATGGTCTCGTTCCGTACAGTGGAGAACGAAACCGTGGTCGGGGCTGTTGTTGAGGTCGGCGAAAGCGGCAGCTTGGTTTTAGATCTGCCGCACGGAGGGCGGCGGCGGTATCTCAGCGGCGAGATCGTCCTGGAGGCGCTGGAAAGCGCGCGATTTCAGGCGCGAGAGCGCGGTGCGCTTCCGTAGCGGGCAAGCAGTGGGCCGAGAGCTCGGACGAATTGCTCCACGCCGGCTGTGTCGATCGCTGTTGGGCTGAGTAAGATGCTGCGCCGCTCACGCGTTCCCGACAAGGCGCGGCCTTGAATGTCGTGGTACATCGGGCCGAGCGTTAAGATCACATCGGTAGTCTCCCCGTAGGCGTGTGTCTCTATCGGACAGCAGAGGACAGGTTTCGAGACCGGATCGAGGTGCGCGAGGCTGAGGTTCCTGCCGGCGTGGCGGAACAAAAAACTCCAACCGCACAGAGGATCACGCGGCGCGCGTTCCCCGCCGTGCAGCGTCAGCCGGTAGCCGCTGCCGTCGGGGTAGTAGCCGGTAATTCCGAGCGCGTCGTCGGTCCCGAGCCGGGCCAGAGGGAGCGTTACAAGACGCGAGCTCTCGAGAGAAAACGCGTTGCGCCCGCTCAGGTGAGGCCAATCGATACCCAGTTCAAGCACCAGGTGCGGTGCGCCCTCGATGAAGTAGTAGTCTGCCCAAGCGCGAAGGGGCTCGCCGTGAAACATCTCCGCTTCCAGCGTGAAGCTGCTCCGCAGGCCCCGGGCGTTTTCCAGCTCAAACGACACTGCGCTTTCGGTGACAAACTCGTGTGACTTTCCGTTAACGGTCAGAGCCAACTCGGAGGTCCCGGGAGCCAGGAGATTCTCGCCGCGGTATGTGAACGCGGCGAGTCTCCCGTTGTGCAGCTCGGCGCTGCAGTCGCCCTCGCTAATGGCCGCGTGACCCATCATGCTCGCGGCAACCGAAAGGGCTGTGTCGCGTACGGAGTTGCGGCGAGAGCCGGTGCTCGGGACCGGTCCGCATCCGCCGAGCATACGCAACAGCGTCCGAGTGTACTCAGCTTCGTTAGGCGCCTCGGCGCGACGCTCAGCTGCCCCGAGAACTCGAGCAAGTTGTTCAGGGCTCCAGGGAGGCACGCCGATACGCTGCTGTGGCCCGGTCTCGGCAACCCGGTACTCGGTCGGCGTTCGCAGCGGGACTATCGTGCCGATGCCTTTGCGGCCTGTAACCGAATCCGCGCGCGCCAAGAACGAGCGTAGTACTTCGATCTGCTCAGCGTTTTCAAGCAGCAGCATTGTGACGGCGTAGGACTCACGCCGCAGGAGCCGTTTGAGGTGCCTCAGGAGCGCGCTCCCCGGGTCCTTCCGTCGCATGACAATCTGGGAGCGCCACGGGGGATCTAGATGCGCGAGC
The DNA here is from genome assembly GCA_003556605.1 of Spirochaetaceae bacterium. Taxonomy (GTDB): domain Bacteria; phylum Spirochaetota; class Spirochaetia; order DSM-27196; family SLAA01; genus B1Sed10-166. The sequence continues at coordinate 14,709 of PWQX01000242.1, forward strand.
GGGAGTGCGTAGCTTAGGCCGCCGGCGTTGCAAAACAGCTGTCCGGAGGTTCGCGTTTGTGCAGGCGCGTAGCCGCTGACCCAGATGTCGGCGAACTCGGCGTACAGGCGTCTGGCATCCGCGCGCCGCAGATCGGCCCCGGCGGGAACGAAGACGCGTTTTTCTCCGCCGAATATGCGGTCAAGCCCGGTTTCCCACGGGTTCATGACCGCCCAATCGAGCTCCAGTTGAAGCTCGCGAAGTTGAAGGTACGTATTGGGAGCTCCGGCGTATCCAATAGGGGCGATCTCATCACCGGCGTTTCGGCGGCGTAGTTCGAGCCTGCGCTGAATGCGGCCGCACGCCTCCGGGTCTTGCTCGGCGACACCAACCGCACTGAAGCTCCAGGTCAAGGGATGGACTGCCAAGCTGGGACAGGCCCCGACAATTTCCGCCGCTTCTTCCACCAACTGCGCCTGCCGATCGCCGGCGGAGGCGGGAATAACGAGAACGATGCTCAGCTTGTTCGACCTGCGTTGTATCATAGACGCCAGTTGTAGCACAGAACATCCAAGAATTGAATAATCCACATTGTACTTTAGGAGCCCCTGAACGTGAAAACGCGAAATTTGTCTTGATGAAGTCGCTATTCCTTTGTATCTTACCGGTGAATCGGGCAAACCGTATACCTTATTTTGGGAACTCATATTCAATTTTTATATCTGGAAAGAGGGAGTCGAAATGGCTAAACAACTGAAGTACGATGAGGACGCACGACGAGCACTGTTGAGCGGTGTTGAACAGATTACGCGGTCAGTACGGGTCACCCTTGGTCCGAAAGGGCGCAACGTACTGCTCGACAAGAAGTTCGGCGCTCCGACTGTTACCAAAGACGGAGTTTCGGTTGCGAAAGAGATTGAGCTCGAGGACCCGTATGAGAATATGGGAGCGCAGCTACTCAAAGAGGTCGCAACAAAGACGAATGATGTGGCCGGTGATGGTACTACTACCGCCACCGTGCTGGCGAACAGCATGATAAGGGAAGGGCTCAAGGCCGTTGCTGCAGGCCTGAACCCTATGGGTTTGAAGGCCGGTATTGATCGCGCGGTTTCCGTGGCGGTTGAAGAGATCGCCAAGCAATCGAAGGTCATCAAGGACAAGGAAGAGATCGCCCAGGTCGCTTCAATCTCGGCCAACAACGATCATGAGATCGGCAACGAGATCGCAGCGGCGATGGAAAAAGTCGGTAAGGACGGCGTCATCACGGTTGAAGAGTCCAAGACGATCGAAAGTACCACCGACTTTGTGGAAGGTATGCAGTTTGATCGCGGTTACGTTTCACCGTACTTCGCGACGAATCGTGACACTATGACGACCGTGCTCGAGAATCCTTACATTCTTATCTACGATAAGAAGATCTCGAGCATGAAAGATCTGCTGCCGATTCTCGAGAAGGTCGCGCAGAACTCCAAGCCGGTTCTCATAATTGCCGAGGACATAGAAGGGGAGGCGCTCGCTACTCTCGTTGTGAACACGATTCGCGGCGCGCTAACGGCTTGCGCGGTGAAGGCCCCGGGCTTCGGCGATCGTCGCAAGGCTATGCTCGAAGACATCGCTATTCTCACCGGTGGTCAGGTCATCTCCGAGGAACTCGGCCTGAAGCTCGAAAGCACCGAGATCGGGCAGCTCGGCAGTGCCCAGTCGGTCAAGGTCGACAAAGAGAACACCACTATCATCAACGGCGCGGGTAAGCAGCAGGACATCAAGGACCGCATCGGACAGATCAAGGCGCAGATCGAGGAAACCACCTCGGACTACGACCGCGAAAAGCTGCAGGAGCGACTCGCCAAGCTCGTAGGCGGTGTCGCCGTGATCAACGTCGGTGCGGCAACCGAGACCGAGTTGAAAGAGAAGAAGCATCGCGTCGAGGACGCGCTTTCGGCGACGCGGGCGGCGATTGCCGAGGGTATTATCCCCGGCGGCGGAGTCTGCTTGATTCAGTCGGTAGAGGTGCTCGAGAGGGTTGATGTCTCCGAGATGGACGAGGAAGGAAAGGCCGGCTTCCGCATCGTGATGCGTGCGCTCGAGGAGCCGATTCGCCAGATCGCGATCAACTCGGGCGTTGACGGTGCGATCATCGCTGATCGGGCGAAGCACGAGAAGAAGGGCGTTGGGTTCGATGCTGTCAAGATGGACTGGACCCCCATGGTCAAGGCCGGGATCATCGACCCGGCGATGGTTTGCCGTTCAGCGTTGCAGAACGCAGCTTCTATCGCTAGTCTCTTGCTCACCACCGAGTGTGCCGTTACGGATATTCCTGAGGAGGAGGATCACGGCGGCGGAGGCGCCGGTGGCGGCATGGGCGGCATGGGCGGCATGGGCGGCATGATGTAATCGCCTGCCTGTTGTTACGAACTTTCTGCATAGGTGGGGAAGCCGCAACCGGCTTCCCCTTTTTTCTGTTGTGTGCGAGTATATAGGCGTGCGACGACAGGATTTCGTTTTTACAATCGGCTTTCACGGTAACGCTGCTATTGTTGATGCGAAAGCGAAGCGCAAGTACGGTAAGCTTACAACGATGGAGCTTGCCGAACTCGGCTTGTATCGCTCCGGTTTCGCTTCGGCGCTGTACTCCGGGGATCAAGCCGAGATCGACGAGTTTATTCGGTTCTACTGCGAGCAGACAGGCGCTCAAGCGGGCGAGGTTGCCGATTTCAAGAGACTGTTCGGTGTTGATGAAGCCCGCGAGGTAACCAAGAGCATAGTTGTGTAGTAGACGGTACTCGGGCCGGGTCCGCGACGCAGTTCGGTTGACCGGCGGCCCGCCTGCGTGGTACCGTAGCGGAAATCCTGACACGAAGGAAGTTGTGCGATGACGACGCTAACGAACAGCCTCCCGCTGCTCCAGGCAGGAGCCGGCGGGCCGGCCACAATGGCACCGACACTGGTAACATTCGGGCTGGTGTTTTTGATTTTCTATTTCTTGATTATTCGGCCGCAGAACAAGCGCCAGAAGGAAACCAAGGCGATGCTCGCGAGGCTTCAGAAGGGCGACAGAGTCGTCACCATTGGAGGTATCCGAGGCGTAATTCAGAGCCTGAAAGATGAGACGGTTGTCGTGAAGGTTGATACCGACACGAAGCTGGAGCTTTCGCGCTCGGCGATCTCATCGGTGCTCGCCAAAGGCAAAGGCGGCGGCGGTGGTGGTGGCAAGAAAGGCCAATCGTCGAAGGCTGCGGCTGAGGTGCAATTCGACGACGATTCTGAATCGGAAGAGAATGAGTCTTTCGCCGACGCAGAGCGCGCTAACGAGTAGGCACGGTTCGTGTGTCGGCTCCGGGGTAAACAATGAGCAAAAGACTACGCTTTCTAGTAGTATTCGTCCTGATCGCGGTCAGCGGCGTTTTCCTGTATCCAACAGTGAACTGGTACTTTTTTGTGCCGGACGAAGACATTGAGCTTGCAGCCGGGTCGCGGTACGAGCTGCGTGAGTACGCGCAATCGCAGGCGCGTGAGGCGCTACAGGCGTTGTCCGAGCTCGCCGAGTCCGATCCCGGGGCCGCAGTTCCCGAAGAGTACGACTATGTGAAAGACTATGCCCGCGAGAACTACCGGCTGGCAGATCGCGAGATACCCGAGACCTGGACGGCGCGAAACGTGTTGCTCGGGTTTCGAAGCGAACGCGAAGCCTTTGAAACAATTGAGCGCCATCATCGTGAACGAATAGAGCGACTGAAAGAAATGCGCTCCCGCATTGTCCAATTGGGCCTAGATCTGTCCGGGGGCTTGAGCGTGACACTGGAGGCCGATGCCGATAGCCTCGCTGAACGCCTTGGTGAGGAGCCAAGTCAAGAACAGCTTTCCGAAGCGGTGGACCTGGCGATTGGGATACTGTCAAGCCGGATTGATCAGTTCGGCGTCACCGAGCCTTCAATCCGCAAGCAAGATCAAACGCGTATCTCGATCGAGATCCCGGGCGACGACGACCCTGAGCGCGTTAACGCTTTCCTCCGGGGGCGCGGCAGTCTGAACTTCCACATTGTGAACGACGAGGTGACCGAGAAGTTGATCGAGTACCAGCGGGAGAATGCCGACTGGGACCCCGAAGTCGACGGCACCCCCGACTTTGTGCCGGCCGGGACGAAGGTCAGTGCTTACGTGACGCAAGATGAGTACAACATCGACCGCGTGGTGCGCTATATAGCGATCAAGGAGGACATCTCGGAAGACGGTTTGCCGGGTCAGCACATAACCGAAGCACGGGTTGGTCGTGACCAGCTTACCAATCGCCCGGTAGTAAACTTCATGCTCGACCGCGCGGGTGCCGATGCTTTTGCGCGTCTGACGCGTGATAACGTCGGCAGCAGCATGGCAATTGTGATGGACAGAGAGGTTCGGGCCTACGCGACCATTCAAGAGGAGATCCCAACGGGGCAAGTGCGTATTAGCGGGTTCTCGCAGGAAGAAGCGCGCGATATCGCAACGGTGTTGCGAACTGCGGCGCTGCCTGTGGATCTCGTAGTTCTGAATCAGCAGAGCATCGGAGCTTCGCTCGGCGCTGAGACAATCCAGGCCGGCTTGTACGCAATCGCGGTTGGCCTTGCGTTGGTTATACTGTTTATGCCGGTGTACTACAAAGGGGCCGGGTTGATCGCTGACCTGGTGTTGCTGCTGAACCTGTTCTTCATCGTGTCGATCCTGTCGGTGTTTAACCTGACACTTACGCTCACGAGCATTGCGGGTATCATTCTCACCGTCGGCATGGCAGTCGACGCGAACGTCATCATTTTTGAGCGCATCAAGGAAGAATACCTGCTCGGCAAGAGCTCCCAGGGGGCGGTGACCGCCGGATTCGACAAGGCGTTTTGGGCAATCACCGACGCCAATATCACCACGTTCATCGCGGCGATTTTCCTGTCTCAGCTCGGCACCGGTCCGGTGCAGGGCTTTGCCGTGACGCTTGCGGTCGGGATTGTGTGTTCGCTGTTCACGGCGCTGTTTGTCTCGCGCTTGGTCTTCGACTTCACCGCCGAGGCGCTTGGAAAACGTAAACTGAGTATTGGCTGGGGGCTTTGATGAAGCGCATCTTTGAGTTCACGAAATACCGATTCATCGCGTTGGCGATCTCCGGATTGCTCATCCTCGGCGGTATAGCGGCTACGGTGGCGCAAGGCGGGTTCAATCTCGGTATTGACTTCGAAGCGGGGCTCGATCAGCGCGTGCGAATCGATCAGGCCGCCGGCGCGGCCGATGCTCCGCGGGTTCGGGCGGTGCTCTCTGAAGTAGAACCGGAAGGGCTGCAGGTACAGTCGGTTGGGCCGGCGGATGAGCAACAGTTCTCGATACGCGTTCGTGATCGCGGCGAGATCGAAGACTTCTCGGAAGTTATGGCCGCCCGCGTCATCGGGCTGTTGGAGGCCGAGTTCGGTGACGGCAGCGTAGAGGAGCTCGAGCGCTCCTACGTCGGCGCAAGATTCAGCGAGGATCTCGCCGGGCAGGCGGGATTCGTTATCGTTTTCGCTGTTGTCTTGATTCTGGCCTACATTTGGCTGCGTTTTCAGTTAGGATATGCAATTTCATCCATCACAGCGTTGGTGCACGATGTTGCCTTCATGCTGGTATTCATCGGGACCCTTCAGATGGAGATACAGATTGCCACGGTCGCAGCGGTTCTGACGATTATCGGTTACTCGTTAAACGACACGATCGTGATCTTCGACCGCATTCGTGAGAATCTCACGCTGATGCGTGATGCCGGTTACGAAGAGGTCATTAACACGAGTATCAGCCAGAGCATGAGCCGAACCTTGATTACCTCGTTGACGACACTGCTTGCGGTAACCGCGATCTTTATCTTCGCGACCGGCGCAATCCAGGACTTTGCGTTGAACCTGATGGTTGGTGTAGTTGTTGGTACCTATTCTTCGGTGTTCGTTGCGTCGCCGGCGCTCTTGAGTTGGAAGAAGCGATCTGATGCGCGGCGTGCCGCTAAGGAAGGCTACAGCCGAGTGCGGCGGAGCGAGCCGGCGCGACAGGTGGAAGGGGCGGCCGGTGCGGCGAGTGCAGCCGTCGGCGGCAACAATTCATCGGACGGAGAGGATGCTGTGGTTCCGAGCGGCGCCGGAGGCGCAACTAAGGCCGAAATCGACGCTGTGAAGCGTGAGATTAGCCGAAAGAAGCAGCCGGCAGGTGCCGGTAGTCGCAAGCAGCAGCCCCGTTCAAAGCGCAAGAAAAAGAAATAAGCTGCACGGGTTACAGCGGGTTGCCTTCGAGACCGATCTCGCCGGCAACCTCGCGCATGCCCAATATGGTGTGGTGAATAATGTCCCCGAGGTCCATCTCGAGCATCGCGGCGCCGTTTTGAATTATCGAGCGGTCAACGCCGCCGGCGAAGCCTTTCTGGTTCCATTTCTTTCTTACCGACTTGGGCTCAGTATCAAGAATGCTCTTTGAGGGGCGCATCAGCACGGTAGCAGTGATCAGGCCGGTGAGCTCGTCGATGGTGTAAAGTACTTTCTCCATTCGGTGTTCAGGCTGCACGTTGGTAACGATACCCCAGCCATGGCTGAGCACAGAGCGAACGTAGTCCGTGGGCCAGCCGGCCTCGGTAAGAATTTCCTCCGTTTTCTGGCAGTGCTGCTCGGGATATTCTTCCCAGTCGAGATCGTGGATGAGACCGATAATGCCCCATTTCTCTTCATCTTCGCCGAATAAGCGTGCGAAGTGACGCATCACCGCTTCAACGGATAGCGCGTGTTTAATGAGACTGTCGCTCTTGGTGTAGGTAGTCAGCAATTCGTACGCATGCTCTCGAGTAGGTGTCTGTTCAACCATGAGGTAAGCTCTCCTTGTCTATGTGACCGACTTAGGGTTGGGACTTTGCAGTAAGGAAACCGACAATCCGTCACGTAATGGCAGAATGACAGTGGTGTAGCGCGGATCTCGGGCCATGAGCTCGTTATAGCGACGTACACCACGCGTTGCCTCGTCCGCGTTGGGGTCTTCGGCAACACACCCACCCCAGAGGGCGTTGTCGGTGATCAAGAGGCCCTCAGGGCGCAGCAGTTTAGCCGCGGCATCCGGGACGAGCGGGTATTGTTCCTTGTCGATATCGTTGAACACAATGTCGAACCGCCCTCGCAAGCTCGTAGCGAGCTCCAAAGCGTCCCCGACACGAAACTGGATGCGATCCTCGAGCCGGGCTTTGGTAAGAAACCGATGCGCGCGTGAACGGTTTTCCCGGTCGGTGTCGGTGAGTACCACGCGACCGCTCGGACCAACGGCATTCGCGAAGAACAGCGCCGAGTAGCCGAACCCGGAACCGAGCTCCAGCACTCGTTTGGCCCGTGAGCTGCGCGTAAGAATATACAGCAAGGCGCCGACTTGCGGCCCCACGATCGGGAACGCGAGCTCTTCGGCTAACCGCTCCATTTCAGTGAGAACCGGGTCCCGCTCAGAGTGTAGTTCCGCCAAATAGCGTTCGATACGTTGGTCCACAACCGGTATCATTAGCGACCCTCCGTGCCGGAGAATATACAATGCGTACTCCACTCGGTCCAGGGCATTATGTGCGTATTGCCTAGCACCTTCGACCGGCGTTATGCTTAGCGCCGCGGCGGCGGTATGGTTAGCCGCGGAGTCATGAAGCCGATGAGTGAGATACGACCCGAGATACTGAAGCGGCGCGCGAAACGCGCGCTGGCTGAGACCGCGGTTGCGGATACGGTGCTTGAGCGGCTCGCCGAGGCGGCGACGCTTGCACCGTCGTGTTTTAACAAACAACCGTGGCGCTTGCTGTTTGTAACCGATAGCCGCGCTCGGGCCGCGGTGCGTAATGCGCTTGCCGGCGGCAACTACTGGGCCGAGCGGGCGCCGGTATACGTTGTCGTCCTGACGCACCCCGATTTCGACTGCCGCTTGGATGAAGACCGCGACTACGCCTTGTTCGACACCGGGCTTGCCGTGGGGAACCTTCTGCTGCAAGCGACTCACGAGGGCTTGATCGCTCATCCGGTAGCCGGCTTCCACGCCGCGAAGCTGAAACAAGAGCTGGGCATTCCGCGGTGGTACATTGCTATCACGGTGCTGGTTCTAGGGTACCCGGGCAGCCCCGCCGGACTGACTGAAGAGCATCGCAAATTGGAGAACGCGCCGCGAACGCGGGTCCCGATGGAATCGGTAGTTCTGTTCAACCGTTGGGAAACAAACGACAACTGCGGCGGCGGCCCCAAAACGGAGTAGACCGGATGAGGCTGTACGTTAGGGAATTCGGCAGCGGCGCACCGTTTGTGATGTTGCACGGTCTGTTTGGTAACGGCGAAAATTGGCGCTCAATCGCGCGGCGCTTCTCGGATAGCTTTCGGATACTGCTGCCGGACCTGCGCAATCACGGGGACTCGCCCCACGCCCCGAGCCTTGAGTTGGAAGAAATGGCCAATGACGTGGTCGAAACGGCCGACAATCTAGGGGTAGAGCGCTTCGCACTATTGGGGCATTCGTTGGGCGGTAAGGTTGCCATGACCGTCGCGCTGCGGCACCCCGATCGGGTTCAGGCGCTGGTGGTGGTTGATATAGCGCCGCGCACCTATAAGGCATCACACGAGGCGATTGTGGACGGTATGCAGGCTGTGTTGAATCAATCGGTGACCTCCCGCAAAGAGGCTTATGCAGTCTTGGCCGAATACGTTCCGCATGCTTCGGTGCGCGGTTTCTTGCTGAAGAGCTTAACGCGGGCACCGACGGGTGAGTATCGCTGGAAATTGAACCTAAAGGCGATACAATCACACTATCGAAGCATGATACAGTGGCCGATTCGCAAAGCGGTCTATAGCGGGCCGACCCTTTTTGTAGCAGGAGAGCAGTCGGGGTACGTTAGCCCCGATCGCGATGCAGACGTCATTCGCGATTTGTTTCCGAACGCAGTACTTGAAGTAATACCGAAGACCGGCCATTGGTTGCACTTCGAGCAGCCCGACGAGCTTGTGCGGAGGTTGGATGTATTCTTCACTCGGAACATTTGAGACAACACGCAGCGCGCACGCGCTGCCGGGTCCCATTACCCGTGGACGACCGAAGCCGCTGGGGGCGGCAGCGGATGCGCATGGCACGCAGTTTGCCGTCTTCTCACGTCATGCGACACGGGTGTCGCTGTTGCTCTACGATCATCCCGAGCAGGAGCTCCCTAGCGCCGAGGTAGTATTCGATCCGCAGTTGCATCGCACCGGGGATATCTGGCACATGCATCTCGCCGGAGTTCACCCGGGTCAGCTGTACTTATATCGGGTAGACGGGCCGTACGATCCTGAACAGGGTCACCGCTTCAACCGCCACAAAGCGTTGATAGACCCGTATGCACGCGCCCTGACCGGTCGTTTTGTTCACGATGTGCACGCTGCACTGGGCTATGACCCACGGTCTCCGGATGCCGATCTCTCGTTCTCGGAGGAATCCAGCACAGCGGCCGTGCCGAAATGTGTGGTGATCGATGAAGATTTCGACTGGGAAGGGGACGTCCCGCTCAATATCCCGCTACGGGAGACAGTGGTGTACGAGGCGCACGTGCGGGGTCTAACCCAGCATGCGAGCGCCGGGGTGAGACACCCGGGAACGTATCGTGGGGTGGTTGAACAGATTCCGTACTTGCGCGAGCTCGGCATCACCAGTCTCGAGCTGTTACCGGTGCAGGAGTTCAACGAATACGAAATCGGCCGGGTAAACCCCGCTACCGGCAAGCTCTTACAAAACTACTGGGGCTACAGTCCGCTCGCGTTTTTCGCTCCCAAGGCGGGCTATGCCGCCTCGCGAGAGCTTGCCGGACCGGTAAACGAGTTCAAGTTCATGGTGCGCGAGCTGCACAAGGCGGGAATAGAGATCATTCTCGATGTGGTGTTCAATCATACCGGCGAAGGTAACGAGCTTGGACCTACGTACTCGTTCCGCGGACTAGACAACAGCATCTACTATATCCTGGATCACAACAGACGCTACTATCGCAACTTCTCGGGTTGTGGAAACACGGTGAACTGCAATCACCCTATCGTGCGGCAGCTCATTCTCGACTGTTTGCATTACTGGGTGATGGAGATGCATATCGACGGGTTCCGGTTTGACCTCGGCTCTATCTTGGGGCGCGACAGCGCCGGAAACCTGATGGATAACCCTCCGGTTCTGGAGCACATCGCTCAAGACCCGATTCTCCGTAATACAAAGCTTATCGCGGAGGCTTGGGACGCGGCTGGGGCGTATCAAGTCGGCTGGTTCCCGGGCGGCCGCTGGGCGGAGTGGAACGACAAGTTTCGGGACGATGTGCGCAAGTTCTGGAACTTCGAACATGGTGACGCGGCCCAGCTTGCGACACGCTTGAGCGGCAGCGCAGACCTGTATCTTCGCGACGGGCGTAAGCCGTTCCACAGTATCAATTTCGTTACCTCGCACGACGGGTTCACGTTGTACGACCTGGTGAGCTACAGCAAGAAATACAACTACACCAACGGCGAGAACAATCGCGACGGGCACAATGCCAACTACTCGCACAATCACGGCATAGAGGGAGAGACTAAGGATTCGCAGGTCAACAGGCTGCGTATGCGCCAACGCAAGAACCTCATCGGGACGCTGCTGCTTTCGCAGGGGACACCGATGCTGCTCGGTGGTGACGAACTCGGGCGCACGCAGCATGGCAACAACAACGCCTACTGCCACAATGACGAGACGGTCTGGCTCGACTATCGCGGCCTGCGACACGACGGTGAGTTTCTACGCTTCTTTAAAGCGATGATTGCGTTCCGCCGCCGGCATCCAGCTTTACTGCGCGGTGAGTTTTTCACCGGTGAAGACCGTGACTCCGACACGCTGCCTGACATCGTCTGGCTGGACCCCGAAGGGAGATCGGTTGACTGGACCACTGCCGGCGGGCGGCTCGCGGTGCGCATAGACGGTGGCGGCCTCGAGGAACAGACTGAGGGTAACGACGATGACTTGCTACTGCTGTTCAATGCCGACAGACAACCGGTATCGTTTCTGCTGCCGTCTGGCGGCCGATGGGCGCGGGTCATCGACACCGGTTTAGCTCCTCCGGAGGACATTGTGCCCGAGGCGGAGGCGCATATCTTCGACGGTGGCGAGCGCTACCGGGTCTGCGGGAAAGGTTTGGCGGTGTTCCTCGAACATCGCGGTTGACACGCAACAGTGCCCGACGTATCTTCAGCGGTGGCTACGGTATTCCCCGCCGCTTCGGCCCAACAAGACGAAGGAGCATATCATGTCGCACTCACAAGCGCTGAAACAGCTCGACCGTGAACAGAGACTTTATCGAATCCGCCATTCCACTGCCCATGTGATGGCAGAGGCCGTGTTGCGCGAGTTCCCGGAAGCGAAGATTGCGATTGGTCCGCCAATCGATAACGGCTTTTACTATGATTTTGACCTACCACGGTCGTTGACCCCCGAGGATCTCAGGCGCATCGAAGAACACATGCGTGAGATTATAGGCGAGGATCACACGTTCGAACGCTCGGCAACAACGCGTGAGCGAGCGCGTGAACGGTTTGCCGACCAGCCCTATAAGCTGGAGCTGCTCGATGGGATAGAGCCGGGCGAGGAGGTTTCGCTGTACACGCAGAACACCTTTACGGACCTCTGCCGCGGTCCCCACGTGGAAAGCACCAAGGATCTGAATGCGAAAGCCTTTAAGCTGCTGTCGATTGCCGGAGCGTATTGGCGTGGCGACGAGCAGCAGAAGATGCTGCAGCGTATTTATGGGACTGCGTGGGAAACACCCAAGGAGCTTCGACAACACCTCGATCACCTGGCCGAAGTTGAGAAGCGCGACCATCGACGCTTGGGGCGTGAGCTCGACCTGTTCTCGACGCATGAGGAGGCCGGGCCGGGGTTGATCTACTGGCATCCGAACGGCGCCCGCATTCGCCTGGCAATAGAGGATTACTGGCGCGCGGAGCACCTGAGTAACGGCTACGAGCTGTTGTACACCCCGCATGTGGGCAAGAGTTGGCTTTGGGAGACCTCGGGGCATCTTGAGTTCTATAGCGAGAACATGTACTCGCCCATGGAGCTCGACAACGCGGAGTACTACACCAAGCCGATGAACTGCCCGTTCCATATCATGATCTACCAGACGCATACGCGGTCCTACCGCGACCTGCCGCTGCGCTGGGGTGAGCTCGGTACCGTTTATCGCTATGAGCGCTCGGGCGTTCTGCACGGCCTGCTGCGCGTGCGCGGGTTCACCCAGGATGATGCGCACATCTTTTGCACACCGGATCAGATCGAGGAGGAGATTCGCGAAGTACTGCGCTTTAGCCTGCAAGTCTGGGACGATTTCGGGTTCACTGATATCAAGGCCTATCTCGCCACACGGCCGGAAAAGAGTGTCGGCGACGATGCCGACTGGGATAAGGCGATCTCCTCCTTAACCAAGGCGATAGACCGGGAGGGACTGGAGTACGAAGTCGAAGAAGGTGGAGGTGCGTTCTACGGGCCGAAGATCGATCTGAAGATCAAGGATGCCCTCGGGCGCGAATGGCAGATGACAACCATCCAGTTCGACTTCAACCTGCCTGAACGCTTCGGCATGACATTCGTTGATCGCGACGGCAAAGAGAAGCGTCCGTACATGGTGCATCGCGCTTTACTCGGGTCGCTCGAGCGATTCTTCGGCGTGTTGATCGAGCACTACGGCGGTGCGTTTCCGGTATGGCTCGCGCCGGTTCAGGCGGTGGTTATTCCGGTAGCGCCTGCGTTCAACGATTACGCCGACCGGGTCAAGCGTGAGCTCGTCTCTGCCGGTATTCGCGCCAATGCCGATCTTTCGGACGCCCGTATGAACGCCAAGATCCGCGCCGCGCAGCAGCGCAAGGTACCCTACATGTTGATCGCCGGCGAGAACGAGCAAGAGAGCCACCAGGTCTCGCCACGTTTACGAACCGGAGAGAAGGAAGACGCGCAAGCGGTCGCGGAGTTCATAGGGCGGGTTCGACAACGCGCAGCAGCCAAGGCGCTGATATAGCCCCACCGGGTCGCGCCCCTTGAGAATGCGACCCATTGACGGCGTGCCGCGGCAGGGTTGACAGTTTGGGAAGCGTTTACCGCGAGTGCAAGGAGGCAGGATGGCGGAGACCGGATTGGCTGCGGTGATGGCCGCAATACGCGATTTTGACCGCGAGCTGCAACTGCTGAAACATGGCACCGCCCTTTTGCAGTGGGACCAAGAAACCTGTATGCCGAGCGCGGCGGCCGCTGAACGAGCCGAGCAACTGGGGCTGTTCGAGACTCTTGTTCACGACCGGATTGCGTCCGGGCGGCTTGGAGAGTTGCTGGAACAGACCGGCGCCGGTCCTGATGCGCCTTCCGGCTCGGAGTCTCTTTCGGAGCAGGATAGCGCGCTGGTACGTTTCCTGTTCCGTGAGCACAGCATAGCTCGCAAGCTCCCGCGTGAGCTGGTCGGCCGGCTGGCACGTGCAGCCAGTAGCGGTCAGACCGCTTGGCGCGCCGCGCGCGCACACGATGATTTCGCGGCATTCAAACCACATCTCGAAGAGCTCGTGGCGTTGGCTATGCAGCGTGCTGATTGTCTGGGGTATCGGGACCAGCGTTATGATGCCTTGTTGGATCAGTATGAGCCCTACATGACGACCGCCGAGGTGCGGCGCGTATTTGATGAGCTGGAGCAAAGCCTGGTACCACTGGTCGCCGAGATCGGCGAAGCGCCTCAGGTGAATAGCGCGTTCCTCTACGGCGAGTATCCCGAGGCGCAGCAAGCTGAGTTCGGCCGCCGTGTGCTTTCCGCGATCGGGTGGCCGGCAGACCGCGGGCGTCTTGACTGTTCCACGCATCCGTTCACTATCGGTCTCGGGCGCGATGACGTACGCATCACCACCCGCTATGACGAGAACTTCTTCAACTCGGCGTTCTTCTCTATCTTGCACGAGGCGGGGCATGGGCACTACGAACTGGGGTTCGGCGAGGAGATCCGCGGCAGTTGCCTCGCGGACGGTACTTCACTCGGTATCCACGAATCGCAGTCCCGCTTCTGGGAGAACATTGCTGGTCGCAGCCGGGCGTTCTGGCGCTACTATTATCCGCAGTTGCAGCAGGTCTTTCCGTCGCCGCTCGCCGATATCGACCTGGAGTCGTTCTACCGCGGCATCAATCAGGTCAAGCCCTCGCTGATCCGCGTTGAAGCGGATGAAGTGACCTACGGATTGCACGTCATTCTGCGTTTTCGCCTCGAGTTAGGCCTCGTGGAGAACGAGTTGACGGTGAAAGATCTTCCGGAAGCCTGGCGCGAGGAATCCCGCCGTTTGCTGGGTGTAGTGCCGGAGCGTGATGTCGAGGGAGTGCTCCAGGACGTGCACTGGTCGATGGGCGGGTTCGGTTATTTCCCGACGTACGCGCTCGGCAACCTGTACGCGGCGCAGTTCACCGAGACATTGGAGCAGGAGCTGGGACCGCTCGCCGGCTTTCTCGAGCGTGGCGAGTTTGAGCCGATTCTTGCGTGGTTGCGACGCGCGATTCACCGCCACGGTGCCGCGCGAACCGCCGAAGAGCTGGTTCACTCCATCACCGGCGGACCGCTCGCGGCCGATGCATTCATGCGCTACTTGCGTACAAAGTTCGGGGAGATATACTCTACGGCGTAGGTGCCTATGAGTTATGTTGCGTTTCTGACCTCCACTCCGTATAGCTGGATCGTTGTGTGCGGGCTGCTCACTGGGATAGCGGTCGCAGGCCTTACCCGGGTAGTCGCTCCATCCGGCAAGGCCAAAGAAGGCACAGACCGCGCGCGGCGCCGGGCAGCTCGGGCTTCGCAGCTTACGCGGGTGCTGTTTTACCTTACGGGTGCCGTCGCCTGCATACCGGCGGCTGTCTTTTTTCCCGGCGCCGAGCAAATACTCGACTCCGCCCTGCCGCGCTTCTATGTGGGCGCGTCGGTGGCCGGTTTCCTGATCGAGCGTTTTCCGAGGGCGCTCGGCATACCGGTGGTCTTATTCGTAGTGCTTGCCGTAGTGACCGGATTCGGAGTGCTTTCGGCGTATCCGCCGGTGTACGGGGAGATGACGGTCGCAGAGCTGCGGGCTCTCAGTGTGCACGAAGGTTCTCTGCGGGTCGAGTTGTCAGCCGTCGATGACTCCGAGCATTCTCTTGGTATCGCAACGCTCAGCGGAAACGCGGTTGCGCCGGTAGTTTCCACCGTCGGTCTACACCCGGGCTGGTTTGTGTTCGGACGAGAGCTCGGTTACCGGGTTCGCGGGCTTGATGCGTACATGCTGGAGACCCAGCGTGAGGTGACCGACAGGTTCCGGATCGCAGAACCGGAGGGCCGGGGCGGTCTGGCAGTCCGCGTTCTTCAAGCGATCGCCGGCCGTTTGCCCGGTATCACGAAGAGCGAGAGCGTCACAGCTCCGCAACTGATGCGCTCGCGTGACCGTTATAGTGTCGTGCTCGATGCCGCTAGCGGGGAGATGCAGCTCAGGCTGCGTGAGTGACGCACGGGGCACGCTCCTTAACGCAACCTGCCCAGTGCTTTACGCCGACGGGCATTCTGAAAATCGAGCCTGAGAATGTAGAGCTTCTCGAGCAGCGAGATCACCAGGATACCGGCGACCGTGTACTCAAGCGCGGTTGTCACCATCTGCACTACGTGCCGGAAACGTTGGAACAGCTGCAGGATAGACACGGCGTAGAGTGTCATCGCGGAAAAGATCGCGATCTTGCCGAATCGGGACGATTCGGGCTTAAGATATCCTTGATAGACTAACAGTGCAACGAGGCCCAACGCATACACGATAAGCCGCGCCAGAATGAATCCTAGGAACCATTCCGAGATAAGTCCGTAATGCATGAACGCGATCGACACCACAATAAGAATGGCGTAATCGCTCATACTGTCAAGATATTGTCCGATACGGGTAATCTGGCCCGTTCTTCGCGAAATCAACCCGTCAAGCAGATCGGTGAGAAACGCCACACAGGTGAAGATCAGCATGACGGCGACCAAAGGGTAGTCCTGCGTGAGGATTAAGAGATACAGGATTGTGGGCGTGGAGCTCAGTCGATACATTGTGAGTAAGTTAGCGACGTTTACGTGAACAAGTTTGTGTGTTGAGGGTACAAGGTAAAACTGGCTGCGCATCGCAAGCAGAAACACAGCGAGTGCGATGTGGAGAATAACGGTACTGGTGTAAAACCGTTCGACTTCGGCGGCGTCAATGCCGAAACGGCGGGTAATCACCGTGAAGAACCCGAGTTGGAACGCAAACAACCCGCAAACTGACAAGAGTATGCTGAATACAATCCGGTACTTCTGCGTCATCGGTTTAGCCACTCTACGATACCCCCAAATCGATGTCAACTGAGACCGGCAGCGTTCGGCCGCGAGGCTGCCTGCGGGAACATGCCTGCGCTTGTCTTCGTCCAGGGACGGGATGATGATCTACTTACCCAGCCGATGGGACACGAAACCAAGCGGGCTGAACGCAACGAATAACGGCGCGCGATGGAGGATTTCGGCGAACGAGGCGCGAACGGTCGTGTTCAGCCTGCTGCTTAGCTTGTCGCGCGTTGCCGGCGTGTTGGTATGACCCGCAACTCGATCCTGTAGACGCCCTCCGCAAAGTGGTTCAAGTTGTGCGCGCCGTTTCTAGGAAAACGCTCTACTCTCTTGACCTGATACCCTATCGGTCTCATAATTACCCAGCCTGTGAAGCTTCAACAAGTAGGTGCTGTGCAGCGTGCTGATACGCTATAAGACATCGGAAAGCGGCAAAGCCGTTAAGCAAGCCGAGATCTATCAAGCGCAGGAACATGGAATCACCAATGATGCCATTGATCCCGACGCGATCAAGATTGCGCGTCGGCTGCGTAGCCACGGCCATACGGCATATATCGTTGGGGGCGCGGTTCGTGATCTAGTGCTCGGCAAGTACCCGAAGGATTTTGACCTTGTTACCGATGCGCTACCGGGGCGGATCAGGAAGCTGTTTCGCAACTCTCGTGCGATCGGCAAGCGCTTTCGGTTAGTGCATATTTTTTTTCGTGACAAAATCATCGAGGTCTCGACTTTTCGTGCGCGTGAGGCCGGCGGGTTTAACAACGTTTACGGCGTCGTCGAGGAAGATGTGCTGCGGCGCGACTTCACCATGAATGCGTTGTACTATTGCCCGCTCGACCGTATCGTGATCGATTACGTCGGTGGTTATCGCGATATTATCGATCAGCGGCTGAAGTCCGTAATTCCACTGGACCGGATCTTCTCCGAAGATCCGGTTCGCATGGTTCGGGCCTTGAAATACGCTACCGCCACCGGCGCGAAGATGGTAGGTCCGCTTAAGCGCCAGATTAAGCGAGATATCGAGCGGCTTGAAGACTGCTCACACTCGCGTATGACCGAAGAGGTGTTCAAGATTCTCCTCAGCGGCAGCTCGGCAGAGATCCTGCGAATGGCGAAGAAGTACAAGCTCCTGCAGTACATGCTTCCCGAGGTAGACGCGCTTCTGCGTACCACCCGGGATTATCGCAAGCGCTTCTTTCATTCGATGGAGAGATTGGATGCCGAAACGCGCCGCCGCGACGAAATGCATCGCTCAATCGCGCTCGCGCATCTTTGCGCCGATTACCTCTATACGCTGTCTGAGTTTCGGGAGTTGCGCAAAATTCCGTTCAAGGAAGCCTACATCGATCTCAAGCGGCTCATTTACCCCGTGGTGCCGGCGAATCGGGATGTTGAGAAGGCATTGGCGTATCTCCTGAAACGTCGCAAGCGCTACCTGCAAAGTGGCGGGTGGTAAGCCCTATCGTGGAATCCGACTCAGCAGCTGTTCGGCGCGGTCTCGGTAACGATCGGCATCCAACTGTATCGCGGTTTCGAGATATTCCTTCGCGCTGCCGTACCGCCCGGCTGCAAATGCATTAACCCCTAACGCATACTGTACCACCGCATCGTCGGCGCCGACCTCGGCGGCACGCATGTAGTAGTACTCCGCCAAACCGTAGTTCGCCTCATCGTAGTTGATGAGTCCTAGATAGTAGTACGCAGCGTGATTGTCCGGCTCTCGTTCCGCAGCTTGTAGGAACAGTTCCTCGGCCCTCTGCAGCTCACCGGCTGCGTAGAGCTCTACCCCATCTTGCGTCAAGCCCACCGGGGAGCGCCGCTGTTGTAGGTAAGCAGCTAACTCGGTCTCAAGCTCTGCGAGCTCCACCCAGTCGAAAGCAGCACGCTGTATCGCAGCGACGTTTTGTTCGCGCGTGGCTCCGGGACGTAAAGCGGAGACGCTGTCCCACAGTAAACGCGTGACGGCACGATCCTCAGCATGCAGTAGAAACGAGACCAAAGCCCAGGCCTGTGGATAGAAGCGTTCGAGCTCTTCCTCGGCTTGCCCGGGCCCCATCGTCAACACGGCTTCAAGCTCAATCTGACGGTCTTCATCGTAGAGCGCTCGTGCGGTGTCGAGCCAGCTCAGGTTCTCGACCAGTTCTGTGGTGCCTTCGGCCTTGTCGTACTCGGTGTGTTCGAAGTACACCGCCAACCCTTCCTGAAGCCAGATAGGCGGATCAGAGACGAAGGCCCGTAAGAATTGTACGAACCCTTGGTGCGCGAGTCCGCGACCGTACTCGGGGTGTTCACGCGCATACGCCACCAACTCGTTACGTTCGGGGTTACGATAATGCAGGTAAACGTATTCTTCAGGAGCCGCGCCGAGTATCGTCTCAAGATAGGTTTCGAACTCTTCGCGTCCGGCGAATACTCGTATCTGCAACGGGCTATCCAGGTAATCGCGCTCAAAGCGCATCTTGGCGTTATAGAGGTTGAACAGAGCCTCCATACGCTCGGCAGTTTGTTCAGCGTGCGTTTGCCCTATATACGAGCGAACCAAATAGTTATCGCTGCGATATTCCGCCTGGTTTACTTCAACGGCGAATACCGGCGTCCCGATCAGTACTGCTGCTAACACTGCAATCGCACGTTTCATGTCTGTTCGGCCTCCCTCACTGTACCTTCTTCTCTACTCCTTTATCGGCGCGTTTATCGCCTTTCTTATCGTGCTTTTTGTCGGATACCGTATCGATCACAACGTTCAGTTCTTCGATAATGATGCCGGTGAACTTCTCGATGCTATCGATCATGTAGTTTTGAAGGTCGTGTACCGCCCCCGATAGTTGCAAGCCGAACGGCACCTCGAGGTATACGTCGATCTTATAGCCACGCGGCTCGTTCTTGACGCTCACCTTGCGGACACTCAGTGCGGGCGAGTACTCATCGACACAGTGCAGTACCATCTGACTCAAAGCATTCTTTGCGATTGTGATCGAGCCCTTGCGACCGAACTCGGGACGCATCACGCTCTTCTCGTACACTTCTTGGCGCCTGAACAGGCCGAACCCCTGCCGTAGAAAGATCTTGATCGAATCGGCCATCATTTTGGGGTAGTTGTTACGCACCTCAATCGAAGGCACCGGAATAACGTGCTTGCCTTGGAGCTTGCGGTACTGAATCGCGGTGTTGATCTCTTCAGAGGTAGCGATTTCTTCGATACTGATGACCTTGTGCGGTTGCGGCAGCCGTAGCCGCTCAGCAATTTTATTAACCATCCGCTCTGAGGTGCCGATGACCAGGATACGTTTGAACGACTCGCGCTCCAACGCGTCGAGCATCTGGCGCCGATGAATCTTGTCGTTGAACAACGCCGTCTTGACCGCCGTGAAATATGCTTTCTCTCGCTTCGCCGACCGGCCGGCGATGATCTTTTGATTGCGAATCAACAGCCCGTCGTCGATCATGAGCTCGATATCGTATTTCTCCATGACCAACCGAGCGCGGAAGCTCTTGCCGGTTCCGCTGCGCCCCACCAGAGCAAACACCCGGATACGCCGGAAGCTCCATGTCAGTCGATTCCAGAGTCTCCTCATATCGCCGGTATTGTACTGCGCGGGAGATCACACCGACAACCCGTTGCGTGCCGGCAGCACGGGCGAGTCACTGCGAACGCTTCGAGCTGAACGCAACGAGATTAACCGGGTCGAGCGTTTCACGCGTGAATAGGGCGGTGAGCTGCGCTTCGGTTTCACTCCCGAATAGCCGGCAGATGCGCGTGCGTGCGGTGTCCGGCAGTGGGGCCATTACTACCTGCCGTCCCAACAGCCTGTCGCTTCCGGGCATCTCAAGGCGCATTGCGTGCAGTAGATACGGCGGGTCGCGGTGCGACCCATACCGAAGGTCACCGTCTAGCGGGCAGCCGCGGGCCGCCGCTTGCGCGCGGATTTGGTGGCGCCTGCCTGTCTCAAGCTTCACGGCCGCGAGGGTGACGCCGTCCCGTGGGATACGGGCCAGCGGAAAGACTTGTAACACCCCCGTTGCAGCGCCGGCGCCGCTTGACGAAACGACGCGCGTGAGTCCGGAACGACGGTCACGGTGTAAGCGGTCCAGCCAATGTGCGGGATGCTCGAGGACACAGCCGAGCAGAACTAGGTACCACTTAGTTATCTGCCGGCTCCGCAACAGTTGCGAGAATTGCCGCGCGCCGTGCATGCTCGCAGCACAGATCACTACTCCGCTTGTACCGCGGTCAAGGCGGTGCAGTGGAGCAGGGCGAAACGCAAGCGACTGCGCGGCGACGTCCTTGAAAAGATCAGCGATTAGATGCTGCAGCGATTTAGGACCGTGCGTAGCGAGTCCAGTGGGCTTATTCACCGCGATAAGGTGCGGACCTTGTGCGAGGATTTCAAGCCGCATCCCGGTGTCTTGCTCGTGCGTGTGTTCCGTTTCTGCGGTTCCGATATCGGCGCTCACGAAGCCTGCCGAGCCCGCCGCGCCGCCCGTTACAGCGCTCTCGGCAAGATCCGCAGGGATGGTAATGACTTCGCCGGCCCGGATTCTGTGTTCTCCGCGGCTCCTGCGGTGCTCGACCCGAATACGGCCTGTGCGCAGTGCGCGGTAAATCGCCGGTAGTGGAACCGTCGGCAGCATGCGTCGCAGTACGCGGTCGAGTCTCCTGCCTTCGTCGTCGGGACCTGTCGTGAATAACACCATAATGAGAATACTGCGAGATACTATGGCGAACACAACGGCTCTGTCAAATCACGAGCTGGCGGGCACCATGAGTCGGCGGGCTAGGGCACTGCGCAGCTGTGTATGGGAATCTTGACAAAGGCCACGACGGGCGACACACTACAATGTCATGCAACCCCAGTCTGTAGACTCGTTCTACCACGCGCTCAGGAGTCCCATATTCCTCTCTGCATTCTTCAGCTGGTTTATTGCACAGCTTCTGAAAGCCATGATCGACGCGGTCTGGCACCGTAACAGAACCTCACGCGAAGTAGTGGTTACGCTGTTTTGGGCTACCGGCGGCATGCCGTCGTCTCACTCCTCGTTGGTCACCGCGTTGGCAACCGCCATAGGTTTCGAGTACGGTCTGAGCTCGCCGCTGTTTTCGTTAGCGCTGTTTTACGGGATGCTCGTGATTCGAGATGCACTCGGTGTGCGACGCGCGGCCGGAACGCAGGCCCAAGCAATCAATCGGATGGGTCGTAAACTGCAAGAACAATTGGCGGTGGAGTATGAACCGGTACAGGAGGTTCATGGGCATACACCGGCTGAGGTTTCGGTAGGTGTGCTTCTCGGGTTTTTCATCGCGGTAGCTTTTAGTCTGTTGTAGCCTAGCAAGAAGAATTAAGAAGTGACTGATGCGAGCTGACTCGTGGCTTAGCTTCAACAGCGTAGTGCTCTTATTCGTGGCGTTCGTACTGGTCGCCGTTGTGGTAGCGGCGAGGCAGCTTCCGGAGACCGTACCGCACAACAGAATCTGGGAGGGGTATTCGATTCTCCTTGTTGAGCGGGAAGTATCCTCGGAAGCTGTGACGCGGGCTTTGAAAGACGAGGGAGTCACGGGGGTTATCTCTCACAGCACTGTGGAAGTGCGGTACAACGATACCGATCGTATGGGATCGGTTCCGTTGTCTGAAATGGATCAGCGATTTCTCGACTACGATCCGCGACTGGACCCCTACATGCGTTCGCTCTCCTCGTACTTTGTCACCGCCGACGCCGAGCGCGAGTACGCTATCTACTATCTGAGCGATTCGCAAAAGCGGCGGCTCACGCGAATGGTTGAGGATGCGCTTGCGGGCATTCATGCCGAGTGGCGATTCGCCGATAGGAGCCCGCTGGAGGCTCGGTTTCTCCCGGTGCTGTTCGGGCTCACGGCAGCGCTCGTGCTGCTCTATCTGCGCACCCCCTCGATTGCGCTGGTGCTCACAGCAGCGCTACTCGGTATACAGCTGACACGAGTTGGCCCCGGTGTGTTGTTTGCCGCAACCATACTATACCTCTTGTGGGCGCTGCTGTTGCACCAGTTGGACATCTACCTTCCGCACGCCTTAAACCATCGCGAGACGGTCCGCCCCATCGCCCACTGGGTCCCCCGGGCGGCGTTCTCGGTGCCGGTCATCGCCACAGTGCTGCTGTACGGCTACCGCATAGACGGCGGTCCGGCCGCGCTCCTGCACGTTGCCGTGGTATTGGTTATCTTAGCCGCAACTGCCGCGGGGTTGGTCTCAGCAGCTACACTGAAGCACAGCCGTCACGAGCATCGTTTGTTTGTTCCAGTTACGATCGTACCGGGCGGTCCTCGACGAATCCGGGTGTTGTTTGGTGCTCGTTCGGCGGCGTTACGGTTCAATCGGCGCGATCAAGGTGCAGTGAAAGCAAAGCTAGCACGGCTTGTGCGTGAACTACGCCTGCGTGGTTCGGGTTTCGGGCTGTGGGTGCGTGATGCTGCAGTAGACTGGCCGGTAGGCATTGCACGCCTTGCCGGTGTAGCGCGATTACTACTACCGGTCGCCATCGCTGTCTTGGTGGTGGTTATCTTGCGCACCGCCTGGCTGCCGTCCGGCACGGCAGTACCGGTGCCCACGCCGATTGCGGTGACGGAAGCCGAGACCTTATCGTACGACTCCCTAGAGCGGCTTGAGGAACGTCGCCCGGCCGGCGGCTTGCCCGATCTTGCAGTGTATCTCACTCATAGAGCGCATCAAGATGGGTTTATGTACGGCCGGGAGTTTCGTTTTCCCGAGCGTGACGAAGAGCTTACGCGCCAACGCTACGTTCGGACTGAAGACGGGATCGGTAGTACTACAGAGGTTGCAATACGATTCGATGAGGAATGGCGTGAGGCGGTTTGGTCGGCGGTTCCCCTTGGGTCACCCATGCAGTTATTGCTTACACAGGACAAAGCCGTCGGGGTTGTATTCGAATCCTCCCCCGCGCTATACTCCGCTCGCTCTACTGTGCTGCGGCACGGCGCTCTTGTGCTGCTGGTGTTTGTCCCGTTTCTCTTCTCCTCTCTGTTCGCATTTCAGTCAATGCCGGGGCATGCGCATAGCGCTCATAGAACGGTAGGACAGGAGAGGGACCAAGACGCATGAAACTGATCCATACGTTTTTGAAAGGTGGGGTGTTCCCGCCGGAGCACACGCGAACGGCTCGAGACGCAGCGACTTGGAATGCGATGATTCCGGCTCGGTGTGTTGTGCCTCTCTTGCAACACTCCGGTGTTCCGGCGCGGCGAATTGTACAGCGCGGGCAGCGCGTCAATGAGGGTGCGATCATCGGTGCTGCACGGGCGTACGAGAGCGCGCGGGTGCACGCCCCAATCCCCGGGGTGGTGAGCGAGATCATACAGCTTACCCTGGCCGACGGCCGACAGAGTGAAGCGGTGGTTATCGAGCTCGACGGTGAGTTTCAACAGCTCGGCAGATCGATAAAGCCGCGTGATTGGCGGCGGCTCAAGAATCGGCGAATTTACGAGCAGATTTCTGATGCAGGCGTCGTTGGGCTTGGTGGCGAAGGAGTCCCGAGCCACACCAAGTACGTACTCCCGAAAACCGCAGCGGTTGAATGGCTGATCGTTAACGGGTGTGAGTCCGAACCGTATCTTTCGAGCGAATACCGGCTTCTGCGTGAGCGGCCGCAGCAGCTGGTAGAGGGCATCCAGATCTTGATGCGCCTGTTGTCACCCAAACGAACCGTGATCGCGTTGGCCGGTCACACTCGCTCTGCAGTTTCGGGTTTACGAGGGGCGGTTGCCGCTGCCCGATCACGTATTCAGCTGCAGCGACTCGCCGGTAAGTACCCGCAGGGGGATGAACATACGCTCGTGGGCTCGGTTGCCGGACGGGCGGTGCGTGGAGCCGCAACCGTTGCCGATGCCGGTTGCATGGTCATCGATGTTGCGACCGTATTGGCCATGTACGAGGCGGTTTTGCTCGGTAAACCACTGGTAGAGCGGACCGTAACCGTCAGCGGCGGTGCTATCGCACAGCCCGGGAATCTAAAGGTGCGCCTTGGCGCTTCAATCGGCGATCTGATCGAGGAATGCGGAGGATTCTGCGCGGCTCCGCGCAAGCTGGTAGTGGGTGGACCAATGCGCGGACACGCAGTCACTGATCTGACGCAGCCGGTAACCAAGCTGACCTCGGCGGTTTTGGCGTTGACCGAGGAAGAGCTGCAGAGCGTCGGGCAAACCGCGTGTGTGCGCTGCGGCCGTTGTGTACGAGCATGCCCCATGGGGCTCGAACCGGTGATGCTGCACTTGCTGATCGCGCAGCATGATTGGCGGGCGGTAGTCAAGGCGGGAGTCTTTGACTGCACCGAGTGCGGATGCTGCGGGTTCATTTGCCCATCGGGTATCCCGCTGGTCGATCAGCTAAAACAGGCGAAATCCCAGATTCGACGAGAGGAGCACGAGGACGGTGAACGAGCGCACTGAATTGAACACCTCTCGGCTGATCGTCGCCGGGAGCCCGCAGATTCACGATGCACTGTCAACCACGAAACTGAACTGGTTGGTGGCGGCTGGGGTGGCGCCGGCCGCTCTATGGGGGTTTATCCAGTTTGGCCTGCCGGCTGTGACGGTGGTTTTGGCGGGGGTCGGTGCGGCCGCGCTGACTGAGGCCGTTCTCCCAAAGAGAGTGGGCAGCGTGCGCGACGGAAACGCAATCCTCATCGGCTTGCTTATGAGTCTTATGTTTCCACCCGCCGCGCCGTGGTACTTGGCGGCGGTATCGGCCGTGTTTGCGGTGGGGATCGTGAAATGGGCCTTCGGAGGTCTCGGTCACGCGATCTTGAATCCTGCGGTCGCCGGGCGTGTTCTGGCGCAGGTCTTAGCTCCGCAGGAGATGAGCCGCTACGCGATTCCTTTAGCTCTCGGCGGCGGCGAGTTTGAGCATGGTGCCACGGCGGTGATGGCGGTGCGCTCGGCGGCCGGCAGCGTTGAGCCTTTGCAGCGTTTGCAGGAGCTCGGCTATCCGCGTTCGGTCCTTGATCAAGCGGTGACCGCATGGCTGAACGAGCACCTGTTCGAACCTGTGGGTGTTGTGTTACCAAGCGGGTACGTTGATCCGTTTATCGGTTTAGCCCCGGGCGGGATCGGCGAAACCTCTGCGCTCTTGCTATTGGTAGCAAGCGCTGTGTTGCTGGGCCGGCGGGTGATTTCGTGGCAGGTGCCGTTGGCATTTTTCGCAGGGTTCGCCGCCGCAATCGCAGTCTGGGGCTCAGTTGCGTTCGGCGGTGTGGCATTGCGGGGAGATGTGCTGTTCCATTCTCTGCATGGTGGTGTGCTGTTCTTGATGTTTTTCTGTGCAACTGATAACACTGGTGCTCCGGCAACCGGCAACGGGATGGTGCTGTACGGTCTCGCTGCCGGTGTCTTGGCGGCGGTATTGCGGCTTTTCGGATTGTACGCGGAAGGTTTAGCGGTAGCGGTTTTGGTGGTCAGTTTCTTCGTGCCGCTGATAAACCACGTTACGAAACCCGCCCGCTTTGGATTCTCCCGGCGTAGGCGCAAGCCTTTGCTTTACAAACCACGTGGGTGAGAGTACAATCGACGCCGTCTCGTTGTAGAGTTCCGATTCAGTGCCTGGTGAGTGGTTGAGTGTGCGTCAAACCGAGCGGGATTACCTATAATGAAGAGAGTGAAGTTGGTGTTCGGCACCAGCAACAGCCAACCGGTTGGGACCAACGAAGAAGAGTTGGAGCGGGTGTACCAGCGCGCGTATAAGCCGTTTATCCGCACGCTGTATAACTTCGCTGAGGTTCCGATTACACTGCACTACTCCGGGACGTTGTTCCAATGGCTAGAGAATAACCACGCTGAGTTTCTCGATGTGCTCGCCGAGATGGGTGGGCGTCGTCAGATCGAGTTCCTCGGGGGCGGCTTTTACGAGCCGGTCCTGCCGATGATTCCGCATACCGACCGCATTGGTCAGATAGAACAAATGACGACTTTCGTGCGCAAGCGCTTTGGCCGCCGCCCGCGCGGTACATGGATCACTCAGTTGGTGTGGGAGCCATCACTTCCATCGGCGTTGAAAAACAGCGGCATGGAATACACGTTTCTCGCCGATTATCACTTCATCTCGGCCGGCCTCGCGCAGGATGCTTTGTACCGTCCCTGCATCACCGAAGATCAGGGCAAGACCGTCGTGGTGTTCCCGATCTGCAAACGCACCCGCTGGAAACTCATGATCGAGAGTCCCGAAGAGGTGATCGAACATCTGCGCGCGCTCGCCGACGATGACCCGCAATCCGTCGTCGTGATGCTCGAAGAGGGTGAACGGTTCGGCGCCGGCGAAGAGAGCTATCGTATTTGCTATCGCGAACAGTGGCTTGAGCGTTTTCTCACCTTGGTTGGCGAAAACGGGGATTGGCTCGAGCCGATACACCCGGGGCGTTATCTCAAACAGGTGACTCCGCGCAGGCGAGCCTACTTCCCGGCTACGTCCTACGAAGACATGATGCGCTGGGCGCGGCCGGTTGCGCGCCGGAAGGCCGGTCACGGAAGCTCGCGTGCCGGCGAGCACGCGTACGCGCACGCGCGTAACGGGTTTGTCTCCGGCGGCTTCTTCCGCCAGTTCTTGACTCGCTATCCCGAGAGTAATCTGATGTACGCAAAGATGCAGTACACGCATATCTTGGTGAACCAGATCCGCGGGGACAAGTATCGCAAACAGGCCGCCCGAGAAGAGCTGTGGAAAGGACAATCCCATCACGCCTACTGGCACGGTCGGCCGGGGGGGATCTACGTCAATCAGTTGCGCAAGCAGGTGTACAGCGCGCTGATTGAAGCGGAGAAAGTTACGCGCGAGAAGGGCATCTTTATTCCCTCGATTGTCGCCGTGGATTTCGATATGGACGGTGTGCTGGAATACCTGTATCAGGGGCAGGAGATGAACGCATACGTCCACACGCACGGGGGCACGTTGTTTGAGCTCGATTATCTGCCGGTTGCGTTCAACTACTTGGATACTCTGTCACGCCGGGTTGAGGCGTACCATGACAATGAGGTTGTAGGGTACGGATACGATCGCTATTTGCGCAAAGCATTTGTCGACCATTTTTTCTCTCCTGGTCTCACCGTCGACCAGTTTGCACGCATGCAGCATCGCGAGCTTGGCAGTTTCGTCGATGCAGTCTATACAGTCGAGAAGCACGACCGTGAGCATCACTGGATTCAGTTGCAAAGCAGCGGCACGGTCGAGCGCGAACCAGGGAGAATTGCGGGAGCAGATGATGCCGCTGTGGAACTCGGAGTGGAGTCCGCAACTGAGCAGCCGGTTAGGCTCGAGAAGCACTACAGTTTCAACGCTGCCGAAGTGACGGTTCAGTATCGAATTACGACTACCGGTGAACCGCTTAAAACCACTTTCGCTTGTGAGATTAACATCTCGGTTGCCGACGCCGCCGACGGCACGCTACTGATTGCGTGCACCTCGGATGCTGAAGACGCGCACGATATTCCGTTAGAGCTTGCCTCGGTAGACCGGTGTAGCGAGGTTCGGCTCTATGACGAGCTTAACCGCACCGTCATTACGCTTGCGGCTTCTCAGGAGGCCCGGCTATGGAGCATCCCGGTGGAGACCTACGCTATGTCGGATGACAGGGTGAAAGCGCAGTTCCAACAGCTCAGCTGCGTGTATCACTGGGATATCACGCTGTCGCCGGATGAAGCGTGGGAGGCCACCGTTCGATTGCGCTGCGATCGGTTTTGAGACTGTCTTACAAATCAGCGGCATCAGCGCAGGCCCTCGGTCGCGGACGGTCTCTCATCGATGCTCAGAATGGTGTTGAGCCACGGTTGTACTTCTTGGTACAGCTGCGGCTCGGCTAAGAGAAAGCTCATAAACGCTTCGCGAGGCCGGTCTTGGAAATACAGCGTCTGCCCTAGGTAGAACAGGGCGCGGGCGCGCACCTGCGGTTCTTCAAACACCGAGTAGAGATTTCGAAGCTCCTGCTCAGCCTGCGCCCATTCGCCGCGCGGGAATCGCGCCGTCACGATCCGGGCCAGAGTTGTCTCGCGGCCTTTGGCCCGTTCTGTATTCTCATCACGCTCAAAGGGCAGGATCTGAGGCGTAAGGGGCGAGGGTGGTTCTGTATCCGGCGCACGGCGAAGCAGCGTTTCGAAAGCCGGCTTAAGCTGTTCGGACAACGGCTGAGAAGGCTCGTGTTCCTGCAGTGCTCTGTAGACCATGGCGTCGCTCTCGAGTTGTGGAATCACTAAGAGCTTCGGCAGCGGCACGCGGCGGAGCATCGGCGGTTGCGGCGTCTGAGGAACGTGTATATCGCGGTCTAACGGTACTGTAATCGGGTTGATGGTGCGATTGCGCCCGGGTATCAAGCGCCCATCGCCGCGCTCCAGTCGATCGATCGCCATAACTGCGTAGTAGTACGGCAAGCCGGGGGGCGGGTGATCGAAATGGACGGATTCGGTAGCGGGTGTTACCGCGATACGAATCGCATCTTCCAGGTCCTCGAGAGCGGCAATCGGGCGACTGCGCCGGTAGATTACGTAAGCGGCCTTGGAGTCGCTTGGACGAAACTCGATACGCACGCCGTCCTGCCCGTGCTCTGTGACCATGAGGTCTAGAACCTCTGGAGTGATCGAGTTGGCCGACACTTGAACAACGGAGATCAAGATGAGCATGCCGAAAACGACAGGCGATCTATAGAAAGCCACCATATCAGTATATATCGGCGGGGTAGGGAGTTGTCTACAGCTTCCCGGCCCATCTTCAGGCCGGCGGCCGCGGTGAGGTGGTAGAAACGTTTGCTGGAAAAGAATACACTGAGCTATTAACGCATATCCCCTGGAGGCCCGCATGGCAGAGGAACTTCGCGAGTCGATCGCAGCGCTCAAGACTCAAATCCTAGACGCCTGGAGGCGTCTTTGACCCGGAACAACTACAGCAGGAAATCAGAGAGCTAGAACGCCAGAGCGCTAACCCTCAGTTATGGAACGACCGCACACAGGCTGAGCGTACCCTGACACGGCTCAATCAACTGCGCACCCGTCTCGATCCGTGGCAGGAGCTTGTGGAACACGTTGAGGAGCTGGAAGAGCTTCTCGAGCTTGCCATCGAAGAAGACGACGACTCGGCGGCCGAAGAAGTTGAGCGAGGTCTTGCCCAGGCGCGCAAGACCTTCGCGGAACTGCAATTGCGCGAGTTATTCCAAGATGAGATTGATTATTCCGACGCCTACCTGACGGTGCATGCCGGCGCGGGCGGGACTGAAGCGTGCGATTGGGTGAGCATGCTGTTGCGAATGTACTTGCGCTGGTGCGAATCGGTTGGGTACAAGACCAGAACTCTAGATATGCAGGAAGCCGAGGGCGGGGTTAAGTCGGTGACGATTGAGGTATCCGGAGAGCTGGCGTTCGGTTATCTGCGTGCTGAGACAGGGATTCACCGTTTGGTTCGCATCTCCCCGTTCGATTCCGGAGCCCGGCGGCACACCTCGTTTGCCTCGGTTTATGTCTCGCCGGTCATCGATGACACAATTGAGTTCGAGGTCAGGCCCGATGACATCAGGGTCGATACCTACCGCGCAAGCGGTGCCGGTGGTCAACACGTCAATAAGACCGACTCAGCGGTTCGGATCACTCATTCGGAAAGTGGTATTGTAGTACAGTGTCAGAATGAGCGCAGTCAACATAAGAACAGGGATATGGCGATGAAAATTCTCCGCTCACGGCTGTACGAGTACTACCGTGCCGAACGTGAACGTGAGCAGCAGAAGAACGCTCAAGAGAAAAAGGATATCGGCTGGGGGAACCAAATCCGCTCGTACGTCTTTCAACCGTATACGATGGTGAAGGACCACCGTACGAAACACGAAACCGGAAACATTCAAGCGGTGATGGATGGCGACATCGGCGAGTTCATCGAAGCATATCTGCATTTCGGTACCGCACCCCAGTCGGCGGATGCTCGATCGTAACGCGGGATAAGGGGCCGAATGTCTGGACGGGTTTTGGTAATCGACGATCTGCCGTTCATGCGCAGCCTACTGCGGGATGTGTTGTCGAATGCCGGATTCACGGTGGTTGCGGAGGCTGCAGACGGTCGGCAGGGAATGGTCGCGTATGCGCGGCACGAACCGGATGCGGTATTGCTTGACATCACGATGCCGATTATGGACGGTATTACAGCGCTGAAACGAATCATGGAGCTTGATCCGCAAGCGCGTGTGGTGATGTGCAGCTCGCTCGGTGAGCAGGAGTTGATTCTGCGGGCAATCCGCTTGGGCGCACGGGATTTCGTTGTCAAGCCCTTTCGTCCCGAGCGGGTGACTTCGGCGGTACACAAAGCGCTAAAGAACCACTCCCGATCGGTGCGTTCGAGTGTCCGCAAGGGGTTGGAAAGTGATGGTTAGTCTTCTGCAGCGCTATTCAGTCGGCCGGGGTTTAGCGGTTGCGTGCTGCGCACTGCTCGGGATGGGCGCACCGCCGGGGCTCGAAGCCGAAGAGCTCTCGGGGTTAGAGCGGCGTGAGACGTTGCGTGTCGGTGTCGCCGAGTTTCGCGCCGATGACGTAGAAGCTCGGTACCGTGATCTGCCCGGGGTTCTGGCACGGATCGTCGCCGAAGATCTCGGCGAGATAGATCAGCGCCGGCTGAGCGAGGCCGAAGTCGCTGCGTATCGAAGCGAGTTGTTGCGGGGAGCGCTGCGGTCGGCACGTGAAACCGCGCGCCGGCGGCGAAAAGAACGCGACAACGCCTTCTTTGCAACCGGAACCCGTGAGCAGCGTAAACAGCGAGCCGAGGAAGCACAAGAGCGGCTGATCGAGGCCGAGCGAGAGCTCAGGCGGGTTGAGGCGTACAACCCCGAGGACATCTGGGTCGCCGATGAGAAACCGCTGGAGCTGCACGGCGACGGGGTTCTGCCGCCGCCGCGCGATCCACAGCGGATGCTAATTCGCGATGACTTGGATCTGCTTGTCACCGGGCAGCTCGAGCAAATGGACCGGTATCTGTATCTACAGCTACAAGGTTTCGCTCGCGGTGTGAATGAACCGGTCTTTGCAACCGGGTTCGTAGCGGTCGCTGCCGAGTTGTACGATGAGGTACGGGCGGGTCTGGACCATATCTCCGGCCTTGTACTGGGACGTGAATGGAGCGGTTTGCAGGTGGTGACCGATGACCCCGATGCCCGTATAGAGGTTGACGGACAAGTGATCGGATACGGCTCGGCGCGCGAGCGATTCCTGGAAC
>PWQX01000135.1 GCA_003556605.1 Spirochaetaceae bacterium
CCCGAGCCTGTGCCCGACCCGGCGCCCGAGCCTGTGCCCGACCCGGCGCCCGAGCCTGTGCCCGACCCGGCGCCCGAGCCGCCGAGCGCGTCCGTTGCTGAACCGGAGGCGCCACCCCCCGAGACTAGGCGTGAGCCGCTTCCACCGCCCGACGACGTAGACTTGCTCGGAGGCGAGCGCACTGCAGAACGGACCCGCCCCGACCGTCCGCGCTATGAGCTCGATGAGTTTGCACGCGAGACTGAGGAGCCTGAGCTGCCTGACTGGGTCACTGCCGATCAACGCGACAGCGATCCCGCCGCGCGCATGGACGAACGCGAGGCCGGCCAGCTGGCGCGCCGGCTCGATCGTGACCCGGAGTTCGAGCGGCAACTGCGCGAGGTGTTGCGGTCGGTGGGGGAGGCGCGGCGGGCCGAGCCTCGTACTCCCGGCGACGCAGACGGACCGGCCGACACCCGGCGGGACGCTCCGGCCGAAGCTACCGCCCCGGCGAACGGCAACGGCATGATACGCGGCATCAGCGGACGCGGCCAGCCGAATATCGGCCTGAGCTTTACCGCTGCAGACTTCGACGATAATGTCCCCCCTACTACCACGATCGTCGTGGTGTTTGATGTAGACCCGCGCGGTTTTGTGATTCCCGGCTCCTTGATTCTCCAACAGCAGTCACGCTATACTCGCGTGAACGAGAAAGTGCGTGAAGAAGTGCGTGGTTGGCGCTTTGAACCACTGCCGAGCGGTCAAACCCGAACACAAACCGGCATTTTCACGTTGGTAATCAATAGAGGGGATGTCATTTAGTTGCTGTCATTGAAAGCGGTCGGTTTCGATATCGACGGGACCTTGTACCCTAACTCCAAGATGTATCGCCGGTCGCTGTGGTTTGTGTTACGACACCTGCGGCTCATGAGTCGTTTCCGCAAGGTTCGGCGGCAGATCCGCCAGGTTCGCCCTATTGACGACTTCTACCGTGTTCAAGCCGAGATGCTCGGAGCCGAGCTGGCGATGTCTCCGGATGCCGCCGCCCGGCTTATCGACGAACTCATCTATACCGACTGGGAGCAAATCATCAATCACGTGCCGGTGTACGACGGCGTGTTTGAAACGGTCGAGGCGCTTCGCGAGGCCGGATTGAAGGTTGGCGTAACTTCCGATTTCCCGGTGGCTCGGAAGCTCGGACTGCTTGGACTCGAGGGGTATTGGGACTGCGCCTTTTCAAGCGAAGAGGTGGGGTATTTGAAACCGAATCCCGAACCTTTTCTTGAACTTGCACATCGGCTTAACTGCCGGCCGGACGAGATTCTCTACGTTGGAAACAGCTACAAGTACGACGTGATCGGAGCGGTGAACGCCGGTATGCATGCCGCCCATCTCGCCAGAACTCCCGTTAAGAACACCATAGCCGCTCTTACCTTTTCACGCTTTAGCACCCTTCGCAGTTGGGTTCTCGAGAACGCCGTGTCAAAAGCGCGCTGATTATTTGTATGCAGTCTTAGTGATTCTGCTATATACTGTAGAGAACACAGATGCTGGGAGAGGGAAAGCATGGTATTCTCGGGAAACGTGATCGTATTAGTAGTGGTAGTACTAATACTCGCGGTATACCGGCAGTTGGACCGCAACAACCGGTCACTCGAAAAGGTCAAGCGCTACGCAACGCGAGTGCAACAAGAGCTTGACGCCATCGTCGAGGAAAAAGTCACCGCGCTCAAGGACATGGCCATCGATATTGAGGTCAACCAGAAGGCCGCGAAAGAGGTGCT
The DNA here is from genome assembly GCA_003556605.1 of Spirochaetaceae bacterium. Lineage (GTDB taxonomy): Bacteria > Spirochaetota > Spirochaetia > DSM-27196 > SLAA01 > B1Sed10-166. The sequence continues at coordinate 1,764 of PWQX01000135.1, forward strand.
GAAACGCGTTCAGTCAGCTGAGGAAGAGCTACACTCGCGCGCCGAACGCATCGACAGTATCGGCAACCGCATCGATGAGTACGACGGAGCACTTGACGAACTCGTGGGCATGACCGAGCGAGCCGAACAGAACATCAGCCGTATCAAGGAAGAGTCGGAGTACATCGATAAAGTCGGTAAACGGCTCAAGTCCTCGCAGGAGCGACTCGATCATCTTGAAAACGAGATCCCGCGGCTTTCCGTGCGGTTTGCCGAAGAAAACCAGGCGCATATTGAGCACGTGACGCAGCAAGCCTTTGAAGATGCTGAGAACAAAGTTGCCGGCCTTGAAGAACGTATTACCGACGGGAAAGCACGGGTGAGCGAGCTCGAGGACTATCTTGGGGGGGTAGAACGTAACGCTGAGCGAATTGCAGCCGATACCGACACTCAGTTACGCGCGCGCTACGATGAGGTCTTACAGAGCTTCCAGGACAAGACGGCCGATTTCGAAACCGGACTCGTACAATCTCTCGAGGAACACAAAGCCGAACGTGAGGCGCTGGATGCCGAATATCAACGACGCATCATCGCGGCGACTGAGCAGGCGCGCGCGTTGGAAACTGACCTTATTCGCGAGCTGCGGACGCAAACGGAGTCAGATACCGAACAGATCCATACTGAACTAGAGAGTCTTCGCGCGCGCTTTACCGAAGCACGCGATGACCTCAGCACAACGGCTGAGAACCTAACCTCCCAGTCAAGCCAGATGCGAATCGAGCTGCAAAAGCAGGAAGAAGAGCTACACCAGAGTCTGGCGAAACTCTTCCAGAAAACTAAGAAAGCTGTTGAGACTCAAGCGCAAGAGCTTGAGACTAACGTGCTCGGCGCGGTTGAAGAACGAATTCACAGTTACGAGGCAGACCTGGGACACCGCTTCGGTAAGATCGAAGCGGTGTCAGGAGAAGTCGACCGGCTCGAAGCCGGCATGCGCCAAGCGATTGAGACTGCGCAGAAACGCTTGCTTCAAGAGACGGAAGCTTACCGCGAACGCCTGAAGGAGCTACGCGCGAGCGATAAGGAAGAAGCTGAACAGGCGATGGGGGAACTGCGTGAGAGTATGACGGCGTTAGAAAAGGACCTGCAAGAGCTGAAACAGCGTGCATACGACAACGTAAACGAGAAACTGCGTGTGTTTGAAGACGAGTTCTTCTCCGATCTGCGCGAACGTAGCGTTGCGATGGAAAGCAAGCTCAGCGAATGGCAGCAGGGGGTCCAGCGAACGCTCGAAGAAGTGTCACAAGCAGCCCGTTCAGAACGAGAGGAACTTGAGCAGCACTACGTCGCCGAACACGGAGAGCGGCTTACCGGACTCGAGCAGCGTGTGCAAAACCACGTTGAACGGCTCGATGGACGTTTGCGTTCATACCAGCACGATTTCGAGGCTACCTTGAACACGACACGGGAGAACTTGGGAACCGAGCGTGATGCGATAGTTGGTCAGATTGAGACCATGAGAAGTGATCTCGCAGCACAGTTTCAGCAAGAGCTTTCGCAGCACGGGGTTTCGCTGCGCGGGGAGGTTGCGAAACACAAGAAGACCGTTGACCACGAACTTGAAAACCTCAACAGTGCGGTGGAGACGAGTCGCAGCGAGTTGACCGGCAGGGTTGACTCGGCACGAAGTGAGCTTGAGGTCTGGCAGGCTGAGATCCAACAGCACCTACGCTCAAGTGAAGCCGAGATTAAGAATCAGTTTGCCGACTTGAAGGTGCATACTTCGAATACGGTCAGCTATATCCGCGACGAGTTCATCAAGCAGCGCGACGAATTGGTGGGAGAGAATCAGCGCGACCGTAACCGTATTCGCGAGGAAATCGAAGAGCTCGGCAACAAGGTGGAATCGCTCAAGAACGACCTGGCGCAACGGACCGAACAGGCGCTTGCGCGCTTTGATCATGACTATCACGAGTTCCACGGTGAGCTTCAGAAAACCACGCGCGAAATCCAAAACCACACCGAGGAGCGCCGCAAGGAGTTTCGTTCTTTCGTGCAGGATAGCTACGAACAGTTTCAGGCCACGCAGCAGAGACTTTTCGGTAAGCTCGAGGAAGAGGCCAGGCTACTGCAGGTAAACCTCAACGAGATCGACAAACGCCAAAAGAGCTTCATTGAGCAAACCAAGATATTTGAGCGCGCGGACGCGCTGAAGGTTCACCTACAGGAAAACATTGAGGATCTCAAGTCCGAGCTTGCGCGCGTGGATGCCCAGCGCGGAGAGGTTCGGGAGCTCGAGAACCAATTCTCCAAGATTCGCAAGCTCGCCGCAGAATCGTCGGACAAGCTTGGGCGCTTCATGGCCGAGAAACGCAGAATAGACCTGCTGGAAGAAGAGTATAAGAAACTCATCGGAATGTCACATTCCGTTGAGTCGAAGCTCGAGCAGGTGACCGCGAGCAACGATACGATCCAAGAGTTGCAGGCGGGTCTTCGCAACCTCGATGCGCTTCAGCGAGAAATAGAGGACCGCTCCGCACGGCTTGAAAAGAAGAAGAGTATCATCGACATCACTACCGACGGTGTCGATAAGAACTTCCAGTATTTGGAGAACCTCGAAAAACGACTTGATGATCTGCAGAGTGAGCTGACCTCGGTGCCACAAGAACTGAACGAGCTCAGCCAACAGATTCAGAAGCTCAGTAGCAACAAGAAAAACGCTGATGCCGCGGTCAAGAAGCTTCAGACGCTGGACAAGACCTTGCACGAGCTCGAAGAACGTACCGCCGCGCTGCAGAAAGCGCGCGAGTGGCTGGCTCGTACCGAAACGCGGCTGGAAGAGCTGGGGCGTGAAGCCAATGACCAGGTGAAGCTCTTGGCCAGCCTGGTCAAGGAGGACGTATCCAAGGGCAAAGGCAAAGACAACCAGAAAGGCGCGCCATCGGCGGATGCTCGCGACAATGTGGTCAAACTCGCCCATCAAGGTTGGAAAGTGGAAGAGATTGCGCGCGTTGCGAAGGTCTCGCGCGGTGAAGTGGAGCTGATTTTGGAGTTGGCCGGGAAAAAGTAACGGCTTGACGTTTATACAGCGCTTGATTACCTTTCACGCAAGAATCAGCCACAGAGGAATCTATGTCTAAGCAGACGGATAAGCGGACAGAGACCAATGCGGAGGTCTCATCCACGGCTCCTAAGACGGGCGATACCGGCCAAGAGATTGAATCGCAAGAGAGCAGCGCCGGCGGCGATGCTGATGCTGGCTCGGAGCAAGGACAGCCCGTAACGAGCGATAGTGCCCAAGACGATCGCAGCGAAGAGCGGCAGCGTATCGCTGAGCTGGAAAGCACGCTTGCTGAGCTGGAGAGGCGGCTCGGGGAGCTCGAGCAAGAGAACGCCGCTCTGAAAGAGCGCTACCTGCGGAAGCAGGCCGATTTTGAGAACTTCCGTAAGCGCATGCAGCGCGAAAAACAGGAGTTCGGTGCTTATGCCAACAAACAGTTGCTGCTTGATCTCGTGACCGTAATAGACGACTTTGAGCGAGCGATTGAGTCGGCCGAAGAGTCGCGTGACTTCGACTCGTTTTACGATGGGATTGTACTCATCGAGAGACAGATGACCAGCATGCTTGAGCGCAAATGGGGTCTTCAGCGTTTCGACTCCGAGGGTGCGGAGTTCGATCCTCAGAGACACGAAGCAGTCACCGCTGAGCACACCGGCGAGGAAAACCAACCGGTGGTGATCGAAGATTACCAGAAAGGCTACATGCTCCACGACCGTGTCTTGCGTTCCGCCAAGGTAAAAGTCGCGATGCCGAGCCCCAACGCGGGCAGTGGTGATCAGAACGGCAAGGGAACAGAGCAGCAAGAGAGTGCAGGTGACACGGAAGGCCGTCACTCAAGCGATTCACATAACCACTAAACCCGAGGGAGCAACGATATGGGCAGAATAATTGGAATCGATTTAGGAACAACTAATTCGTGTGTTGCGGTAATGGAGGGCGGAGAATCCGTTGTTATACAGAACGCCGAGGGTCAGCGCACGACGCCGTCGATGGTGGCGTTTACCAGCAAGAATGAGCGACTCGTAGGCCAGCCGGCAAAAAACCAAATGGTGACCAATCCGGAGAACACGATCGGGTCAATCAAACGGTTTATGGGACGCCGCTATGACGAGGTGAACGAAGAGATTTCAATGGTCCCGTTCCATATCACGAAAGACCCAAGCGGAGGGCTGCGGATCAAGGTGGGGGAGACGGAATACTCGGCGCCGGAGATCTCGGCGGCGGTGCTACAGAAGATGAAGCAGACAGCTGAAGACTATCTCGGCGAGACGGTAACCGATGCGGTGATCACGGTGCCGGCTTACTTCAATGATTCGCAGCGGCAGGCAACGAAAGATGCCGGACGCATCGCCGGATTAGAGGTTAAGCGGATTGTGAACGAGCCGACCGCAGCGTCACTGGCATACGGCTTTGGGAAGGACAATAAGGAAGAAAAGATTGCGGTCTACGATCTCGGCGGAGGAACCTTCGATATCTCGATTCTGGAGCTCGGTGATGGAGTGTTCGAGGTAAAATCAACCAATGGGGACACCCACCTCGGCGGTGACAACTTCGACCAGCGAGTCATCGACTGGCTTGTCTCTAACTTCAAAAGCGATTACGGTATCGACCTCAGTCAAGATCGGACGGCTTTGCAGCGTCTGAAGGAGGGTGCCGAGAAGGCAAAGAAGGAGCTCTCCAGCACGCAGACAACGGACATCAACCTGCCGTTTATTACTGCCGACGCTTCGGGGCCCAAGCATCTGCAGTACACGCTCTCGCGCGCCAAGTTCGAGCAAATGGTGTCAGACTTGGTTGAGCGAACGCGGCAGCCGTGCCAGCAGGCATTAAAGGATGCGGGCCTGTCGGCCTCTGATATTGACGAGATTATCCTCGTCGGTGGTTCCACGCGTACACCGGCGGTACAGCGCATCGTGAAAGAAATCTTTCAGCGTGACCCGCACAAGGGAGTAAACCCCGATGAGGTTGTCGCCATCGGTGCGGCTATTCAAGGAGGGATTCTCGGCGGCGATGTCAAGGACGTGCTGCTGTTGGACGTTACGCCGCTTTCGCTGGGTATTGAGACCCTCGGCGGCGTGTTCACCAAGTTGATTGAGCGTAATACTACAATTCCTACACGCAAGACGCAGATTTTCTCAACTGCGGCAGACAACCAAACCGCGGTTTCAATCCATGTCTTGCAGGGCGAACGCGAAATGGCGAACCAGAACCGTACGCTCGGTCGTTTTGATCTCGTGGGGATCCCTTCGGCGCCTCGCGGTGTGCCGCAGATTGAGGTTGCGTTTGACATTGACGCGAACGGTATTCTGCACGTGTCGGCCAAAGACCTTGGTACCGGCAAAGAGCAGAAAATCCGCATTGAATCCTCCTCGGGACTGTCTGAGAGTGAGATCGACAAGATGGTTAAGGACGCCGAGCAGCATGCCGAAGAGGACCGTAAGCAGCGCGAAGCTGCGGAGGCGCGCAACGAAGCCGACACCCTGATTTACACTACCGAGAAATCTCTGAACGATTACGGCGACAAAATCAGCGAAGACGACAAAAGCACGATCAACGCCGCGATCGGCGATCTGAAGAAGGCGCTTGAGGGTAACGACGCGGACGAAATCAAGCAGAAGAGCGAGACTCTCAAGCAGGCTTCTTACAAGCTGGCGGAAGAAGTCTACAAGCAAACCGGTGGAGAGCAGGCAGGCCCGGACGACGCGGGCGCAGGAGCCGACGATGCTTCCGGTGCCGGAAGCAACGGCGGGCGAGAGGCCGGCGGTGAGAACGTCGAGGACGTCGACTACGAGGTGGTCGACGACGAAGAGAACAAAGAATAGCTCGGATCTTACGGTGTGCGGCGAAGCAGCAAGACTCTGAACGGGTAAAGGTCACGGATTGGCGAAACGGGATTACTACGAAGTGCTGGGAGTGCCGAAAGGCGCCTCGAAGGAAGACATAAAGAAGGCCTATCGCAAGATTGCGGTGGAAAATCATCCGGATCGTAATCCGGGTGATTCGAAGGCTGAGGAGCGCTTCAAGGAAGCCTCCGAGGCCTATGAGGTGCTTGCGGACGAGAAAAAACGCCAGGCTTACGACCAGTTTGGGTTCGCCGGCGTAGAGGGTATGGGCGGCGGTCCGGGGGGAGGCCCTGGTGATTTCTCGACTGTATTTCGCGACTTCGAGGACATATTCGGAGATTTTTCCGGGATATTCGACACGTTTTTCGGCGGAGGGGCGGGTCGCGGACGCCGGCAGGGACGTAGCACGGTGCAGCGCGGCGCAGACCTGCGTTATGACCTTGAAATCTCGTTCAAAGACGCGGTGTTCGGCAGCAAGGTCGATATCTCGTACCAGCGCAATACCGGCTGCGAGTCCTGTAACGGTACGGGGGCCCAAGATGGGTCGGGACGCAAGACCTGCGAAACCTGTGGTGGAGCCGGACAGGTGCGTCGAAGCTCCGGTTTTTTTTCGATTGCCTCCGCATGCCCAACGTGTAATGGTGAAGGACAGGTTATCGAAAACCCGTGTAAGAAGTGCCGCGGCTCGGGGCTGATCAAGAAGCAACAGAAAATCAAGGTGACGATCCCGCCCGGGATTGATCACGGAAAGCGTATCAGCCTTAGTGGACAAGGGGATGTGGGACCGAACGGCGGGCGGGCGGGAGACCTATACGTTTTCGTCCATGTGAAACCACACGAGTATTTCGAGCGCGACGGCAATAACGTCTACTGTGTGATACCGATCAGCGTAAGTCAGGCTGCGCTTGGGGCTGAGATAATGGTGCCGACACTCGATGATAAGCGTGTTCGCGTAAAAGTGCCGGCCGGGACACAGAACGGCAAGGTCTTGAGACTGCGCAATGAGGGTATTCCCTATCTGCAGAACCCTTCGCGGCGCGGCGACATGTATATTCGAATTCATGTTCGTATTCCGGACCGCCTGTCGAGCAAAGCGAAAAGCATCCTCCAGGAGCTCGGAGAGCTTGAAGGCGACAACACCAATCCGAGGCCGATCGAGCTATCCGAGCTCAAGCGCTCCGGGCAGTTGTAAGCCGGCTGCCGCAGGCTTCGGGCTGCTCTGCGACAGCGGCCGACCGGATTGTTTCAGTATGACCCCTTCCCCGGTGTCAGGATGAGTTTTGCGTAACGGCTGAATGCAAAGCCGTGGAGAGAACTAGCGCGGCGCGGGGTTATTGTACACGTTCTCTCAGCATCCGAAAGAAACCCTGCGCTTGATCAATTGATACAACTTTTTCGGCCTCAACCAAGCTCATGAGCTCGGGCGGGATTTCGTCCAGGAACGGGGAGGGCGTCGACTGAACAAGCGTTCGCATTATTCTCCGTTGACGGCAACTCGAAATCACCAGTCGCCGTTTCGCGCGCGTGATCGCAACGTAGAACAATCGCCGTTCCTCTTCCAAGTTCCGTGGATCGTCGGCGATCGCGCGCTGATGCGGAATGACACCGTCCTCCGCGCCCGCGAGAAAAACTACTTCGTGTTCCAGCCCCTTGGCTGCGTGAATCGTCATGAGGTTCAGTTTCCCGTCACCGTCGTCCTCTTCTTGTTCGTCACGCGCATTTAGGGTGATGCGACCGAGGTAGTCGTACAGCCCCGCACCAAGGTTGTCCGGGTCGTTCTGGTAATCGCGCACCAGTTGCTGAAACAGATCGATATTGTGATACTTCCACTTCGCAATCTTGGCGTTGTGCTGATACTCTATCACCAGGTGCGACCAATAGCCGATCTCCGCTATCATCGCCTCTATAGTCTGCGCAAGCTTCTTTCCACCGGCGAGAAGCAGCCCTCGATAACGCTCGATGAGCTCTACAAACGCCTGCAGGTCTGCGGTAGCGCGGCTGCTTAAGGGACTGTCGGCAGCGTGCGCCAGCTCGCTGATCGCCGAGTACAGCGTTGTGCCGCTCTGCTGGGCGCGCGCAGTGATGTACTCGAGCGTTTTCTTTCCGATTCCGCGACGGGGAATGTTAATGATACGCAATAACGCAATCTCGTCGTTGAGATTAGCACACAACCGAAGATACGCGATGACGTCTCTGATCTCTTGGCGTTGAAAGAAGCTTTGACCACCTGAGACCCGGTAGGGGATATTTTCGGTGAGGAAGGCTTCTTCAAGGGTGCGGGTTAGGGCATTGGTGCGGATCAAGACGCCGATTTCGTGGTACTTGAGCTGCTCGGTTGCTGCTAGCGACTTGATACGACGCGCGATCATCTCGGCTTCTTGGTGTTCATTCTCGGGAAAGCACAGCTCGATCGGCAGGTGATCGTGCCGCCCGGTCCACAAGGACTTTTGTTTACGGTTGGTATTGTGCGCGATCACCCGGTTAGCGGCGTCCAGGATGGTACCGGTAGAACGGTAGTTACGCTCGAGTTTGACCTCGAGACGTTCCGGGAAATCGCGTTCAAACTGCAGTATGTTCTCGTACTCGGCGCCCCGCCAGGAATAGATCGACTGGTCGTCGTCACCGACAACACAGACATTGCGTGTGTTCTCGGTCATGAGATACAGCATGCGGTACTGCGCGCGCGAGGTGTCTTGAAACTCGTCTACAAGCACGTAGCGGTACCGCTGTTCGAGCTCGCTGCGCACCCGCGGGACTTCGGCGAGCAGTTGCGCAGGCAGTACAATCAAATCGTCGAAGTCCAACGCGTTATAGAGTTTGAGGTGCTGTTGATACTCTCTGTACAACGCGCGAAACTCGATGGTCTCGGAACTCCATTGGAGCTGCCCGGTCTTGATGCGGGAGAACAGCGTGAGCACGCTTCGCAAATTCAAAATCTCTTCCATACGCAGCTCACGCAGAGTTTCCTTCAGCAATTGCACTTGATCGTTTTGATCGTAGATGCTGAAGCTCTCGCGATACCCCAGTTCGCTAATGTAGCGCTTCAGCAGTTGCACGCCGAAGGCGTGAAAGGTCGAGACGGTGAGCATGCGGGTAGAGTTGCCGATTAGATTGCCAACTCGCGTTTGCATTTCTCGTGCGGCCCTATTAGTGAAGGTGAGCGCCAGTATCGCAGACTGCGGAATCCCGCGCCGGAGCATCTCGGCCATGCGATGCGTTATTACACGTGTTTTGCCGGAGCCGGCACCGGCGATGATCAGTAATGGACCTTCTATCGACTCTACGGCCCGCTTCTGCTCCGGATTGAGCCCGTTGGTGCTTTGGCTGTGCTGCATTGGGCCCGGTTATAACACAAAAGCCGGTATCAGGCAATCGGTGCAGTTTTAGCATTACGAAATGGACCAAACCCTGTTAGAGCGAAGCAGTAGAACGCTAAAGGCAGTAAGTAGTTAGTGAACGGCGAGTAAAATCACGGAGGTATCGTCAGTCATGTACATCCCCTTCTGCCCTAATCCGCGCTGCCACTGCTTCCGCTCGACTGCCGGACGGGCTGAAGGGGCGAGCGGAGGTTGTTGTTTGCAGCCTTTGGTGCAGTCCCTTAGGAGCGTTTTACAAGCCGAGCTATATAGAGTGGTCCTTGATCGTTGTCGACGTCAGGCAGTACCTGGATCCCGTGTTGCGTAGGGGTGCCGATGCCGATTGCGGGGGGAGCCACCCGGACACGCCGGCCGAACCGCTGCAGCGCCTTGGCTATCACCGCGTCGTTTTCGTCCTCAAGCAGCGCACAGGTGAGGTATAACACCGTGCCGCCGGCGCGGGCGGCGGTAATCGCTGCCGAAAGGATCGCGTAACCATCGATAGCGAGCCGTTTTGGGCGTGCCGGACTCCAACGCGCTAGCTCAGCCGGAGCCGAGAGCATGTGCCGCTCGGCCGAACACGGTACGTCGGCGATGACGTGATCGTAGGCCTCCTGCTCGTACAAGCCCCACCGGCGCGCATCGTGACCGGTTACCCGCACCGCTGCCGCCCGCTCGGCCGGCAGATGCTCCTGCAGTGTGCGTTGCAGCCGTGCCCGGCGGGTTCGTGAGCGTTCGTTTGCCGTGAGCTCAAGCCGGTCGGCGGTCGCGCGGGTATGGGCTGTCGACAATACGGCGAGCGTTTTGCCTCCGGGAGCGGCGCACAGATCCAGTACACGGTCGCCCGCTTGTAAGGGTACGGCCGTCACCGAGCGTGCCGAGGCGCCGTCAAGATAGTAAGTCTTGGTGAGCCCGTCTTCCAGCGCGCAATATCCCGGCGAACGCAGCAGCGCCGCGCGCAGCTCAGCCCAGCGCACGCCGAAGCGCTCGTGATACAGCTGCTCAAACGCCTCGCCACCGCGGTTGCTCTTGCCCATGTTCCTCCGGTGTCCCCTGCACCTGTGTGCGCCGGCTCTTTAGCCGAACGGTGACCTCCGCGTCGTGTTTGCAAGCCGAGATGCTGCGCCCGCACAGTGCTTGACGCCGGTGCGGCGACTATGTACGGTGATGTGCATGCAAAACTCGGGCATTCTCTTCGATCTTGACGGCACCTTATTGAATACCATAGCAGATATCGCCCGCGCGATGAACCGCGTACTGCGTGAGCATGAGTTACCGGAGCACGGGGTTGATGACTACCGCGGGATGGTTGGGTGGGGGCTGGAAGAGCTCGTGCGTCGTGCCCTGCCGGTCGAGATAACAAGCCCTGCGTTTGTTCGACAGTGCTTCACCGAAGTCTTGCAAGCGTACGAACAGGAGCCGGTCGTAGACACACGGCCATACGACGGGGTCCCTGAGCTGTTGCGACGGTTGCATGAGGCGGAGGTGCCACTCGCGGTGCTGTCAAACAAGCACGATGCATTAGTTCAGACAATTGTCGCGAACGCATTACGGGACAGCTATTTTCAAATTGTGCGCGGCGCTAGCGACGGAGAGCCGAAGAAGCCTAACCCGAAGGCGGCACTGGAAATTGCGCGTTGTCTAGATACCGTTCCGGAGAAACTGCTGGTGGTCGGCGATTCACCAATCGACGTAGAGACCGCACGCCGAGCCGGTATGCCTGTGGTTGTTGGTACCTGGGGCTTTTCCACTCGTGAAGAGCTCGAGGCCGCAGCGCCGGACGCTCTACTTGACCATCCGCTGCAGATCATGTCGCACATTTGTTCTGATACGTCATCACACCGCAAAGTAACGGAGGGTACACAGTGAATACGAGCGCACTAAGGCAAAAGGCATTGGACTACATCTCTCGCGAGCAGGATCCGCAATTCCGGGCTGAGGTTGAGACTTTGTTGGCCGAGGAACAGTACGACGAGCTCAACGATCGGTTCTACACCGAGATCGAGTTCGGGACGGGAGGCCTGCGCGGGGTTATCGGTGGTGGGTACAACCGAATGAACTCTTTCACGGTACAACAGGCGACTGAGGGCCTTGCGCGTTATGTTGATCGTGCCGGAGAGGGGAGGGAAACCGAACCGCCGCGTGCGGTCATTGCGTACGACTCTCGCCGCTTCTCCGATACCTTTGCGCTGCAAGCGGCGCTGGTATTGGCAGCGCACGGCATTCGTACGTACTTGTTCTCCAGCTTACGCCCGACGCCCGAGCTATCGTTCGCGGTACGCTACCTTGGGGCTGCAACGGGGATTGTGATCACGGCAAGCCACAACCCGAAGGAATACAATGGTTACAAGGTGTACTGGAATGATGGGGCGCAGGTTGTCGAACCGCACGACAGCGGCATTATCGATGAGGTGCGCAGTGTTCAGGGACAGATCGAAACAATCCCGCACGAAGAGGCACTGCAGAGGAGCCTGCTGGTAATGGTCAACCGCGAGATAGACGACGCCTACGTTGAGGCGGTGAAACGCCTGTCGATTCGACCCCAGCTGCTAAGCGAGCGCGCCCGCGAGCTTAACGTTGTGTATACGCCGCTGCACGGCAGCGGCGCTTACCTCATCGAGCGGGTGCTGGGTGAGCTTGGCCTGCACGTTGTAACAGTGCCCGAACAGCGTGAGCCCAACGGCGAGTTTCCGACCATCACGTTTCCGAATCCTGAAGAACCGGCGGCACTGGATTTGGCGGTGCGGCTAGGTAAAGAGCTCGGCGCTCAGATAGTAATGGGAACCGACCCCGACGGCGATCGCATCGGGATTGCGGTGCCGGCCGACGGTGAGTTCCATTTGATCACCGGCAACCAATGCGGGGTATTGCTGGTGGATTACGTCTTCGGTTCGCGTTCCGAGCTCGGTACGCTTCCCGAGCGTCCGGCGTTCATCAAGACTATTGTGACCACTAATCTGCAGCGACGCGTCGCAGAGCATTACGGCGCCGAGTGCTACGACACGCTCACCGGGTTCAAGCATATCGCCGCCTTGATTCGAAGCTTCGAATCGCAGCCCGGCGGTCCGCAGTTCGTGATGGGCGACGAGGAAAGCTACGGCTACTTAGTGGGCACCGAGGTGCGCGACAAGGATGCTGTCGCAGCTGCGCTACTGTGTGCTGAAATGACAGCATATCACGTGTCGCAAGGCCGCAGCGTACTCGGCCGCTTGCACCAAATATACGAGCAGTTCGGCTATTTCGAGGAGTCGACCGTCTCACGCTCCTTCGAAGGTGAGCAGGGCCAGAAGACTATGGACGCGCTGATGCAACAGTTACGCGATCAGCCACCGCGAGAGCTCGGGGGTATTGCAGTCGTCGAGATCAAGGATATGGATAACGGCACAACGCAGGACCTGCGCTCCGGAGAGACACGCGCAGATATCAACCTTCCACGCTCGAATGTTCTGCAGTTCCTTCTCGAGGACGAGAGTATCATCAGTGCGCGCCCATCAGGGACTGAGCCCAAGATCAAGTTCTACACCTCGTGCGCCGGCGTCCCGGGGGTCGCGCTCGATCAAGCCCGCAAGACTGTCGGGGCACGAGTCGCGGCGATTCGCCGGGACATTGAAGCGATTATCGAGGCGCGGGCCGCGTCGTAAATGCTACGGCGCCGACCGGCGACTACTCCGGCCCAATCGAAACGTGAAACAGTTCTCGATGAAGAGCATATTCCGCGGGCGCTGCTGCGTATGTCGCTCCCGGCGATCGTCGCGATGTTCGTCAATGCATTGTATCACCTTGTTGATGCGATCTTTGTTGGTCGGGCGGTCGGCCCCTACGCGCTGGGAGGCCTGGGCATAGCGTTTCCGTTCCAGCTCATTGTGGTCGCGATCTCAGTCATGCTGGGAGTAGGGTCGGCATCGGTTATTTCACGAGCGCTCGGCGCGGGCAACCGCGCAAGAGCCGTGCGCACGGTGGGGAACGCGATCTCGCTCTCTTTTCTAACCGGGTTGTTTTTTGTGGTGATCAGCTATGCGGCGCTGGACCGGATCATTGTGCTGTTCGGCGCTACCGACGAGATCGCGTTCTATGCGCGTGAATACCTGCTGATTATCATCGGCGGAACACCATTTGTCGGCACCGCGATCTGCCTGAGCCATGTGGTCCGTGCCGAGGGCGACTCACGCGCCTCTATGGTGTTCATGGTGGCCGGGGCAATTGTCAATATCATCCTAGATCCTATTCTGATTATCGGGTTTGGGTTTGGAATCCGCGGAGCCGGCTACGCGACTGTCGCAGGGAAGCTGCTTTCGTTCGTGATGGCCCTGTGGTACTACCGGCGAGGTGGAAGTCGCTTGAAACCGACCGCGAGGGAACTCCTGCCCTCGTTTGCGGTTGCGCGCGAAATCATCCCGGTTGGAGTTCCGGTCTTTGTCCGGCAGTCGGGAGTGAGCGCGATTACTATCTTGGTGAACAACGTCTTGGCCGTACACGGTGGCTCGCTCCCGGTAGCCGCGTTCGGGGTCATCAATCGAGTCCTCATTTTCAGTTTGATGCCGGTTTTCGGTGTGGTCCAAGGCTTTCAGCCGCTTGCAGGATACAACTATGGCGCACACCGTTTCGATCGCGTGCGCGAGGTAATTCGCGCGGCGATTTTGGCGACGACGGTGATCGCGGTGCTGTGTACAGCGGTGGTGCTGATCGCGCCGACTGAAGTGTTCCGTCTATTCACGGGCAACCAGGAGTTGATTGAAACGGGAGCACCGGCAATTCGGGCGGTATTCGCGATGCTACCGCTGGTTGGTTACCAAGCGGTAGGGGCGACGCTGTTTCTTGCGATTGGGAAGGCCCGGCCTGCGTTACTGCTATCCTTGTTGCGGCAAGTGATTCTGCTCATCCCGCTCGTCTTGATCCTGCCGCTATACTGGGGCGTGTGGGGCGTTTGGGTAGCGTTTCCGATCTCTGACTTTTTCGCAACCGTCATAACGCGCATCCGCCTGCGGGGCGAGTACCGCGATCTGCTCGGGGCGGCCGG
>PWQX01000045.1 GCA_003556605.1 Spirochaetaceae bacterium
ATGAATCTCGCGATAGGAGAGTTCAGTCAACGCCCCGGACTCCTTCGCGTGTTCGATCGTCATGCTGACTATGCTGCCCGAGACGTCTACATCGATATATACATTCTAACTGAGCGGCTTGATTTCCACTATTGGCATGATGCGGGAGGGGCCCAGCCACCTCACTGCGGAATCACGAGAGAAGTCCCATCGAACTCTGCGATACGAGCTTCGATGCCGTACACTGCCCGAATACTCTCGGAAGTGATGACCTCTTTGCCGCCTCCGGCGTAGATTGTCCCCTCGTTCATAAGAACGAATTTGTTCGCGTAGCGCAGAGAGAGGTTTATGTCGTGAACGGCCATGACTACGACCATCGGGGTCGACCGAACGATCTGCGCGAGCGTCCGCATAATGTGCTGTTGATTACGGATATCGAGGTCGCTGGTGGGTTCGTCCAGAACAAGAACCCGCGGTTGCTGCGCTAGGGCGCGCGCGATTTGGACCATCTGGAATTCGCCTCCGCTGATCTCGTCGGCGTAGCGCAGCGACAAATGAGACAGTCCCATGACCTCGAGCACTCGCCCGACGAGCTCGAAATCTCCATCGCACGCATCCCAGCCGATGTACGGGAGACGCCCCAAGAGCACCAGATCGAAAACGGTCATGTGCGACGCCACTCCTCTCTGCGGGACATACCCGATCTGCTTGGCGACGTCGCTCCGCGCGATCCCGCGAACATCGGCGTCGTCTATCGTTATTGACCCGTGGCGCGGTTCGAGGATCCGGTTCAGGCATTTCAGAAGCGTCGATTTTCCGACACCGTTCGGGCCCATGACAGCGAGTATGTCGTGCCGATCGGCTGCCAAGGAGACGTCATGAATCGTCGAGTGAGCAGCGTACCCGAATTCGATACCGTCGACCTTAAGCGTCATTGCATCCGTCGCTTCAGAAGAAGGTAGATAAAGAGCGGCCCGCCGAGCATAGAGGTTAAGATCCCGACCGGAAGGACCATGGGAGCCAGAACGGAGCGCGCCGCGGTATCGGAGGCCAGCAGAATGATCGCCCCGAGGAGCGGCGAGGCATACATGAGCCGGCGATGGTCGCCCCCGATGACCCTGCGCGCTATGTGCGGACCCAACAGTCCGATAAACGCGATGATGCCGAAGAACGCTACCGATATCGCCGAGAGTAAGGACGCCGCCACCATACCCGCCACCCGCAACCGTTCGGTGTTCACACCCAGACCTTTCGCGGTCTCGTCTCCGGCATCCATTGCGTTGAACTCCCAACGGTGGTGCAAAAGGAAGACCGCCGACGGTACGGCGGCGATCGTCACCATCGAGATCGCGCGCAGATCGGCGCGGCCCAAATCGCCGAACGTCCACGAGACGATGTTCGCGAGTTGTACACTGTCGGCTAAGTACTGCATGAGCGTAAGCCCGGCAGCGAACATAGAACCGATCGCGATGCCCGCAAGCACCATCGCCGTTGCCGAGATCCGTGTCAGCTTCGCCAAGAGCAGCACCGCCGCCGCCGCTGTGAGGCTAAAGGCGAAGGCCGATATCGTCACCACGTAGGGGCTGTTGATCGCAATTGAGGAGCTGTCCGCGCGTCCCGCCGAGAGAACCACAATAGCAAACGCCGCGCCGAAAGCGGCCGCATTGGAGAGCCCCAAGGTGTAGGGGGAAGCCAGTGGATTGCGCAGAACCGACTGCATGACCGTCCCGGAGAGCGACAACGCCGCTCCCACGAGTATTGCGCCCACAATTCGCGGCATCCGGACCGACCACACGATCCTGCCCGGCCCTTCCAGATCACCGCTCAGAAGGATCCGCAGCACATTCGCAGGCGAGATTCCAATCGCACCTATACTCGCCGAGATAAGGAGCATGAGAAGGAGTAGCGCCCCCGAAGTGAACAGAAAGACCGTCTTCCTCCGGGTGTGGGCGTGATAACGACCTACAACCGAAGAGCGTTCCGCCCCGTCACTATAGTAGATGTCGAGCTCGATCGGCGCATCCATCTCCTCAGCTCCTTAAGTGACCGTAGCTCCCCGGCGGCACCGGCACACACGCTCTTCGGCGCCGGTGGGGGATCATCGCCAGTCGACTCTCCCGAGTCCGGTCCCGAAGTGCTCGGTGGCGGTGTGGTACTCCACCGGCACATTGAAGAACAGCCGCCAGATCTCCTCGGTCTTCTCCTCGATCGCGATGTCTTGGAAGAGCTCCGGATAGACGACGGTGCCCACGTAGTATGCGTTGATCAACTGGTTCTCCCAGTTGGTCCCGTAGTACTTGTAGACCAGCGTGGTGTAGACATCCCGGTTCGCGAACGCCGTCACGTTCTCGTCCAACGCGGCCCGGTTGTCGCGGTAGCCGGTTCGCGAGAGGTCCGCGTTCGCCGCGTCGATGAAGATATATTGCGGATCGGCCTCGATGAGCTCCTCCACCGAGGTCATATACGGCTGCCGATTGCCCGCGGGATTGGTCGGCATAACGTTCTCCATCCCCGTGTAGTCGAACGGGAAATAGTCGCCGGTCGTCCGCAGGAGATTCGCCGGGCCGTAGAACATCATACCTCCCGCGTATCCGGTACGGGGCTCCCCAACGGAATCCGCCCGGGCCTCGAGGTCAGAAATGAGCGCTCCTATCCGCTCGGCAAGCTCCTGTGCCCGGTCTTCCCGGCCGAGCACCGTCCCGAGCATCTCGAGCTGCTCCACGAACCGCTCCATATCGTAGAATTCTACATCCGCGTCCACCGCGACGACGGGAATGGCGAGCGTCTCCTGCAGGCGGTTGAGCTCCGCCACGTCGGCCGTTGCGCTGAACACCACCTGCGGTTCGGCGGCGATGATCTCCTCGTGGCTCTCGCTGCTTCCGATGCTCGGCAGTTCCCGCAGCTCGGGATACGCGATGCGATACGTCGCCAGGTGGAAGAACTCGTGGACCGTTTTCTCCCGCCCGTGTCCCGCGTCCTCAACCGCGACAACTTTCTCTACCGCATCCAGGTACGTCAGAAGCCGCAACGACGACGCTCTCACCCCGATTACGCGGTTCACTTCCTCCGCAGGGATCTCTACCTCTCTCCCGCGCATGTCGATGATTGTCCGCGTCTCGGCATTCGGGCCGGCCTCTTCCCGCGCCGGGGCCGCCCCGCCGCTCACCGATATCAAAAGGAGCGCCGCGATCGCCATCGCGACCTTGTGCTTCCTTGGGACTCCCGCCTGTCGTTCTACACCCATGTCGCCTCCTTTGCCGTACGGGCCTTGCCGCGCACCTGCCCGCCCGGCCGCCCGGCGCAAACACGCCGCTTGAGCCGATTCTATCGCTCGGCACCTTATCCGGCGCGTGCTATGAATTCTCCAGAGCGTGTTACTGCTTGAGAGCGTAGCAGAACTAGCTCCTTTCGGCAAGCTTGACGTAA
This sequence comes from Spirochaetaceae bacterium, assembly GCA_003556605.1. GTDB lineage: Bacteria > Spirochaetota > Spirochaetia > DSM-27196 > SLAA01 > B1Sed10-166. The sequence goes on from PWQX01000045.1 coordinate 3,406, forward strand.
CTCAGGAATGCAAGTTTGGTAGGACGGCGAGATAGAGGCGACCAAGCTGCCTGAACCGAAGAACCCAAGACGGACCACTCCCCGCCGATGCCAGGCTCATATCCATTGCGGCAAGGCCCGTTGCCGGCGGTCGAGGTTACCTGTTTCCTATTGACGGGGCGAGGCGTTATATGTGTTATACCGAATCCGCCGGGCTGTCCTTGTCTATGTCCAATAGGCGTGAGAGGGATTTCTTCAGTTCGCTCCACGTTTCGGAGATCGACTGAATGAGCAGACGTAACTGGTTACAGTCCAATCAACCAAGTCCGGTTCCCGAACCTTCGTTACGTCGAGAAGAGGCTGAAAGGACTCCAACAGGTGGTCGATCTGTTGAATCTCGTGCTGCAACTTCTTCTGAAACGAATCAGGCAATACGCCGAACCTCCCCGATTTCCGAAAGAACCGGAAACAGTGCTGATTGATGCCCAGAATCAACAAGGTCGGCGTCGTGTTCCAGTTCCCTTAACAACCGGCCGTATATACGGAGAAATCGTTCCCGGGGATAGTCCCTGATTCCCACTGCGAAACGTTCGCAAGCGGCTGCTTAGGCAGGCCTGTCTGCCTGGGGCTGATCACCACGTTTTCCGGCACCTCTGCCCACCCGATGTTACTGGTCAACGCCACGTACACCACTGTGGAAATCTTGCTGCGGTTGAACATGTCCCCCTGCACGACCACGACTGGCCGGCGAGACTGCCTGCGGCGTCCCATCGTTTTTCGGGTCTGAGCTTGGCCCCGATCCTGACTGGTCGCAGCTTGTCGCCAACAGGATCAACGACAGCCCCAGGACCGTGACACCTATAGTGCAAGATCGTCTTAACGTGA
>PWQX01000277.1 GCA_003556605.1 Spirochaetaceae bacterium
CGCCGCGAGGAAGTTCAGGAGACCGGCTGCAGACGCGGCGATTCGGCAGCCCCCGCCGGCATTGCGCTCCTGCTCGAAGACAATCGGCACGAACTCGCTCAAACGGGCAATCTCATCGTCCGTTGAACTGCCGCCGTCAGCCGGTCCCGGCTGAAGGATGCTGTCGCCGGTTGAGGCATCGTTGCTGTTGGCTATCACGTGGTTGTTCGAAAGGATGTAGTGTACGCCGTTCTTCATAACCAGACCGCCGAGCGTTCCGGCACTGATGGCGAAATGACCGATGCTGACGCCGCCGGGAGCCGGACGGTGGCGTCCGGTACGGTCCTGCAGGACCGCCAGCGGCCCGGTAGGAAACACATCCGTCGGTACCCCCGAAATGGTCGCCGGGACGAGATCGGCCGGCCTGAGTCGTGCCCGCGGTCGTTTCAGCTCGACCGAGCATATAATCGACAGCTCGTTCGTCTTCTTTCCGTTGGTAATCTTATAGCCTATGCCGGTCGCCGTAACGTTCGACTTTGACATAAGCGTTGTTCGAGCCTCGAAAATGGCTTGTCTAAGCTCCTCTATGGATGCCGGCATGCTGAGCCTCCCTCGTCCAGAGTGATTGTCCGGTCTCCAGATGGACTTCGCAAGCGATCCCGCATACACTCTACCACGCATTTTCAGTTGGTACCGTGCGGCCGGACAGACGGTTTTTAAGGTTTAAAAGCTCCGTGCTGTGATCGGCCGTTGTATCGCGAGTTGCATACGGCGCCCCGCATCCACAGGAAGTCCGGGCTTGACGGAGCCGAGCCGATTACGCTCGAGACGATGATTATCGGACATCTGCAGGTAAACAGCCCGGCTGCTGCGGGTGCACAACGAGGCGGTGCTCAGCGTTCTCGGCGACGTCGCTCAGCAATCCTGTGCGGTGCACCTCCAGCGCAACCTCGCCAAGATGGTAGCTAAGAACAATCGTTCAATGTGCCGCAACGCACTCAGTCAGATCTTCAAACAGCGCTCGCTGAAGGCCGCACGCGCTAAGCTCACCGAGGTCCACCGCGCGCTGGACCGACATACAGCTCGATGAAGCCGGATTGAGGCTGCGTTCCGCGGAAGCTGAGCTCGCGTGCTATCTCTGTTCCTCCAGTGAAACCCGGTGTATACTCATAGGCTGTGCAATCACTAATTGTCATCGCGATCGGCGGGAACTCCCTGATAGAGGATCCGAACAACCAGACGGTTGCTGCGCAGTATGCGGCGTGCCGTAAGACCGTGGCGCACCTGGTGCCGCTACTCCAGCGCGGAAACCGCATGCTGATCGTTCACGGTAATGGACCCCAGGTTGGGTTTATTCTGCGACGCTCCGAACTGGCGAAACACGAGCTCCATTTCGTCCCGCTTGACTCCTGCGTAGCCGACACGCAGGGCGCCATTGGATACAACCTGCAGATGGCGCTCTGGAACGAGCTGCGGCGGGTCGGGATGGAGCGCAGTGCGGCGACCGTCATCACCCAGATGGTCGTAGATAGCGAGGACCCGTCGTGGCGGAATCCGACGAAGCCGATCGGCTCGTTCATGAGCGCCGAACAAGCCGAACGGCACGCACAGTCGGAGGGCTGGGCGGTTAGCGAGGATGCCGGACGCGGCTGGCGGCGCATGGTTCCATCGCCCCGCCCCCGGGCGATCGTTGAGATTGAAACGATCCGCACCCTTCTCGAACGTGATATCGTGGTGATTGCGGCGGGCGGAGGCGGTATCCCGGTCCGCGTGGAAACGTCAGGCGACTTGCGGGGTGCCGAGGCGGTCATAGATAAGGATCTCGCCGCGTCACTGCTCGCTCAAACCCTGGAAGCCGAACATTTCGTGATATCGACGGCCGTTGACCGGGTTGCACTGCACTACAATACCCCGAAACAGCTCTGGCTGGATGAGCTCTCGATTGCGGAGGCTGAACGCTATCTGGCCGAAGGCCATTTCGCACCGGGAAGCATGAAGCCGAAGGTCGAGGCAATGATCGAGTATCTCCGTGCTACCGGCGGGCGCGGGGCCATCACCGATCCGGTGCACCTGGGCTCGGCCATTGCCGGAAGGGCGGGCACTAGATTCAGCCCGACCTAGAAGACCCCGGCGAAGCGATACGACCGAAACGCTCTATGTGTGGTTCTACAGTGAATTACGGGCCTTTGCAGCTGAAAACCCCCGTTACCGGCGAGACGCGTAAGCTCGAGGGCGTTGTACCGGCGGGTGCGCTGATCAGCGCCGATCCGAACACCACGATCGAAAACCTGATCAAAGACTGGAAACCAGCCGCGGTTTGATCGAGGGAAGATTCTTTCATCTCTCGTTGGTCCGCATTCCGTTCTTGCTGCTGACTCTCGCTGGAGGCATGATAGCCGGTGCGGTTATCGAAGCGTTCGAGGAGACTCTCGATGCAGTCGCAGCAACCGCGATCTTTATTCCGGTCATCATCAACATGGGGGCAAACGTCGGCACTGTGGCAAGGACTTTTGGAGTTGTGACTCGCGGTCGGCGTTTCGCTTGCACTCACGATTGCGCTGGCAATCGCCCTCGGGCTTCTCGTTCCGTTCGTGTTGATCAAGCTCGGTTTCGACCAGGCCGCGGGCTCCGACCCGATAATCACTGCCATCAAGGACATCTCCGGTCTCCTGATCTGCTTCACCGCAGTGGTCTTCCTTCTGCCGCAGGTTGCATAAGCCCAGATGTCGTGAGGGCAGTCAAAAGCTGCCCTCCGGCGCCGACAGCATCTTCCTCTAGACGCTGGGTGAAGTGTTGGAAGAGTGATAGCAAAAACTGATAGGAGTCACCTCCCCTAACACCGGGCTTAGAGGGGTCCAATGTAACGGCTTCTCTTCTCATGGTCGGTTGAAAAGAAGCAGAAAGTCCGAGCGGGAGCGTCTCGACGATTAACCGCCCTGATATGCGCGGATTAGCCGCCTGCAGACCAATGCACTTCATCGGGAGCTTGCCGGTTCTCTCTATCGTCGTGAATTGACCCTTACGGCGCGCTCACAGGGCTTTTCCTCGGGGATTCGCCGTACCCGCAGCGTCGCCCCACGCCCAAGTTCGTCACGTGCAGACCTTTTCCTTATCCACATGCATACCCATATGCGCTGCGCTCTCCATACTTGTTCCTCCTGTGTGCTGTATGTGGCAAGAGGGTGCCCCTCTAATCCGCGGTCTTGCATCCGCAGGAGTTTCTGCATATTGTCTATCTTGTGCCTCAAAGGGCCACGAGCCGCCCCAGCGCCGCCGGACGGCGCAAACCGCTGGAGCTAGACGAACAGCAGGAGCACACCGAGCGCCGCGCCTGAAAGGCTCAGCACGGGGAACGGGAACAATAGCAGAACCCCGGCGGTCAGCAGCAACGCGCGGCGCAGCGAGAAGATCTCGCGGCGCCAGTAGCGCATCAACCCACCGGCCAGAAACAGCATGGCGGCGCCGATGCGCAGCAGAGCGTAGGCGATCTCGGACACTGTTCCATATAGCAGAAGGGCCGGGTCGTAGACAAACACAAACGGGACAAAGAACGCAGCAAAGCTGAGCTTGAGCGCAATGCGGGCGGTGGATACCCAATCGGCATCCGCCATTCCGGCTGCGATGAATACTCCACCGCAGATCGGCGGCGTGATCGCCGATAGAATCGCGAAGTAGAAGACGAACAGGTGCGCGGCAACCGGCGGCAGGCCGAAAGTGATGAGAACTGGTCCGCCAACCACAACCGCCATGATGTAAGCTGCGGTAGTGGGAACCTGCATCCCCAGCACGATGCTGGTGAGCGCCACCAGCAGTAACGTCAAAGAGAGCTGCCCCTGGCTGACCGAGAGGATCAGTGTGCTTATCTTCACACCCAGCCCGGTCATCGCAATAACCGAGATAATCACCTGCGCACTGGCAGAAATGGCCGCGATAACCGCAGCCTGCCGAGCACCGTTGACCGCGGCGGTCTTGAGCTGCGGCAGCGCGTTGTGGATCTCGAGCTTCCAGTCGGCGCTGATAAGCGAAAGCGGCAGTGCTACCACCGTTGCCCAGAAGGCCGCGTACTGCGGGGTGTAGCCTCCTATCATCCACGCCATCAGTACTACAAACGGCAGCAGGAAGAAGGTACTGGCGTGCAGTGTCTCGCGCCAGCTCGGCAGTTCACTCCGCGGCAGTCCGACGCTGCCCTCACGCTTGGCGTAGAAGTGAATGCCCAGGCCAACCGCGAAAAAAAAGCACAGTGCCGGGACCAGTGCTCGATACACCACCTCAAGGTAGGCTGTC
>PWQX01000126.1 GCA_003556605.1 Spirochaetaceae bacterium
CGATGATCGCCAGAGACGCAGTTCTGAATCAGATCCGCACTGCAACAGCGCGCAGTCCGGTGGTTGTGCTTACCGGTCCCCGTCAGTCGGGCAAGACTACCCTTGCACGTGAGCTTGTTCGGGAGGGTTCGATCAATTATTTCGATCTCGAGGATCCTGTCGGCCTGGCTCGGTTGGATGAACCAAAGACTGCGTTGGAGCCGCTTCGTGGCTTAATCGTGATTGATGAGGTACAGCGACGCCCCGATCTCTTTCCGGTTCTTCGAGTGCTCTGCGATCGGCGTGAGCAGCTTTCCCGATTTCTGGTCGTGGAAAGCGCATCGGGGGATCTGCTTCGGCAAAGCTCAGAGAGCCTCGCAGGGCGAATGGAACGAATCGAGATCGGAGGGCTCGTGCTGTCCGAATTGGGGCCCGAGGCCGCGGGGTCGCTCTGGCTTCGGGGCGGGTTTCCGCGAGCTTGGCTGGCGTCCACCGAGGAGGACAGCTTCTCCTGGAGAAAACAGTTCATCCAGACTCTGCTCGAGCGCGACTTTCCGCAATGGGGTGTGCGAGTACCCGCAACCGCGCTCTTTCGCTTCTGGACGATGCTCGCTCATTATCACGGACAGATCTGGAACTCCACCGAACCGGCCACTGCGCTTGGCGTTGCGCCTACCACCGTTCGACGATACCTTGATCTGCTCTCCGACGCGCTCATGGTGCGTCAGCTTCAACCGTGGTACGCGAATATCGGCAAGCGTCAGGTGAAATCGCCTAAGGTCTACATCCGGGACACCGGACTGCTCCACCAGCTTCTTGGCATTCATGATGACACGGACCTGGTGACACACCCCAAGGTCGGCGCATCGTGGGAGGGATTCGTTATCGAGCAGGTTCTGACGGGGGAGAGCTTCGACGAGGTCTGGTTTTGGGCGACGCACCACGGCGCAGAGATCGATCTCTTGCTCCGTCGGGGTGCCCGGCTTTTCGGTGTCGAATGCAAGCGAGCCGACGCCCCTAAACTCACCAAGTCGATACGCACCGCGATGGGCGACCTCGGGCTTGAGCGGGTTGCCGTTATCTACCCCGGGTCCCGTCGCTATTCGCTGTCCGATCGCGTTGAGGTTGTTCCCCTCGCAGAACTGGCCTTCCCTGGGAGCCTCTTCGGAGCGTGAGCCGCGCACTGATCCCATCGGCAATCCATCGAAGTCTCCGCTCGCCGGCAGACGCCGAACCCGCCGCCGGACGCCGGGCCGGTCCCCTACTCAGCAACCGGCTCGGTCGCAAGCGGCTCGCTTCCCGTGCTTTCAGTGCCCGAGAATGCGCTGAGCGCGGTAACGGTGAGGAGAATCAGCGCCATGCCGAAAAACTGAATCGAGGTCACGCTCTGATGCAGGACCACCAGGCCGAAGAGCGATGCCGTGACCGGCTCAACCATCGCAATAATGGAGGCCACAGCCGGTGCGGTATGTCTCAGGCCGACGATATAGAAAATGAACGACAACCCGGCGCCGCCCACCCCCAGGGCCACGAACCACGGCCAACTCGGCGTGCTCAGCACGGCGACGGCCTGACCGCCGTCGCTCAGGCCGAACAGTATGACCGCGAGTACCGCAAACGCTATCACCAGAATGGCCTGCGGGCTGCCGTGGGGGGCGGCGTACTTGAAGCCGAAGATGAACAGCGCATACGACAGGCCGGAAAGCAGCCCGGCAGCGGCGGCAATGGGTGTGACGTCGCCCGCGCCGAGCTCGTACACGCCGGTCAGAAGCACGACGCCGACAAGTACCATCGCAATCGCGGCCCACTTGAACAGGGTAGGCCGTTCGAGCTTGAGCGTGAAGGACACGAGATAAACAAACACCGGCGCGCAGTACATGAGGGTCGCCGCAACTGCAACACTGCCCTCGGCGATGCTGACGAAGTAAAACGCGAAGTTACCCGCCACGCCCACACCGGCAATCGCGGACCAGAACCATAATCGGCCGTTTGCCAATCCGCTACCGCGCGGGCGAACGCCCAACCAGACGAGAACAAACAACAGCCCGATTGCGCCCCGGTAAAACGACACCACAACCGGATCCCAGCCTTCGGCCGTGAGAATGCCGCCGATCCCGCCTGATAGTCCCCAGCATACCGCCGCAGCTGCAACGAACATCGTACACAGATTCATTAGATGTGAGATCATAGCACATTACCCACGGTACCGGGATACCTGGATCGTTTGAGGATGATACCGTACAGCGTGGGCACATTGAAGAGTCTGCTCTTTGAGCGTAATGCAATCGAAGGGCGGAGCCGCTCGTCGTCACTGACTTAGAGAATCGTCGGTGTCTACTCCAGCTTGTCTCAAGATCGCGCGGACCGTTCCTTCCGGCAGGTCACCGGGGTGATTAGGGTCGGAGGTAGCGGCTCTTGATGATCACGGTAAGACTCAACGAGTTTTCGGGAAACGTCTTACGCAATCTCGATTGTCTCTTGAACAGTTCTCCCTTGTGCTACGAGCCCCGGCAAAGACTCACACGTTGCCAGGTACTGCCCGTCTTCCAGGTGCTCAATATGCAACCGCAATCTGTATTCTTCTGCCACAGCCCCAATTATACACCGTGACGCTGCGCCGTAGGAACTTCTGCCGGAGATGACAACGCGTGTGGGGGGGGACCTTGTCCAGAATTCCAGTGAGGCAACGCGAGTTCTGGCAATGTTTCGGCGCGACGGATACACTGCCGTTGCTTCCGATGATGCACGGTTTATACGACGTCTTCGAGTTCTCTCGGTTCCTTTTGCCGTTCCGGCGGTCATCATAGTCCTTCTTTATCGGGACGGAGTTCTTACGAACGACGCGGCACGAGCGGCGCTTGAGGAGCTTCGTCAACATATAAGTCCGGATCAGTACGCCACCGGAGTCCTGATGCTCACGGGTGGAGGTGAAGAATGAAATCCAAGACCTTACGTGTCCCCGAAGGTTTGCGGGACGCCGTGCAGGATTTGAGCTCAGCCGAGCACATTGAGGAGTCCGCAGCTATGCGCAAGCTCATGTACATGGGCTACGAAGTATTCCTCGCGACGCAGTATCGCTCCGGCCGGCTATCACTGCGGGATGTAGCCCAACGGCTTGATTCGTCCCTGAGCGAGACCCTGAAACGGCTGCAGGCGCTCGGGGTATCCGGCAACACAGGGGCCGACGATACTCTCGCCTCGCTGCGGTCTCTCCGGTCTCGCGCGGGAGCCTAAACACGGAATAACGGATTCTCGCGCACGTTGTAGATGATTACCATGCTTGTTGAACTACGGCAATGAGATGGAGCGTTTTCCATGCGTCGGTGCGCGAGCTCCCGTAGTTCGAACTTGCCCGTCTCCTGTACCCGGCGGGCGCCGCCGGCAATCCGCGTCGCAAGCTCTCGGTTAAGGCTGAGATCGACATGAACCCACCGGACGGAGCGCATTTAACCTTGTAAAACGGAAGTTTGACTTATGTTTTGCAAGGATTTGTAATATCGTCATGGCGCGTGAAGAACTTCCCCGGCGGGTTGAGGGGTATCTGCTGGAACTCATGGACCAGTTTCCTGTGGTGGCAATCGTGGGTCCAAGGCAGGCCGGTAAATCGACACTTGCCCGTCGAATCATGCCGCGGCTGAAGGCCGGCCTCTATCTGGACCTCGAGCTTCACTCCGACCTTGCGAAGCTGCGTGACCCGGAAGCGTATCTCTCCATGAACGCAACTGCAACGGTCTGTATTGATGAGGTGCAGCGCTTCCCGTTCCTGTTCCCGCTGCTCCGCGCCGCGGGCGTGCTGCGTTGCGAGCTCCCCGCGGACGCTGAGCGGATCCGGCTGTGAGGCGCTGGTTGCGATCACGCTTCCCGAACGTGCCGGCGCATTGCGCAGCTTCTGCACCGATATTCTCGACGCACATGCGATCACCGAGTTCAACTATCGCCTCTCGGATCGCCGAAGCGCGCACATTCTCGTGGGGATCAGCGTATCGGGTGCGGCCGACAACGACGCCTTTCTTGCCCGAATGGCTGCAAAGGGTTATGAGCACACCGATCTTTCGAACGACGATATAGCCAAGGAGCACGTGCGCCACATGATTGGCGGCATCTCGCCTAATGCGGTATCCGAACACCTGTGCCAGATCAACTTCCCGGAACGACCGGGCGCACTCGGCGAGTTTCTCGCGACTCTCGGTCCCCGGTGGAACATCAGCGCGTTTCACTACCGCAACCAGGCGAGCGACACCGGCAACGTGCTGATAGGATTCGAAGCCGACGACCTTCCG
>PWQX01000003.1 GCA_003556605.1 Spirochaetaceae bacterium
CCTCTGCGGCGGGAGGGAGCTCCCGCTTAAGGTCGCGTACGGTGCTCAGCAGAGCTTCGATCTGGTCGTCTCTGACGCGGTCGTCGATGTTAATACAGCACACACCGGTCAGCTTGGGGTCGCCGGACTGTTCGACAAGGCTCCGCACCGTTTGTTCGACTACAGCAGGCTCCCAGGTCACGAACTCCACCGGGCTCAATCGGAGGTTGAAAAACGTATCGGGAAGATGCGTTCGTAGCACCGTCAGGTCGGCTCCCCATCCTACATCGAGAAAATCCAGCTGCGGAATTTTCGCGAACGAGGGCGCGAAACGATGCGGGTCGCAGCCGCAGTAGTGCACCCCAAAGGATTGCCTGCGTTCGCTCCAGGTGCTGTCGAAGGAGAGCAGGAAGCGCTCATAGTCTTGAGCTGATATCATGGTCAGCGAACACTCTGAGTGCAGAAACAGCGACTGGGAAAAATGAAGCACGTTGCGGTTCACTGAGATTGACGTGCTTCCCGTTTCGCGCTCGACAAGATCGGTGAACTGCTGGATAACTGCGGCGATACCTTGAAATCGTCTGTCAGTTTCTTCCGGGTTGTCGTAGAAACCTAAGAGAATGTCCTGCCCCCACAGATCGAGAGCAACATTGAGGATGCCGCCCCAGTTCACGTCACCCACCACGTAACCGTACTTGGTTTTGAGCGCTTCGAGGAGCCGTTGGAACTTCTTGAAAACGGGACTCTCAAACGCGAGTTGGAACTCGGATGGAATGTTATTCCCCTCGGCGCAGATGACCTGCGGAGGTGCGTTTTCCAGGTAATCTACTCGACAGCCCAGCATTTCGGAAATGATGAATCCCGCCGCCAGGTGAACAGGGCCGACTACGGGGAGATCTTCGTCTTTGTGTTCGCCCAGACCGTACTCACCCCAGCGCTCATAAAGAGCGCTCTCCATTGCTCGCTCGGCCTCAACGCGCCGTGAAGGATTGAAAAAGAAGTCTTCGTCGAAAGTCATACCGGTGTGTTTGTGCCACCACGACGGATGTAACACGATTTCCACCGGGAGAGTAGCTGCGGAGCTCCCCGGCTTGCCGGACAGCTCAGTCATAGGTCTTTATCTCCGTTTCTCTGCCGCCCTCCTGGGCGGAGAGATAAGCGCTGAAAATCGTCGAGACTGCTTCTGCGGCAAGGTTGCTGTCGCTTTCAACAGGAATCCCGTACGCTGCGGAGTGATAAAAGGCCTGCATTTCTGCGGGGTAACCTGTCAACAGATCCTCGTCTGGAGCGGGAAAAGACCAGCCTTGTTTGGTTTCAGTCTTTTCCACCAGATAGATATCTTTGAAGTAGTGTTCTGAGGGCGCATAAGCGAGCATCGCGGTGTTAGGATTTATGTTGCACACCGCTCTGTGATTGTTCGCCGAGATTTCCAGCCAGTTGTGAATACCCCCAAGGACGATATCCGAAGCGTGGATATCCGCCAGGGTTCCGTCTTCGAATACAATATGCATCATGGATATATCGTCGATGTCGTAATATCCGCGTCGAATATGGCCGCCGTCAATATAGGACGGAAGTCTCGTGATGGCGTGAGCTCTGGCAGAAACCGTCTTCGGCCTGATAGGGCGGCCGTTTCTGGACAGCCCCTCGACCCGTTTCAGATACAGAGCGGCCGTCAGAGGGTGGCACCCCTTCCCGAGCATAACGCCCCCTCCCGAGTGCTTCCAATATCCGTACGTTTGCGAATGCGAGCCGGAATGGGATTCCTCGCCGTGAATCCATAAGACCTGCGCTCCGCTCTTTTCGATCAGCTCCTTCTCTTTCTGGATGGCCGGCGCGTAAACCCAATTTTCGGCGTACAATACCCGGGCGCGGCTGTTTCGCTCAGCTTCGAGGATACGGTCTACGCTGTTCAATGCCTCACGCAGAACAACCGCTTTATCGGCGGTTTCCCCGTTGAAATCCTCCTGTCCCCCGCCCACGTATCCGGTAAGCGGTTTCTCGACAATCGGAAACACGTCGCGTTCAAGCGCCATCACTGCGAGCTGCTCGTGCGAACCCACGGTGGTGCATACGTGTACAAGGTCGCATGCATCCAACAGACGTTCGACACTGTCGAAGGCTTCTATCTCGTGTTTGCGGGCGAACTCTTCCCGGCTTTCGCGGCGAAGAGAGTATACACCCGCGAGCTCTACGTCTACGCCATATACGCGGCGAATCGACTCGAAGTGGAAGCTCGCGGCAAAGCCGGTACCAATAATCCCGGAACGAATGCGTTTGTTTGGATTCATGCCGCCATTATAGTGCGATTTCCGGTAGCCGAAAAATAGAGCAAAAAACCGGTTTTATGCATTTTTCAACCATCAGCCGGCTGTAGCAGCCGGCCATGGCTCCCACCACTGCCGGGATGAGAACGGCAGAAGGACGCCCCGAGGTGCGTAGAGGTTCTCCCCGCACCTGCGAGCGTGCAGTAGCGCTACCCGCGGCCCGGGTGCCCTCGAAATCGCCGGGGCCCGCTGTGCCCGAAGCGGTGCCGAGACACGCCGGCCCTATGACGATAGGGAATCACGCGCTCAATGCTAATAGACCCCGCATTCACGGCAAGCCTGTCGTAGAGGTGAGGGTACCGTTTATCGCTACTCTGACGGCGGCTCGTCTGCCGCAGGGCCGGGAGAGCGCCCTACGCCCAGCAGCGCCAGCACAATGCAGAGTCCGCCGGCAAGCGTGGCGCGAGTCACCGGCTCGTCTAGAAACGCGATCCCGATACCGGCGGCGATTACAATGCGTGCTGCCGAAATAACCGACCCCGCACCCGAGCGCACGCTGCGATACCCGGCGGTCAGGCAGATCTGGCCGAAGAGCGAGAACAGTGCTGCGAGCATCGTGTACAACAGCTCGTGTCCCGCCGGCATGACGAAGCCCGGCAGCATCAGCGCGAACGTCAGCACGATGCCGGTCATCGCGAGCACCAGGTAGAGGTAGTGAGATCGCTGGGTGCGCTCCCTGTTGACCCACGGGGCAAGCAAGAAAACGAACACCGGATAACTCATGTTGAGCATGTTGGCGTTGGTGACCGTTGTGTAGCGCAGCGCGCTGAAGACGAGCAACACCGCCGCCGCGTTGGTTACCGCGCGCGCCACCACGAACCCGGTTTGGCGAACCTTGATGTCGGGTCTGGTCCAGGCGACGTAGGCCGGCACAGCGAGCAGTCCGAAGAAGAACCGCGCAAAGGCCACCGTTCTGCCGCTGATATCGGTCCCGGAAGTTGCGAGGCGTACGGCAACCGTAGTGGCGGCAAAAAAGCCGCGCTCAGAAACACGAGAACGACGCCGAATCGAGCAGACATACGCTACTATAATCACTGTTGCCGATTTGGAGAACAACCGAAGCGTCGAACTACTACGCCCAAGGGCTCGGTCAACAGTGATCAGCAGGCAAGCGGTTAACCCGCAGCTCAGCGCGCACTCTCTCCTTCATGACAAGCCTCCAACAGCGCGAACCGCGGGGCGCACTAGACCGGTTATTATCAAAATTGTCCAAACAATTCATTCTCTTCTTCGAACTCTCCCGCCAAGCCCAACATGATGTCCGCCCTGCCCAGCCGTGTGGTTTCGCCCCCGCGAATGGTGAAGGTAACGAGTTGGTCGTCGCCCCTCGCCGTCAGCCAAACGCCCCATATCCCGTCTTCCCCCACCAGCACCAGCATGACGTACGGTCCCCCTTCGGGGATTCCCGAGATTCGAGCTCGGTCGCTCGTCTGTCCGTCTCCCTGATCGTCTGGAGACACCCAGAATACGTCCGGCGCTAAAACGATGCGTTCGTAGCGCTGTCCGTTGATTGGAATCGAGTCTTCGCGGCTGCTCACGGTTACAAAACTGTTATCATAGGTCACATCTTCCGGGCGGAAGAGAAAAATATCCATGACAACTTCTTCTTGTCCTGGTGATCGCGGCAACGCGGTAATGAGGCCGGATACATCGAGCGTGAGGTCCGCTTGCAGCTCAGCGCTGTTGAGCGGGCTGTAGCAGCCGATCACGGTCCCCAGCACCGCCAGGACAAGCGCCGCCCGCAGAGCGCCCCGGAGGCCGCCGGAGATTCTCGCCGCAGGTGCCGCGTAGACTGTGTGGATTCTCATAATCGCGCCCCTTATTAAAAATTCTCGTAGTAGTAGTAATCGAACTCGAGCGAACCGGTAGTGGGTTTGCTCGCCGCGCGGTCGGCAGCGCCGGTTGTTCGTTCCTCGCTTCCCGGCGCGTACG
>PWQX01000183.1 GCA_003556605.1 Spirochaetaceae bacterium
CTCGAGCAACACCCGCAGCTCAACGCGCCGGTGGTGACGCTCGCCACCGCGCATCCCGCAAAATTTCTGGAAGTGGTCGAGGAAGCTACCGGCGAGCGTCCCGCGATTCCCGAACGTTTGGAACGTACGCTCGAGCTGCCGAAACGGTCGATCGTAGTTGCGAATACGCTGGAAGCGCTCGCGGAGGTCTTAAGCGAGTGCTACCCTAAGTGAGCCCAAAGTAATCAGAACCTTGTAGAGAGAAGCGCGAGAGCTTTAAAGTTCTGCATACTTCCCGCTAGTCCACATAAAGCTGCACTAGTTTGCGGCCTTCGGGAGTACGAAACGGGTTTTCCGTGTTTTTCAAGAACGACCGGTAGGTGCGGCACGCCTGGTAGTAGCCGCCGGGACCTTGATAGGCGGCAGACAGGTCGCAGCGGTACAGCTCCAGCAGCAACGGAAAAAGCGGGGAGCGCATCACGTGTTGCGTCCGGTACACCGGTAATCGCGATAGCAATCCCGGCAGCATATGGTGGCGAACCAGAAACCGAACCCGCTCGATGAAGGATTCCGGGAAGCCCATATCCGACAAGAGCGCTCGAGCGATACCGGCGCCGATCTCGGCGTGGCGATCGAACGCACGCGCCGGGGTGCGCTCAGCGTACGGCTTGCCGCAATCATGGAGTAACAGTGCGGTTGACAAGACCGGGTCACAGGTCTTGCGATAGCGCAGGGTTTCAAGCGAATGTGCCCAGACGTTGCCCTCGGGATGGTACTCCTTTGAGTGCGCCGTGCTGTTCATTTCCGCGAGCTTGGGCCAATACGCCGTTACGAATCCGCTCTCCATCAAGAGCTCGAGACCGAGCCACGGTGTGCAGCCGGTCAGCAAGTCTACCCAGAGCATGCGGAGCCGCTCAGCGTCGGGTTGGAGCGTCCAAATTCGCGGACCGCGCAGTGATCGCGGTACATGATAGCCGTGCCGCGCTGAAAGCACTGCCGCGTCGAGCACCGTAGTGTCGTCTAGTTCATGGAGGTCCGCCGGGCCCACCGTGGAGCCGCGGAGTTTGCGGTACACGCCGAAACGGTCAAGAAACTTGCGGTCGCGCGGATTGTATAGCAGGTTCATGACCGGTAGCGGGTGCTTAGACACGGCGCCGGTAGACTCTACGCAACGCAGATACAAGGAGCCGTTTTCGGTGTGAATCGCGGCATCCCAATCCTCGAGTCCGGGGTAAGTAAGCAGTGCTGACGCGCGCGCAAGCTCAACCAGATCGGCGATCACCACGGCGTACTGATTCGGCCCGGGAGAACGGTTGAAGTAGCGGTCTAAGGCAGAGGAGCCGACAAAATAGTGCGGCAAGTGCAGAAGATCGGTCGAGTTCATGGAAGCCGCCTCGTACCTGAAATATAGCGCGGCCGCAGGCCGCTGTCCACCGCAGCGTGTCAAACGCAGCGTCCGACGAAGACAGTATCATACACCCGGTCGCAACGAAACGCGGCCCCGACGGTAACGAGGCGCCAATCACGGCACCGATTGTTGTTTCGCTCGAGCGTTTGAACCTCTTCCGGGCTCAAGGCGCGGGAGCGTGCCGCCGCATTCCGATGGCGTTGGGGCGGCTTTACAGATTGACGGCAGCGCCGTATGCTTGAAGGCTATGTTCCGACTGCCTGTTCCCGACGACCTGCATCTGCATCTCCGCCAAGGCCCTCATTTGGCGAATTACGCCCGCGACACGGCAGCCCAGTTCGGACGCGCCTTGGTGATGCCCAATACTCGTCCGCCGATAAGCGGCCCGGCCGCGCTGCGGGAATACCGCCGCCAGATCGTAACGGCGTGTTCTGCGTACGCGTTTGAGCCGCTGATGAGCTTCAAGCTCGCACCGGATCACGATGCGCAGGCGGTCCACGCCTTGGCCGACGCCGGTGCGGTGGCGGCCAAGTACTACCCCCGTGGGGCCACGACCAACAGCGAAGACGGCATCGAGGATCTGCGCACCCTGTACCCGGCGATAGAGGCGCTGCAGGAACGTGACGTGATCCTTTGCCTGCACGGTGAAGACCCCTCCGCGTTCTGCCTCAGCCGGGAGACCGCCTTCTTACCCCGCCTCGAGGAGTTGGTGAACCGTTTTCCGCGGCTGCGCATCGTACTCGAGCACGTGTCTACCGCAGATGCAGTGCGGGTGGTGAGAACGCTGCCGCAGACAGTCGGCGCTACGATAACCGCGCATCATCTGGTCCTCACTCTGGACGATCTCATCGGGGATCTGTTGAACCCGCATCATTTCTGCAAGCCGGTGGTGAAAACGCCGGACGACCGGAACGCGCTGCGTGAAGCGGCCACCTCGGGTGATCGCAGGTTCTTTTTCGGTTCCGACAGCGCACCGCACCGTCGTGCCGACAAGGAATGCGCCTGCGGTTGTGCCGGCGTGTACACCGCACCGGTGGCGATTGCCGTGCTCGCGGGGGTGTTTGAGCTCGACTGTCCGGGCGCCGGCGATGCCGAACAGCCGCTGTGGGTACGACGGCTTCGCGCTTTTCTGTGCGAAAACGGAGCGGCCTTTTACCGTCTGCCGCCGGCACGCGGTGAGCTCGTGCTCGCGCCCGAAGAGTGGCTGGTGCCCGCCGCCTACCACGATGTGGTGCCGCTCATGGCCGCAAAGCGCTTGCGATGGCGTGCATCGCGGGTGTAGATTGTGCTGGGCAGTGACGCCCGGCACTCGAACAAAACACAACCGGAGGCCGCGCCGACTGGGCGGGGTGGAAAGGAGATCTTCGATGATCAGTGTTATTCCCGCGATCGATATCATGAACGGCAAGTGTGTCAGACTGGTTCGCGGCGCCTATGATGAGGCTACCGAGTACGACAAAGATCCTGCCGCGATGGCGCGCGATTTCGAGCTCGCAGGCGCCACCCGAATTCACGTTGTTGATCTCGATGCCGCACGCGACGACGATAAGAATAACCGCAGGCAGCTCAGAAAAGTTCGGCGGGCGGTCAACGCAACCATTGAGCTCGGCGGCGGCGTGCGGACCGAAGAGGACATCGAAGAACTGCTGGAGCTGGGTGTCGATCGGTTTATCGTCGGCACTGCGTTCGCACGCCGGCCGCAGATCGTGGAAGGATGGGCGGCGCATTTCGGCCGCATCTTTTTGGCGGGTATCGACGCGCGTGCGGGCATGGCGCAGACTTCGGGGTGGGAACAAGACAGCCGCATTTCGGCGGTTGATCTCGCTCGGGCCGCCCGCGACCACGGGGCGTGTGGGATCGTATACACCACGATCGAGCAAGACGGCACGCTGGAAGGACCGGATATCGAGGCGACAAACCGGATCGCTGAAGCTGCCGGGCTGCCGGTGGTGCTGTCCGGCGGAATTGGAACGCTTGCCGATCTGGAGGCGGTGGTCCGAAACGCGCATCCGAATCTCAAGGGCGTGATCGTCGGCAAGGCCTTGTACGAAGGTCGCATCTCTCTCGCCGAATTGTTCGAGCGGTTTCCTCAAGAAGCTGCGAGTGCGGAGTCTCCATGGTGAACGAACCGGTTTTTCCCGCCGTGATCTGCACCCGCGACGGGAAACCGTACGACGCGGTTCTGATGAGCGACAAGGCGGTGCGCAAGTCGCGCGAGCACGGACGGATCTGGGTGCTGCACGCCGCAACCGGCCGTCTGCTGCCCTACGGGCGCGATGGCAGGCTCGAGCGGCTCGACAAGCGGCCGGGCTGGTGGTTGCTGACCTTTGCACCGGAGGAGTCGGCCCAAGCGGACCAACCCGGCCAACTGGGCGAATCCCAGCGACCCCAGCAACCGGGTCAGGTCCCGTCCCGTGAGGCCCAACCCGACCCGGATCGGGCTGAGCCGTCCGGCGAACTGAGTGCGGAGGCATTTTCGGTGCTGCCGCGCGTTGCTGCAGTCGTTGCCGAGCGCAAACGGTCGCTCCCCGAAGGGTCGTACACGACGTATTTGTTTACTCAAGGCGTCGACAAGATACGCAAGAAGACAGCTGAAGAAGCCGTAGAGCTGGTGTTGGCGGGCGCCCCCCACGAGATCGCCGCCGAGGCCGCCGACCTGCTGTATCACCTCATGGTGTTGCTGGAAGCTACCGGCGTGGGTTTCGCCCCGGTACTGCGCGCGCTGCAGCACCGCGAATAGCCGAAACGGCGCTGCGGCAGCAGCGCGTTATCCTGCGGCGACAATCTCGGTGATGCGTGCGCCGACTTCGTGGGTGCTGCAAACGCGGTCCCCAGGTGCGGC
>PWQX01000232.1 GCA_003556605.1 Spirochaetaceae bacterium
AGATGGGCAGAGATAGAAACCCTTGCACGAGAACGGGCGAAAGTAGTCATGCCCGCATTCGGGGTTGGTACAGCGAATGCGCGCGACGCCCTGGACATAGTCGCCGCAGGTACGAAACCGCTCTCCGATTCTCTGGATACGCTCCAGGCGGTACATGCCGTAGGTGGCGGCGTACTTCTCATCATATTGCTCGCAGAAGTCGGCGAAGTGGCGGTCGAAGATGGTATGCAGCTCGTTGCGGCCACGGGGAATGTACCGTTCCGCCGCAATCATTTCTGCAAAAGCTGCTGTGCCCACATAAAGATATAGGGGCAAAACAGACTTCCTGCTTCATTCAGCAAGCGGTTTTAGAATCATCAAAAGAAGATGCGGACGCTACCCCCGCGTACATTCGACGTCTCCGCCCTACCCGACTGTGGGCACTGAATGTGCGATTTTTCGCGAACAACCAGCAACAAACAGGTACACCAGAACACCACCAGGAATCTTCACTTGCGATAACTAATTTCAAAGTATACACTTAGCTACAGACAGATACAAGCACCGATAGCCTGCGCTCGGACTCCGAGGTTGCCCAAACACTGCGCAGCGACCGGGGCCACGCCTGAGGCTCTGCGTAAGGCCGGCCGCCGTGGCGGGCGGCCGTGGGGCACCCCTCGACGGCTCAGAGCGCGAATCCGGCGACGAGCGCCGCAACCACAATGAGCGGGGCAGGCACTTTGCGCGACACCAGAAGCGCGATCGCGAGCGCGGTGACTACGAGGTTTTCCAGGTAAAACCCCGAGGCCTGCAGCAAGATCACGGCCGCGATCGCGATCAGCCCTCCGGCAACCGCGTTAATACCTCGAAGCGCGATCCGAACCGCCTTCATCTGTTTTAGGTCTTCCCAGATGGGGTACACAAAGTATATCAGCAGCAGACCGGGCAGAAAGATGCCGATGCCGCCGGCGACCGCGCCGACCACCTGCTCTGCCGCAGTTCCGCTGCGCGCCGCCATGCCGCCGGCATACGCCGCGAAGCTGAACATCGGGCCTGGAAGCCCCTGCACCAGGCCGTAGCCGGTAAGAAACTCCGGATTCGTCATAAACCCGCCCAGCTCCACCAGCTCGCTGTGCATTACCGGCACCACTACCTGCCCTCCGCCGAACACCAGGTATCCGTACCGGTAAAAGCTTTCAAACAACGCCACGAAGCGGCTCTCGGTAAGCGCCGCGAGCGCCACTCCGCCGAGCGCTATCGCGCCAAACGCCACGAGATAGCGCCATGGGGGTGTCACACCCACCCGATGCCAGATCCCCTGCTCGCGCGAGAGCAAAATGCTCACGAGCCCGCCGGCGGCCAACACCACCGGGAAGACCCAAGGCGCGCGCACGAGGTAGGTGCTCACCGCACCGAACAGCATCAAGAGCGCGGTCGGCGCATCGGTCACCACTTTGCGCGCGATGCGAACCGCCGCCACCACTATGAACCCAACCGCCATCGGCCCGATGAAGCGGAGCACGTCATGCGGAACCTCGCGAGCCGCCAGAAACTGATATAGGAACGACAGCACCGTCATCACGACAAGCACCGGCAGCGCCCAGACCAGCATCGTTGCAAATGCGAGCAGCGGCCCGCCGGTCTTGTACCCTATCGATACGATCGTTTGCGTACTGGTGGGACCGGGGAGAATGCTGCAGAGCGCGATCAGCTCGATCAACTCGGTCTCGGTCAAGTACTTGCGTTTCACCACTAGCTGGTCGATGAACACGCTCATGTGAGACTCCGGCCCGCCGTACGCGCCGAGCGAACAAACAAGGACGTCTTTTAGAAACGCCCGTGGCGCCGCCGGCTTGCCACGCGTTTCGGCTTCGCCGCCGGCCCCAGGCTCCGAGGCAGTCTCTTGGCTAGGCTGGATATGCCTGTTCGTATCCTTTCGTTTCATCGGCAATTCCCTATTTCACGGCGGCCGCGGCACGCCCAAACTGTGCGGCCCGCCCGGTTAGTCGTCATTGTCGAGGATTTCGCGGATCAGCTCGCGCGCCTGCGCCTTGCCCCGTTCCAAGGCCGCCGAACCGGCATCGGTAGCTACGTAGTATTTGCGCCGCCGGCCGTGGACGGTGCGATCGTGCTGTTTGAGGTAGCCTGCGCGGTTGAGCGCATGCAGCGTAGGGTAGAGCGTCCCGGGACTGAGCTCGTAACCGTGCCTCCCGAGCTCCTCCGCAAGGTCCACACCGCAGACCGGCTCCTGCGCAGCGTGATGCAAAATATGAAGCTTGATGAAACCGAGAAAGAACTCACGCGTCAACTCCCGCCCGGACATTGTTTGCGCCTCCCGAGGCCTGAGACCCGAAGCCTTGACGAGCCCCTAAACCTAGAATAGCATCTAACTTCGATATCGCGACGCGATATCAAGATGGTACCGTATCCTGTGCGCTTCGGTCAAGCTGTCAGTTGGGTGCCGATGTCGGGTACTGAGGGAAGCGATGGGCAGTTCGCAACATTACGGAGACTTTGTACGAGACAGGCAGTACTACAAGTTCTGCGCGTACGGGTTCCTGAAAAACCTACGGTTCTATGAGCCGTTTCTCATGCTTTTTTTTCTCGAGAAGGGCCTAACGTATCCGCAGATCGGAGGGCTGTACGCCGTCCGTGAGCTCTTCATAAACCTCACTGAGGTACCCTCGGGCTTGATCGCCGACGCCCTCGGGCGACGCCTCACGATGGTGGTTTCGTTTCTCGGCTACATTGCTGCGTTCGTTACCTTCTACTTCGCGGTCGAGTACTGGATGCTGTTTATCGCTATGGCGTTCTATGCCTTCGGCGACGCTTTCCGCACCGGCACGCACAAGGCAATGATCTTCGACTATCTGCAGGCGATGGGACGCGAAGATCTCAGAACTCACTACTACGGGCACACCCGCTCGTGGTCGCAACGCGGTGCGGCACTCTCGGCGCTCATCGCGGCAGGCCTTGTGTTTCGCTTCGAGTCGTACGCACCGGTCTTTCTATTCACCATCATTCCGTATCTGCTCGATCTCGTTCTAATCCTCAGCTATCCGCGAACTCTCGACGGGCCGCGGTACGGCAGCACTAAGAGCGTGCGAGACGAGTTCGCGGGAGTGCTTCGGTCGTTGAGTACCAGCATGCGCAACCCGACTGCGCTGCGCGCGGTAGCCAACCAGGCCCTCTACAGCGGATACTACAAGGCCTGCAAAGACTACCTGCAGCCGATTCTCAAGGCGGCGGCCTTGACGCTGCCGATTGCCGCGGGGCTTGCGGCTGAAGAACGCACCGCCTTGGTGACCGGTGTGGTGTACTGCGCGCTCTACATCATGACCTCGGCCGCCTCGCGCCGCTCCGGGCGCCTCGCCGAACGCTTTGCCGATCTGGCCACGCCGCTGAACGCCACTCTGTTGGTGGGTGTGGCGCTCGGAGCGGTGAGCGGCGGGCTGCACTGGGCGGGCCTCCCCACCCTGGCGGTGGTGTTTTATATCGGAATTTATCTGCTCGAAAACTTGCGAAAGCCGATGGGAATTAGCTACGTGAGCGCACGGATGGATCAACAGTCGCTCGCCTCGGCACTCTCGGTGGAGTCGCAGGCCGAAACGGTGTTTGCAGCCGCGATCGCGCTCTCGCTCGGCGTACTCGCCGGCATCTTCGGTCTCGGTGTGGGGCTTGTCGTGGTATCGATCGCCTGCGCCGCTATCGGGTTCTTGATTCGGTTGCCGGCCGAGCGGTTGCCGACCGAGCCTTCGTAGGGCGGCGGTTGGGGCGCGCGGCCAAAGCGCCAACACCGGGGCGGTTCAGCCGGTACTCACTCGTTCACGGAACTGCTCAACTTCCCAGTTTAGGATGAACCGCGCCTGCTCGCGAGGCATATATCGAACGCCTCCGAAGCTCTCGGCATAGCGCAGGATCTTTAGTGAATCCAGGAAAAGGAGTTCCGCCAACACGGACTTCTTTTCGCCGGCACCTACCGCAACGGCGACCGCGTCACGATCGTTGTGCATGCCGGCGAACAGCACTATCTTGGGTAGGACACCTTCGCGAGCGAGATAGTCTTGAACCGCGGCATTGGTCGCTACCGAATAATCCTTATCGTCTCCGGTATGCACGATACACGAATGAGTGCATCATCCAGGTTGCGGCCGACTGGGTGCACTCCCGACCCCGGAGTGCTCGGCGACGACGTCACGTTCTCGAACGCGCTTATCGAAACCAGGCGATTTGGAGACGTG
>PWQX01000092.1 GCA_003556605.1 Spirochaetaceae bacterium
AAATGTAACCGGTGTCGAGCGAGCGGTCATACACCGAGATAAAGGATTCGGTTTTCTGGATACCCTGCTCACTCAGTTCCTCGAGGTCGAAAAACACAGACCGCTCGGCGGTTCGCGCACCCAGTACCATATGCTTCGAGTGATAACGATCGTCGCGATGCATCACCGGGAAGATCGTCCTATCGGTCTGGTAATAACCGCCGAGAGGGTTGTAGGAGCCGTAAGGGTCGCGGTTGTAGTCGCGCACGTGGCCGGTGTCGGTCGACAGAACCTCAGTCTCCGGATAACGCTCAGACCATTGCGCCCAGGTGGTCCAGTAGAGGTTGATCTCCTCGAGTGTTTCGCCTTCTCGTCGGCCGGCAACCGCCGTGGCGGCGATCTGGGACCACAGACTTCCGGTGTCGCGGTCGTACATGACGAGGTTGCTGTTCACGAGGCGCCCCGATACGCCGAGCGTTGTGCTGCCGGACTTGAACCCGTGCGCCGTTGCGGTAAAGGGGGCAGTACGTGATTGCGATGTTTTCGTTGCCGATCTCGTGATTCACGATTTCGTGATACACAAGAATATGCTGAGGATAGGCGCGCACCACTCCGTCGTACGCCAGCCCAATGATCTTATCACCCGGGTCCAAGCCGGCCTCATCGGCGCTCACGAAATGAGGATCGTCAATCGAGGGAATGCCGTCGGGAGGCGGCCCGCCCGACATCATGTTTTCCATGAACTCCTCGAGACCGTGTCCGAGCGTAAGCGCCTCCTCGGTGGTGCGAATTTCTCCTTCGCCGGTGGTAAGCCCCGGCACCGCCCCGTTGCGTTGCTCGACCTCCGGCCGCGCAGGCGGCTCGTTCGTCTCGTCCTCGGGTGCTCCGCCGCCGAACGCCACGCCGAGCACGAGCGTGAGCACGGCGGCACCCGCCAGTAGCCGGATCACGAAGCCTGCTTGTTTTCTGAGTATCATACTTATATTGTAACTACAAGTATTCGTATTGGCAAGCAAAAACTAGCGCACTCGTAGCAAGAGATGCCCGACCGAGATGCCTTGGGTTGCAGAACGCCTCTCTGACGGAGTGGAAGGCGACGCTTGCGATCATGGGCAATTGTTACGGCAGAGACGGCGAAAACCTGGGTGAGGTCAACGGTAAGAGCAGCGTCGGGGTCATGCTCCGTTTCGGTAAGCTTGCCGCCTGAACAGGTGACGGTGATATCCGGTTGAACCACCGTCGGGGCATGGTCGTGCTGTAGGCGAGCGTTGGCGCATTGAATACACTTCACAGTGTGGAAGGAGATCGTCTTGCAGCAACCTATCTCCGCAAGTGTCGAGCGCGGCGGAAAGCCTTGGCGGTGCTGTACGACGAGCACAGCTATTCCGACACGGTTCGGGAAGCACAGGAGATTTGCGAACTGCTGCTCAAAGGCGTACTCCGGCTTATCGGCATTGAACCGCCCAAGTTTCACGATGTCGGCAAGATCGTGAGAGAGAACAGCGACCGGCTGCCCGCCGCAATGCGACAGGACGTGGACCGTATCGCACGCTATTCTTTCGAGTTGCGCCGCGATCGGGAGCTATCGTTTTACGGCGCCCTTGATGTCGATCCCGACGAGGACTACACCAACGAGGATGCCGTTGAGGCGATTTCGCGTATAGATCATATGCTGCGTTGGGTGCAGCCGCTGGGTCCGGAGGGCGAGTCCGGTGTCCGGGGCTGATGCTCTCTCAACCACCGGCGCCACACCGGGGGCATGGCTCATCCCGTTGCGCGAGCATTGCATTGCGCTCTACGGAGGCAGTCTTGCGGCTGCATTCATTATCGGTTCGTATGCGACCGGCACAGCAACGGCGGAAAGCGATCTTGATCTGATTGCGGTAATCGATCAGAGCGAGGCCTCACGACCGCATCGCGCCCGTGCGTTCGGCGAACCTGAGGGGTACAACGGGCCGGAGCTCAGTCCGATTATTCTCACCGTCGAAGAACTGAGCAAATTCCCGTCATTCTTGCTTTCGTTGCTCGACGGTTACATCGTCCTGTATTCGCGAGATCCCCACTCGAGTAACGAGCCTGACGACGCGAAGCGAATCGTGGCGGCGGTGCGTGAGTACGTCCTCCGGAACGGAATAACACGCGTACCGCACAAAGGCGGCTACTACTGGAAGAACCTGCCTAGGTCGACTGGGGTGATTCGGTAAGCGCCCTCGAGCGTTTGAGCAACCTACTTCTTGCCATAACTTTCCGACAGCGCACGTAGCGACACACGGTGTGTCGGCCCGTTCTGCGACCGGTTGGCGCATGGCATGTTAGATCCATTGAATTGTTGATCATCAGAGCGTTGTATGACGACGGAGCCCGCGCCTTGGGTATCGCCGGCGGTGACAGCCTGAGATTGAGCGCACCCGCCGGACGGTCGACCGGTCACCGAACCCCCGGCCGATCGGTTGAGGCGCGGGCTGAGGTAGCACAACGCATCCACCCAGAACCAATAAGACTGGTACCAATACCACGCACCCTGGACCTCGACACCATATCCCTTCCCGGGATGCTTGGCGTCTTCCTGCTTCCGTTTAAGGAGAAGCCGGAACGAGTACTTCGGACTGTTGTATTCGTCGCGCGATAGCGCCCCGTCAAACTCTGCAACGAAAGCCTGAAGCCGTTCAGGGATGGCGGCTTCGGGCCGTGGGTGGGTCACCTGCTCCGTAACCGTTCGCCGAAGTCCTGTTAAGACTGAGCTTTTCGCTGCGCTTGTGGTAGCGTGTCTGAGTAGCCAACGATACCGACCTTGGCGCCCGGGTGGCGTAGCGTTGAACATTGCCGGCATGCGCGCGGCGCTTGCAAAGATGGAGGCACAAGGCAAGTTCGTCCTTTGCTTGAAACGTTTGTCGGAAGCCGGCGGTTCACCGGATCATCCTACAAGGCGGCCAACTGGCACCATGTGGGCTGCACCACCGGCCGTGGCCGCAACGGCGCCAAACAACAGGCCCTTCCCCGCAAGGAGATCTTTCTCTATCCCCTGAGCTCCGACTTCCGCGAAACCCTGCTCTTCGACTCCTCGTGATACCGGTTGCGGCGAATGTTTACACCGGAGGAACCGCACCTCCTTCCCATCGCGATCAAGCACCGATACTGTCGAGTACTTCTTGCGCCGATCGATCCCATGAAACCGTCTATCCATCCTCTCCTCCCGTTTGTCCGGAATACGAGAGAGCAGAGTACCGATTTCGGTTATACGTTCCATTCCACTATTCAGCATCACGACGCGGCGTGCTATTGTGTTGGTACGCACTAACGTCGGTGGCCTGCCAAACCTATCAACGTGGTCGTTGCCGTACTCCGGCGCTGCCACATAAGACCTATAGGCCTCAGGCCGTCGGCGATCTCTGCGCTTCCGGATTGCTGTAGATCTCAGAACAGTCTACCACCACCGACCGCACCAAAGCGCCTAACCGACGCTCAACCGAAAGCCTAACAACCTATCATTCGGGAGTAAATGAGGCGGTCCGGCAATCACCGCCGTCGCGGGGACCGGCGTTCGACTCGACCATTCACCCCATCACCATCACCGGTCTCGGCAGCGAGTCCCTGCTCGAATGCCCGGAGATGGTTCTCTGATCCTCGAAGCAGGGCCTCGAAGACATTCCGCACGTCCCGGGGAAGATCATTGGTCTCAAGAAATGCTGCATACATGGCAATATTCTCAATTTCGGCATGTACGCCGATCTCGAATGCTTCCTGTCGCGAAGCAGGCATGATCACGTGTTCCGCGGCTGTGTCTTCCGGCGGTTCCACGCCATAGCGGTCAAACAGCGGCAGCAGGGAGGCGATGTGCCGTTCTTCCGACCGGATTATGTTGGAGAAGGGTCGCTGTATACCCCACTCTTCAAGGATCAGCTCGTATTCGGCCCGTGCGAGGTACTCGTCCTGCAGGGCATACACGAGCATCTCTTCCATGCTCATGGCGTCGCGGGCAAGCGCTCCTGCTGCCCCGAAGTCCTGTGCGGCAATCGGATGGGTCAGAACAGCAAGTCCGAGGAACAGACTCATGCGGGTAATTGATCGATTCATTATGGAAACCTCCGTACCGATATGCGCCGGTGTTCGATATGGTTCAAGTGTCGAACCTGCGCATGACCGGCTTCTGGAGATCATGCAAAGTCTGTGTGAAGTTCGCCGTACCGGACTTACACTGACGGCAGCCCCGAAAGGGGCATGGCTATCTCTT
>PWQX01000084.1 GCA_003556605.1 Spirochaetaceae bacterium
AAATACGACGTGATGGTGTTCGGCATGCCTCAGTTCTTCCACTATGGTGACGGACACGGCACTAACCCAATACTGATGCTCCAAGCGATCGCCGCCAATGTCATACGTCACCGTCGCATACTCTCGGATCGCCACGTCGTAATCTGTTCGTCGCTGTGCAACGGGTATTTCCATGACCGCGAATTCACCGGATATCGCGAGCTGTATGAACGATTCGCCACGGACTACCACAATACGCTGCCGGATTTAGAAAAGTACGGCGAGTACTTCAGCAATAACCAAGAGTTCATCGCACGTTACCGGTTCAATTTTGGGTTTCATCCTTATCATGCCTTTTCGATGATCAGTTGCGGGCAGATTGCCGAAGACCATTGCACGGCCATTTATATTGTGGGTGCTCAAGAGCCCGGTTACGCACGGGCGATGGGTATGAAGACACGAAGAACCTTCGAGGAAGCCTTGGAAGATGCAAAGAAGAAATATGTAGGCACCTCACCCAATATACTTGCGCTTCCGCGGACCTTCAAGACTGCTGCAGTGCACCTTATGATGAAGGATAATAAATGAGCCGACAACCCGTGGCGTAACGAATGTGTCGGTGTGCATAGATAACATTAATATTTGGTATCCGCAGAGAGCCCGTTTGTGGCGCCCTAAGGCTGTTGAGAGTTTGGCCAACTGTGTTTCATAATTTAGTGCACGTTGTGCATTTGCGGGAGCGAGGTCACGGTAATCGGTTGTGTACGCACTAGAAGCTTTTCGATTGGCTCCTCCACCATCCAAGGCAGCGCCGACTGGTGTTTCTGTCTGATTGATGACTTGCTCGGAGTAGAATTGCATGGGGCGTATTGACATGCATGCGGTTGCGTCAGCTGCAGGCGTTTCCCAATCAACTGTTTCAAGGGTTTTGCACAGGCCCGAGCTGGTTCGTCCCCAAACCCGCGAGCTTGTCTATGATGCTATCGAACGCCTTGGGTACGAGTATAATTCTGTTGCGGCTGACTTCAACCGACAGAAAAGTTCGATCATTGGCTTAATCGTGTTTACCGCCCGTAGCTCCATACATGCCGACCTCATTGACGGGGTCCAGGAAGAGCTTCAAGGCACTAGATACTCTCTCGTAATCGGCAACAGCCGTTACGATGCTGCCACTGAACGGGAACTAATCCGCTTATTCGGTCAACGCAGGCTTTCGGGAGTAATAGTAGCGGAAACAACTGATGAAAACCGCGACGAGCTATGGCATTTGGAACGTGCCGGAGTTCCCACCGTCGTTACCTGGGAGATGACTGAGGACAAGAGTTGTCATTGTGTCGGTATCGACAACTACAAGGCTTCCTACGATATGACGCAGTATCTGGTTAGATTGGGGCACCGTGGAATTGCGCTAATTGCCGGGCGTTATGACCGGATCGAACGCGTGCGCCACCGCTATCAGGGTTTTTGTGACGCTTTGCGTGATTCCGGCCTACCCTTGGAGTCCGGGTTGGTTGTAGGAACCACCCCTTCAGTGGTAGATGGGCGGGATGCCATGTACCGTATACTGGCCGGCAACAAGGTGCCGAGTGCGGTTTTTGCGGCGAGTGATGCCTTGGCGATGGGCGCTATTTCGGCTCTAAGAGACAGCGGTTACTCAGTTCCCGACGACGTTTCAGTTTGTGGTTTTGACGATATTGACATGGCCCCCTTCATAACCCCTGCTCTGACAACGGTTAGCGTCCCCGGATATGAGATGGGTAAGCAAGCGGCGGCGAGCGTTATGCGTTTGGCCGAGTCGAAACAAGAAGGCGAAATCCGCGTGTGCTTACCGACAAGAGTGGTCGAACGGGATTCATGTCAAGACGTCAACCGTGCAGGTTGTTGAACATGACATTTCAAGCCTTGCTCTTTGGAACTATCGTCGGGTTTGGGAGTTTCGTTCAAGGTATGACGGGATTCGGTTTCGCCTTGCTGTCGGTTGGGCTGCTCAGTCTAGTTGCTGATGTCTATTGGGCCGTTCCCATCGTTGCGGTTCTAGCGCCCGTTCAAGTGGCGTATAACTGCTGGCTCCACCGTGCCGGCGTGTCCATACGAGAGACAACTCCCCTCCTACTGGCCGCGGCCGTTGCGTTACCTATCGGGGTTATTTCGCTATACCATATACCGCAATATCTCGTCCGGCCGGTCTTGGGGTGCGTTATCGTCGGCTTGACCGTTACTCCGAAACTGTTTGTTGGCGTGGGGCCTCGGGTACTAGGAACGTTACCGTCCAAGTTTTTTTTCGGAGTCTTGACCGGCCTTGTCGGCGGAGCCACTGCAGCGCCGGGGCCGATTGTGATCTCCTATCTGTACGCGTCGCGCCAAGACCGTCATCAAGCGAAGTCTGATGGCCAACTCGCCTTGACGTTACTCGGCACGATGATTTTCGGCCTACATATGGTCCGGAGCCCGGACCCGACCTCCCAACTGCTCCATGCGGCCCCCCTGATACCAGTGGTGCTATTGGGTACTCTGGCAGGCATGCAATTCTCGACCCGTGTTCCGACGCGACGAATGCGCTTCCTCACCGATCTGCTATTGCTCGCTGTCGGAGTTTACTTGGTCTTTTCGTAGCAGAGGCGCTACCCCAGGTATCTTATATTTGGGCTTGCCGAAAAAGCGCCGGTTTGAGACGACGCCGATCACGAGCAGCACGTCATGCGGCGCACAATACCTGAGGCTCAGGAGCACCTCGTCTGGACCGGAGCTTGGAGTATCAATCTCGCGCAATTGCGGCACCTCGTCGGGTGCACCCTATCAGTCCTAAACGATGGCTCGCATCTTTGTCACCGTGAATTTCAGAGGTCAATGCTCACTGCCCAACGCAGAGCCAACAGGCGGAGGCAAACGGCCTTTGCCGGAGTCCCGTTCAGCGACAGGTTAGAGTCCTATTCCTTCGGTATTGGTAGGTGGCAACTCGACTTCTGCAGACAGACCACGTTCCAGCCACCGACTTCACCACCGTTGTTTTCGGACGCGGTACCGGCAGGAATTTATTCATTGAACGGGGGCGGCGTTACATGTCTTACGGCGTGGCGCGTTCACCGGTTTGCAAGAAGTCCTCGATGCTTTCAAGGAAATTGCGGGCATCTCGCACACGTTCTTCAGTCTGCTCCAATCCGGGTTCGAACGTCACGTCATAATCCGCAAGGAATCGATCATCTTGCTCTCTTCGAATCGAGACGGCTAGCTCAGCCGATAGTAAGCCTGGTTTGACCAAGTGCATGCCAAAGAGTCGCTTTACCGCTTCATGAGAATTCACGCGTACGCCTTGCGTAAGCAGCGCTGCACGGGCTGCATGTAAAATCGCATAATAGCTGCGGGACAAACCATCTGAGTATAGCCCGTTTTCACACAAGAGCTCGGCAGCTTGCAACGACTGCCTCGCCCTGCGCATTTCTGCTGCGATTTCACTTGCGTCGCTCACCGCTCAAACCCGAATCCCTTCCTCAAGCACACTCATAGCAAACTGAAAGTGCCGCTTGCGCGCGTGCTCAAATCGTTGCTCAGAGATAACCTGAATGGACAGCCGATAGTCGATATTCTCGTCCAGCTCGTAGCCCACTTGCCGAATCTCATCGTGTAATCGCCAATCGTCGATCCGTGAGATCACCAGAATATCGATATCTGAATCGGCCTGGTGGTCCCCACGAGCTTTCGACCCGAACAGGCGCACATCGCGCACTTCATCTGGAAACTGTTCACGCACGCGAGTGGCGAATGTCCGCACGATTCGCTCTTCTTGTGACGAAAGTCCACCGAACATAGAGTGCTCTCCTACCGCAAGTATAATACGGAAAATGACGAGTGTCCCCATCCCATTTTTGTTTATCTGGATGCTGCTCGCACGCGATGATCAAAGGACTCGATCGTGAGACCCGGTCGCGTCGCTTCATCGCCGAGCTTCTTTGTGTATTCGCCTGCTTCTATGCCTTCTTGTTTGCGCAGATCGCCGCCGGCCGCAACCACCGCATCGCGCGCGTTGAAGAGCATGCACACCGAAGACCCTGTGTTGGACTGTGCGACGGTTATCTCCGGAAATCGCGCGACAAAAGAAAACAACGCACCAAGGAACTCGTTGCATTGGGCCGACTCGATTCGCGCTCGCAAGCCGCCAGCGGACGGGTCACATTGGTCTTGCCCCCGCTGTTAGGATAGTTGTCGCGTAGAC
>PWQX01000023.1 GCA_003556605.1 Spirochaetaceae bacterium
CGGCTCCTCATCAACTCTTCGGAGCCGGTTCAACCGCCAACCCCGCGGCAACTGCGAGCGATCGCCGGCGTTGATCAAATGTAATGAAGCGACGCGGCCTGAGCTGTAGCGCCGTTGCAACGTGCAATATGTCGAGCCTGCGGCATCCGAGCGATACGGTGTGCGCGCTCAGCTGCCGGAAATCAACGATGCGGCGACTGCCGTCGATTTCTACAACGGCGTACTGCCGACGCAAAAGGCGATCGTCGAACAGAGTGAGTAGGCGATCGACCGTGAAATCATCAAGCTCGTTCCAGTAAACTTTGAGGCGCAGGGCGTTCAGGAACTCGCAGCGCAAGATGTTAGGCATTGGGACCGGATAATCCTGACACTCTAAGCAGTGCTGCACGAACTCAGAGCCCTCCTCGCGTACGTAGAGTTTCAGAAACGCGCTTGTATCGAGATAGATCACCAGCGCCCCTCGCGGTCGGCGCGTATCACCTCTTCGGCAGTGTGCCCACGTGACGGGACAGCGGTGACGTCCGGCGCGGTACCACGAGCGTGGGTCCGGCGAAGGTGTGGTACTATACTGAACACTGCAGGAGTAGCGTGGCATACCGGCGCTCCTCTCAGGCCGGTCGAGATCTGGTCAGCTGTCGTCGCTGCTTCCGGCCGGTTCGAACTGTGCAGCAATCGCACGCAGCCACTCTTCGGTCCAGGACAGCCGTCCGTCGGACAGATCCTCGACGATCGAGGTGACCCATTCGAGCTCGGCTCCCAGCAGCGTGAGCTGGTACTCGGTCTCTATGAGAAACAGACGTGGTAGCGCTCCCGCATGCTCGTGTACTTGCCGTTCCAGACGGGCCAGTTCCTCGCGCAGGCGCGCCGCACGGTGTTGCAGTTGGCGGCGTGCGTCATCGGGACTCAGCAGGGGCAGGTGAGCCAGGGCAGCGGGAAACGGAGGGAACTGGCTGACCGGATCGGCAAGCATCTGCCGAAGCCAGGCGACTGCAGTGGTGCGTCCCCGGTCGGTAAGGGTATACACCGTGCGTTCCGGCCGGCGAGGTTCCTGCTCCGTTTCCCGAACCGCGATGAGATCCGCCCGCAGAAGTCGATCAATTGTCTGGTATAGGCTGGTACGTTGCCGGACGTTGATTACTTCGTCCTTCCCCCGCAACTTGATCAGCTGCCACATGCGGTAGGGGTGCATGGGTGCTTCGTGCAGCAGCACCAGGACCGCGAGCGCAGTCGGCGAGGGTTCGGGAGCCGAGCGCTTCGCCATCGTTAACTCATATCACGCCTGCTCCTTCGAAAGCCAGACCTCCTGGCTGATCCCTTCCACGGCGAGTTGACAGTTACGGAACGGGGTCCGAGAGACCAGCTCGCTCATTTCCTCCGGTGTATATGCGTTCTTCAGAAGGAAGCGGCGGAACGTCAGTTTTACTACCCACGCGTTAAAGCGACTCAAGCCCAACTCGCGCACGTATGCGTCCACTTCGCCGGCGGAAGCGTTGCGCCGCAGATCCATGATGCACGCCGAACCGCCGGGCTTCAGCACACGATGCAGTTCCGCTATCGCCTCCACCGGACGGGTGAAGTTCTTAAAGGCTGCACAGCAGACGGCGAAATCAAAGGCCTCTCTGGGGAAGGGCATCGCGGAGGCGTCTCCATGCTCGAACCGCACCTCAAGGCCGGCTGCCCGGGCATGTTCCCGCGCAAGCGCGACAAAGGTTCTGCTGATGTCGAGCCCCGTCACCTCATACCCCCCTCGCCGAGCCAGTTCGACGGCGAGATAACCGGGTCCGGGTGCAACCTCCAGGACCGCGCTTCCCGGTGGAGCAACGTTGGTGACGCGCCGGACGACTGTCTCGATTTCGTCGCCCGGACGGCGTATCCGTGCATACCAGCGCGCGACGAAGCCCTCCATCGGTGGTCCCTTGTATGCCTTCGCAAACCGTCCGGAAGACGCTCCGGACGGTGGATTAGCGGTCGTGATAGCCATAACGCTCACTTCCCCGGTACATCATCGGATGAGAAGTCCCGGCGCTTGTCGAGGGTCATCGCCTGCTCTCCGATCTCCAAAAGCTGCCAAGTCGCAATCGCGAGTACTGCGCCGCCCGCGATAACTATCGATACCAATACGGTCGAGTCCATTGGCGGACCTCCTGGAAGATGAAGTGATTTCGGGAGGTTTCAGCTGCAACTGTCAGCCTCCCACGCTAGACATATTCTCACTAGTAGGGATATAACTAGTCAACCCTAAATGTACTGCCGGCCTGCAACACAGGCATCGGCCGTGACCTGCCTTCATGTGTGCAAGGACCATCGCTGGAGCGGGGTGAGCCGCGTGCTCATAGATGCAGCGGTAAAGGTGGCGAAGGAGGCTCACATTCCGGTGGTCGAGGCGTATCCGATAGACCGAGACGTTACGCCGAGTGCCACTGGGACGGGTTACGCGTCGACGTTCCGGAAGGAGGGGTTTGAGGTGGTGGCAAGAAGCACTGCTGCGCGACCGATTATCTGTTGTTATATTACCGGCGGTCACCTGACACTAGGGGCCATCGGCTCGATGACAATAATGCTCCGGTAAAGGGCTACCTGCTTCGAGACAGGCCCGTTCAACCTGCAGAACCACTTACGGGGGAGGGCTTCGGACAAAGCGGCTCCCTCTGGACTTGGAGCGTGATGGCCCGGTATCCTGCTCTGCAAAGAGAGAGAGGGACGTGGCACCCTGACTACGTGTTGGCGAGGTCCCGATGATCTTCCGCCCGACGTTCGGGGCCCTCACTCCGGAAACGCCGCGACAAGGGGGAACTCATGGTGAGAATCGAACATGACGCCCACCTTCAACCGTACGTAGAGACCGCGAACCGGCTCTTTCTCGAGTATAGCAGGTGGATCGAACGCAGCTTCGGTATCACACTGGAGTTTCAGGGGTTCGAGCGAGAGATGGCGGAGTTTCCGGGCGTGTACAGCCCCCCGGGAGGCAGACTGTTACTGGCCATGGTCGGCGGCGAGGGGGCAGGATGCAGCGTAGTAGTGAAGTCGATGGCCGCCCCATTCCCGATGACGTGCGGATCGGCCACGTGCATCTGAAGGTCGCCGACCTCGAACGGGCGCTTGCGTTCTACTGCGGAGTTCTCGGGTTCAGAGAGATGCAGCGCTTCGCTGACCAGGCAGCGTTCATCTCGGCCGGCGGATCACGGAGTGAGCGAAGCGATCTACCTTCGCGATCCGGACGAGAACGGCGTCGAGCTTTACCGCGACCGGCCGGAGTCTGAGTGGCCGCGAAAGCCCGACGGCTCGCCGGCGATGTACACCTCCCCGCTGGATGTTGATGGGCTTATCGCGCCGGCGCGATAGGGTGGAAGGAAGTAACTCAGTGAGCGTTGTCTGTCGGCGGCTATACAGTCTCAGGTTGGGGTATCACGGCGTCGGCTTCGATTTCGACCAACCACTCCGGATCGATAAATCCGGCTACCTGTACCATGGTACTTGCCGGCCGCACATCCGAGAAAAACTCACCATGCACCCGTGCGACGGCATCCCAGTCACTGATGTCGGTGAGCAGCATCCGGGTACGGATGACGTGTCGCAGATCGCTCCCGAGCTCCTGCAATGCCGTATGAATGATCTCGAGACACCTGCGTGTCTGAGCCGCTGCGTCGCCGGCGCCCACGGTCTTGCCGTCGAGGCCGATCGGTGCGGTTCCGGCGATCGCGATGATGGAGCCGATTCGTGCGGCGCGTGAGAACCCGACCTGCGGTTCATACGGGCTGCCGCTGGACACTCTGCTTCCGACTGGTTCCATATGATTCCTTCCCCGTAGCGGTGTGACGTGCAACTCCCGACTATACCGGCTCGTGGGGTCCGGGGCAAGATGCAGAGTAGTTCCGCGTCGCGATGAAGCGGCTCGGCTTGCCGAGCC
Organism: Spirochaetaceae bacterium; assembly: GCA_003556605.1. Classification (GTDB taxonomy): domain Bacteria; phylum Spirochaetota; class Spirochaetia; order DSM-27196; family SLAA01; genus B1Sed10-166. The sequence continues at coordinate 3,908 of PWQX01000023.1, forward strand.
GAGCGGGCGGGGCTATACTATGTACACCATGGCGACAAGAGTCTCGGTATCTGCTTCCACCGAACGAGAGCTTCTCACCGCGCGGGATTTCCTCGATTGGCTGGAGCCGGGCAAGCACGCCGATCTCATCGATGGAGAGGTGTTCATGCATTCGCCGGTATCCACCCGTCATGCTGATTTGCTCAACTTCCTGGACGCTCTCATGCGCTATTACATCGACCAACACGACCTCGGACGCCTGTACCGTGAGGTTGTTGCGGTGAAGCTCAGCGGACGCA
>PWQX01000222.1 GCA_003556605.1 Spirochaetaceae bacterium
GCATCCATCGCGACATTGCCTCCGCCGAACACCGCGACTTTTCGAGGCTGAAAGATCGGCGTGTCGGCGCGCTCGCGGTCGTACGCTTTCATCATATTGCTACGCGTGAGGTACTCGTTGGCGGAGAACACCCCGACGAGATTCTCGCCTTCAATTCCGAGAAACTTGGGCAGCCCTGCACCGCTGCCTATGAATATCGCATCGTAGTTATCTTTCTGCAGCAGATCCTGCAGTTTGCGCGTGCGACCGACCAAGAAGTTGGTTCGAAGCTCTACCCCCATCCGCTTGAGAGTGTTGATCTCTTCATCGACGATCGCCTTGGGAAGACGAAACTCGGGAATGCCGTAAACCATAACGCCGCCGGGGCGGTGAAACGCCTCCAGCATCGTGACCGCATGGCCGTGCCGCCTCAAATCGGCCGCTACCGTGATGCTTGCCGGGCCGGTGCCGATAACCGCCACGCGCTTGCCGGTCTCGGGCTTCACTTCAGGAACCCCGCCGCCGGAAACGGCACGCTCGCGGTCGGCGACGAAGCGTTCGAGTCGGCCGATGGAAACCGATTTCATTGGGTCTTTCAACACCTTCCCGACCGTACAAGTCTCCTGGCACTGGTTTTCTTGCGGGCAGACGCGCCCGCAGATCGCCGGCAGAATGTTGGTCTCACGAATCATCTGAATTGATTTGTCGTATTCGCCGTCTTCAATTGCCTGAATAAAGGCGGGGATATTAACGCGTACCGGACAACCGTCGATACACGGTGCGTTCTTGCACTGCAAACAGCGTGCGGCTTCCACGCGCGCCTGGGCTTCACTGTATCCGTGGGTTACCTCGGACATCGTTGAACGGCGCACTATCGAGTCTTGAGCCGGCATATCCTGTTGTGGGATCGCCAGGCGGTCTTTCTTAGAAAGGTGCTTTCCCTCAATCGAAGCGAGAAGTCGTCGCGCTTCGGCTTCCAAGCCTTCGGGCGTACTCGTACTCATCTGCCCACCTCATCAATCTTGCAATTCTGCTGCCGCGCGTATTCCTCCTGGTCACGATACGCATCAAGCCGCTTCAACATGTTGTCAAAATCAACCAGCCGGCCGTCGAACTCCGGACCGTCGATGCAGACGAACTTGGTTTCGCCGCCGACGCTCACACGACATCCGCCGCACATTCCGGTGCCGTCGACCATGATAGTGTTCAGTGAAACCATCACGGGAATATCAAAAGGACGTGCGGTCTCCACGCAGAACTTCATCATGACCGGGGGACCGATTGCGACCACCAAGTTCGGTGTAGGATAGCCCGCGCAGAGCTCACCGAGCGGTTCAGTAACGAGCGCCTTGCGTCCGTACGAACCGTCGTCGGTGCACACAATCAACTCGTCCACAACTGCCCCGGTCTCGCGCTCCAAAATCACAAGCTCACGTGTGCGTGCGCCAATGATACCAGTAACGTGATTCCCAGCCCGTTTGAGCGCTTGTACGATGGGGTACAGTGGTGCCGTGCCGATTCCGCCGCCGACGGCGATCACGCGACCGAAGTTCTCAATCTCGGTGGGCCGGCCAAGCGGGCCTAAAAGGTTTGTAATACTGTCGCCCACACCGAGCCCGGCAAGACGCCGGGTAGTTTTACCGACCGTTTGAAAAATAAGGGTGATTGAGCCCTCTTGCGCATCGGCATCGGCGATGGTCAGCGGTATGCGCTCACCGAAATCGCTGTTGACCTGCAGAATAACGAACTGACCCGGTTGGCGCTCCTCGGCTATCAGCGGCGCTTCAACCCGAATCAAGAATACCTGGTCCGAAAGCTGTTCCTTGTAGAGTATTCGATTCACACCTACCATCCTTGAAGATTTATCTTACTGTGCGAAGCTTGCGCTATGGTAGCACCGAATCACTGCCGGAGTCGAGGGGGGGGGATTTCGATTTCGAAGCCGACCACGAAAAGGTTCCACTCGGGTTCTGACGCGGCTCGAGCCCGGTGTGCCGCCATTAGGGAACTTCCGGACTGGTTTCGCCGGGCGCCGGGATGTCTTTCTTCGTTATTGAGCACAGTATCTCGTCAGTCAGCGGCGAGATCGCTGTGATCCGGTTGGCCTGTTTTTCGACGATTTTTTCGAACAAATTGCGGACCAGACGACCGTTGCCGAAACTCTTGCCGCGCACGCGGTGGAGACCGGTAAGCAGATCGAGCACCTCACGCCGCGCGGGCTTGGTAAGGGTGAACGAGGCGTTGTCGGTAAAGATGTCTAAGATTCTCATCAGCTCTTGAGGGCTGTAGTGGTCGAAATAGAAATAACGATTGAAGCGCGACTTGAGACCGGGGTTGGAGTCGATGAACCGCCGCATCTCATCGGGATAACCTGCCACGATCACTACCAGGCGGTCGCGGTGATCCTCCATGCGTTTGAGCAAGGCGTCGATTGCCTCCTGACCGAAGTCTTTACCCTGGCTGTCGGCCGGGCTAAGCGCGTAGGCCTCGTCGATGAACAGCACCCCGTCAAGCGCCTCCTGCACCGTTTCGTTGACCTGTATAGCGGTTTGACCCACATATCCGGCTACAAGCCCGGCGCGATCCGTTTCGATCAAGTGACCGCTTTGCAGCAATCCTAAGCACTTGTAGACCTTACCCAGATAGCGGGCGATAGTGGTCTTACCGGTGCCCGGCGGACCGTAGAACACCGCGTGCATCGAGAACTGCGTCACCGGTAGACCGCGCCGTTCGCGTTCTTGATGTACCTTGATGAGGTTCACAAAGGTCCGTACCTGCTCCTTGACCTTCGCCATGCCGATCAGGCGATCGATGTTCTCCATCACTTCTTCGAGGCTTTCTTCTTGCTCTTCAGCGTAAATCCGGGCAGACTGTTTGGTGCGCGCTTGGCGTCGCCTTGTGCTATCGCTTTCGGCAACGTGCTCCTCGCCGTAAATTACCCGGCGAATTCTCTGTAGCCGTCGTGCGCGCGCGTCGGTGGCGATCCCGTCGGCTTTGATTACGACTTGGGCGAAAGAGTAAAACACCGCAGCCATTTTGTCGAAGTGCGAGCTGTTCTCCTGCAGGTCGAACAGCCGGAGGTACTCAAGCGACCGGAGCGTATTCGCATCCTTGGTGTACCGTTCGGCCTTGCGTATCTCGTTGGCAAACAGGTTCCAGTGTGAGAGAATAGCCTTGCGTTGATGCAACGGCAGTGACTCATAGCGAAACAAGTCGACAATTAACTCGCGGTTCTTGATAAGGCTCTGGCGCAGCGGCATGAAAGTCATAGCAACGAAGAGCTTACTCTCGTCGGAAATGCGGGACTCACCGTCAAGACAGAGGTGCGCAATGTACATCAGATCCTCGGTCATCTGCTGTAGAAACGCCGGTTCGCCGTTGAACTGCTTATACTTGTTGATCTCTAAGAACAGCTTGCGCGCCTCGCTGTGAAGGAACTTGAAGTTCTGTAGTTTTACCTCTTGTGGTGACAGAGCGGGCTTGGGGGGTTTTTTCTGGTCCTCATCCTCCTCCGCGTCGTGCCCTCTCTCTGGCCGCGCAAGCGCGTTCAGCTCCAAATGATCGGCTTGAGGCTCGCTGTTCTCGCCGTGCTCGGCATGATACGGTGGCGCAGCTGGGTAGAAACGCTCCTCAGCGTGAGGTTTATCGGGCTGTTCGCGCGCCGGCGCGTCATCGCCGCTGTCGTCGGTCAGGTTCTGAGCGATCTTTACCCGCAAGTGCTCCACGAACGATTTGATCTGCTCCTGTCCGCGTGTAGAGGTAAGCACAACCGTTCCAGCTGTGTGGTGAAGATGAATACGTGTGGATGATGCGCCGCGCTTGATGTCGTACGAGGTTAGCTCAGGATACCCGACCACCTCTGGACTCTTGCCGGAGGTTCCGTTCGCGAGGAATATGAGTCTGTTGTCGGTGATACAGAGGATTCCAGGAGTTCCCGAGCCCGACCCGCCGCCGCGACGGCCGCGAAAAAAGCCCTCGAGCAGGTTCTCTATTCGCTCGCCGTCTTGCAGGGCGGTCTGCAGGGCGCCGAGCAAACTCTTCTTAAACGAAACGTGGCGCCAATTCGAGATTGTGCGAAGCTGAGAGTCAAGCTCCTCCAGCAGCGGCATGCGTACATCCCCGCCCCCGTTTCGGCGCGACAGCCCCCTTCGACATGGCAGACCGGACCGAGAACCGGGGGGCTAGGTTACGTCTGAAAGGGTAAGTCCGTTCTTCTTCAAATACGGCAACAGCCCAAACTTACTCACTGAGCGCAACGCTCGTGTCGAGAGTTTGATCCGAACGCTGCGCCCAAGCTCCGGAACATACAGCCGTTTGTAGCTAACGTTCGGCTTTTGCCACTTCTTGGTCTTGTTGTGCGCGTGGCTTACGTTATTGCCGGACATCGGCCGCTTGCCGGTTATACTACATCGACGTGCCATCAGTACCTTTCTCCTTCCACCAACCAGCCTACCGATTCCGCTTGTTGGCTGCTTCCAAGATTAGCGACCGATGGGAATCGAACCCACATCATCAGCTTGGAAGGCTGAGGTAATAGCCATTATACGACGGTCGCGCGTGAGCCTCTTTACTTACCAAAGATCCCGCCGGTCTGTCAAGGCGCTCGAATCGATTTGGGCGCCAAGGATCCCGATTGCTACCGCAGGGAGAATCTACTATAGTGCGGATAGTTTAGAGGATTCAAGCAGCGGAGGAATAGCAAGTATGGGAGTACGAGGCGAGGTTTATTCCGCGCGACTGCAAGCGAAGAGCGAAAAACGCACGTATTTTTTTAACGTGAAAGAGAACCGTTTCGGTGACCTGTTTCTGAATATCGTTGAAAGCAAGAAGCACGACTCCGCCCCCCGGGGCATGGAATACGAACGCCATCAGGTGGTGGTGTTCAAAGAGGACATGCCGGAGTTCCTGCGCGCGCTCGAGAAGGCGGGTATTTTCATGGAACGCCGCTGAAGCTGCGGCGGTGCAGTACGCAGCTACCGGCTTGACGTAGGGCTTGGTAATGTGCTGCGGTGGGGTAGCCTTTGTGCTGTTCAAAACCATAGCGGGGATCGAGAAGCGCGTATGACGACATGAAGCGATCGCGCGCGGTCTTCGCCAGGATCGAGGCCGCCTGTATCTCGGGTACCTCACGGTCACCGTCCACGACGGAACGACTGGGGATCGGCAGCGGCGGGCAGAACTTTCCGTCGACCAACGCAAGCAGCGCGTCGCACGCACCCTCCCGTTGTGCAAGTTGTCGGGCTAATGTGCGGTACGCACGCACCATTGCGAGCAAGGTGGCGTGATGAATGTTGAGCAGGTCGATCTCAATCGGCCAGCACCAGCCAAGTCCAAACCAAGCTTGCGAGCGAATCTCCAGGTCGAGCTCCGCCCTCCTGCGAGCAGTCAAGCGCTTGGAGTCACGCAGCCCGACAGGCACCGCCTTGCCTGCGAAAGTAAGCGCAGCGGCAGTGACCGGGCCGGCGATCGGACCGCGACCGGCCTCATCAATCCCACAGAGGTGCTGCATGCAGGCTGTATACCGTGAAACCGGGCCTGCACACAAGGCGTGGGTGCGAGAAACCGGCACAAACTACGCCGGCGCTTGCAAAGAGCCGCGTGCCGGCGGTAATATTATAAAAACCGTCTTCGCGAAGGACGGGACTGGGAGTGGGAGTGTTTCTCAAACAAATAGACGTCTTTGGCTTCAAGTCATTCGCCGACAAGTGTAGCATCCATCTCAACGACGGTATCACTGCGTTCGTAGGGCCTAACGGGTGTGGTAAGAGCAACGTGGTGGATGCCATCAAGTGGGTGCTCGGTGAGCAGGGTGCCAAGAGCTTGCGTGCCGACCGGATGGAAGACGTCATTTTCAACGGCACCGATTCACGCAAAGCGCTCAATGTCGCCGAGGTTACCCTGACGTTCGCGAACGACAACGGTGTGTTGCCGCTCGACATGCCCGAGGTAAGTGTTAAGCGGCGACTATTCCGTTCGGGTGAAAGTGAGTACTTCGTCAACAACACACCGGTTAAATTGAAGGAGCTGCGTGAGCTTTTCTACGATACCGGCCTTGGCAAGACGGCGTACTCCATTATGGAGCAGGGTAAGGTCGATTCAATTCTCTCGACCAAGCCGGAAGAACGCCGCCACATCTTCGAGGAAGCAGCGGCGATCACGAAGTACAAACAACGCGGCCGCGAAGCAGAAAAGAAGCTCGAGCGCACTGAAGAGAATATGCGTCAGGTTGAAAGTGTGCTCGGGGAGGTAAGGCGTACCTATGACTCGCTCAAGCGCCAAGCCGAGAAAACCGAGACCTACCGTACGCTGCGTGAGGAGATCTTCACAGTAGAGCTCGATTTACAGTTGTTACGGTTGCAGTCGTCGTCGGAAGAGCAGCAAAGAAAGCGACATCAGCTTACGCGCCGCGTCGAGCAACGCGACGCGGTCAAGCAGAAGATTGATACGATCAACTCGGATTTCGAAACCAGTCTCGACCAAGTAAACACTATGGAGAACATGCTGTTCGAAGCTCAGAAGAGCTTATATGGAATAGAGCTTGAGCACAATAATCTCGACAATCAATTACGTATGCTGACCGAACGAAGTGAAGAGCTTGGCGACAAAATCGACGGTGAGGAGAAACAGCTCCTCTCCTTTGGGAGTAAGCTCGCGGAGTATGAGCATGAACTCGAAGTCCGGTCAGCGGAGCGCGGGCAGGCGCGGGAGCGCATCAAAGCGCTCGACAAGAACATCACTGAGTTTGAAGGACATGTCGGCATCGCATCCGAGCGCATTCGTGCCAACGAGCAACGTATCGAGCGCAACAGCGAGTTCGTAGAACAGGCCGAAGTGAATCGCGAGAGACTGCAGCAGGAAGTCCGCGCAATTACGGATGACATTGTCGATCAGCTTGACCGCAAACTCAAAGCGTCGGGCTACTCGGGTGCCCGCCGTTCGCAGCTGGAAGAGCAAATCACCCACGAGCTCGATGCGATTGAGATGCAGGTGCACGCGCGTGAGGGGTTGTATCGTGACGCCGGAAGTTTCGAGCACCACTCGCAAGAACAAGGCCGGCGCTTGTACGAAGGTCTTGTCGCCGCCTACGAGCGCATCAGCGAGAGAGTACGCGAGCTGCGCGGAGCATTCGCCGAATACCGCGAAGCGAGCCCTTCATTCCTCGATGAGTTTCTGGCGCCTGAGGGTATCATCACGAAGAAACGTGAGATCGACACCAAGATGGAGCGTTCACGGGAATCGATCAGATCCGCGCTTGCAGACTCACAGGCCGCGACAGCCGAGAATCGCGAGCTGCAACACAAAGTTGAGGAATACCGCAAGACCCTGGAGGATTTGCGGGTAACACAAGCGCAGATGGAATCGCGCGAGCAGTCTATCGGCGCCGATATCGAGCGTACCACGCGCGCGATCGAGGATCAGAAGCGCCAACAGGAACGGACCCAAAAGGGCCTCCAACAGGATCGAGGACGGCTCGAGCAAACGAAGATGAAGATCGATGAAACCAACCGTAAGCGCGGCGAGCTCAGCAGGCTCGAGGAAACCAAGCGCGTTGAGCTCAAGGAGCTGGAATCAAGCATCTCCGCCAAGAACAGTGACCTGCTTGCCAAGGAGAAAAGGGTGAAAGTGCTGATGCAAGAGCTCTCCGGTCTCCAAGACAAGGTGGAGAAGCTACAAATCAGCAGCGCCGAGACAAACAGTGAAATCAAGAATATCTATTCAAACTTCGAGGAGCAGCACTCCCGGGATCTGCGTGACTACGAGCCTCGTATGCTTGAGATTACCGCACAGCCGCAGGAATTGCGAAATCACTTGAGTTCGCTGCGCGAGAAGCTGCGTGCGCTTGGTAGCGTGAACCTCATGGCCCCTGAGGAATTCATTGAAGTTGCAGAGCGGCATGACTTTCTCGTCGGGCAACTCGACGACCTCCGACAGGCGAGAAATGATCTGAAACAGGTGACGGCTGAGATCCGCGCCGAGTCCGCCGAGCTGTTTTTGGAGACGTACAACAAGATTAAGAAGAACTTCCACACCGTTATTCGCCGTCTCTTCGGCGGCGGGCGTGCGGAACTGCGCTTGACCGACCCGGAAAACGTCTTGGAGTCGGGGATTCAAGTTTTTGTACAGCCACCGGGAAAGAAACTGGAGAGTATCGAGCTGCTTTCCGGTGGTGAGCGCGCAATGGTGGCGGTAGCGCTGTTGTTTGCAACCTTCATGGTGAGACCCTCACCGTTCTGCATGCTCGACGAGCTCGATGCGGCACTCGACGAGAGCAACGTCGGGCGCTTCGTGAACATGCTCATGGAGTTCGCGGCTTCTTCACAGTTCGTAGTGATCACCCATAACAAGAGAACGATCTCTGTGGCCGGCACGATGGTTGGGGTGACGATGGAAGAGTCGGGTGTGTCGAAAGTCGTGGCGATTCGCGTGTCTGAGCCGGAGCGGCTGCATGCCTAAACGACACGCCTCTGCAATCGCCGCCGCACTCTTGGGTGGTCTGCAGCGCGCGCGAAACGCCCTGACCGAGCTGAACGCAACACGAGTTCGCGTCGCGGCGGCGGCGGTTGCCGGAACCGCAGCGCTGACGGTAGGGGTGGTAATTGTGATGTTCTCAATAGTCAGGACGGATGCGCCCCCGGCGGGCGATGATGAAACCGTTTTTGCGGTTCCGCCTACACAAGAGCTGCGCGTTCCTGACTGGCAGTTGCCTGATTCAACCGAGGTCTTGCTTCCGCCGATATTGTTGTTACGAAGCGAATCGGGATCATGGAGTCGTTCGGAGATCGAGCCGTTCATGTACGATACGATCGACGCGGTTCGTGAGCACCTTCGCCGGGAGAACGAAGCTGCACTTCGGAGGGTGTTCGCTCGCGTACCGTGATTGGGGGAGGGGAAAAGCGATGCGACGGATCACCGTCACGTTTGTGGTTGTGAGCGCGATGATTGGGTGCGCCTCAACGCCGGAGATGGTCGAGCGGCGCGTAGCACCTGAGAAGCCGTCGGCCGAAGAGGCAGATTCGGAGATCGGCCCACCGGCTGAAGGATTCGAAAAACCCGACACCGACGCGCTTGCGCCGGAGTATAGCGTTACATCGGTGCGATCTTCCGAGGGCGCGCCGGAGCGAGCGATTGATTCGGCCATCGTGTTGCCGAGCCCGGAGTGGCCGGAGACTCAGCCTGAAACGACCCGTCGTCGCAGCCTGGACAAGCGCTACCCTGTACCGTCTGCGGATGCGCACGCTCGGCTGCCGTTGCCGGAGAAGCCGGTGGCGATTGCTGTGCTTGACGCTTTGACCGAAGAGAATCGCGAAGCAGCGCGAGAAGACGACGATGTACCTGCTTGGCCGCCCGCCGATCGGGCGGAGGCGTTACCGCAACCGGACGCGTCACCGGACCGGCAGCAGCGAACTGCACGTGACTCAAGCAGCATTGAAGCGGACCGCAAGTTTGAAGCTCCATCCGCCCCCCCTGATAGCGAACGTATAGCGGAGCCGACACCGGAACGGCCGCGACCACGCGCCGACGACAGCCGTCAAGACCCTGACGGGGTTCCTCTGCAGCGCGATAAGGAGACCGCAGCGCCGGAGCGTACGCCTCGAGCGGCGGCCGTTCCCGATGCCGAAGACCGCACGGCGAGTTTGCTGCCGGCGCAGCGCCACCCGGTCGGTGAAGAGTTTTCGGTGGAGCTTCCGGGGACGGGGTGGGTATATCTCGGTATTGGCGACGGCCACGACCGCGTGGAGTTTCGTCGCCGTAGCGAACGAGAGAATCACAGCGAGTTCGTATTTCGCGTGCGGGAGCCCGGCGAGTTTCGACTGCGCTTCCAGCGTCAAGATGCGATCCGCGGTGAGATACAAGAGCATGAGCTGCGCGTAACCGCATCGGAAGCCCTGGAGGACACGGGTGATGCAACCGAACTCACCGAGATTGCGGACGCCGAGGACTCCGCGCCCGACGTCTTCGACGCGGAACCGGAAGAGCCCGGCGAACGCGAGCCGGACGGACTCGCGCTGAGTAAGCACGATGGGCTGGACGCCCCGCGAATTTCCGAAGAAGAGCTCCTTGCGCGTGCGGGTGCAGCAGTCGAGGATGATGCGGTGGGCGAGGCGATTCGTTTATACGAACAGTATCTGAGCGCTCGTAACCCCGGCGAAAACCGGGCAGAGGCGCATTTCACGCTCGGACGGCTGTATGAGCGTAACTCGGTGTACCGCAATCTGAGGAAGTCGCGTGAACATTACACGACCGTGATCAACGACTTTCCGATGAGTGAGCATTACAGCGCCTCTCAGCAACGAGTTCGTTATCTCAACCGCCATTTTTTCGAGGTTCGGTGAGGGCACGGCCCTGATCGGTGTTCTCCAGGTGCGGCGACAACCAGGGTTCTCTGCGCTGCTGCAGCGCAGAAGCTAGGCGGGTTGACACGCCGCAAGGCAACACGGTATAAGAGGAACCACTGACCGGATTGGATCTCACGGTATGCTTGAACGCATCTCCAACAAATTCAGCCAAATAACGCGCGAAATCGCAGGCAAAGCTCGGATCAACGAGAAGAATGTCCGCGATGCGGTCGACGAGATCAAGCTTGCGCTGCTGGAGGCCGATGTCCACGTACGCGTTGTTCGCCGATTCGTCAACCGCACGCTTGAGGAAGCAACCGGCGAGAAGGTACTGAACGCAGTCCAGCCCGGTCAACAGTTTGTGAAGATCGTGCACGACCGCCTGGTGCAACTGCTCGGGGACGCTCGTCAAGACCTCGAGCTCAAAGGGCCCGATACGGTCTCGGTTATGTTGCTGGTGGGACTTCAAGGTTCGGGGAAAACGACGACTGCGGCGAAACTTGCGCTGCGGCTCAGGCAGGAAGATCGCCGGCCGTTGTTGGTGGCAGCCGATCTGGTGCGGCCGGCTGCCGTGGAACAGCTTGTGACGCTGGGTCAACAGCTTGGGGTTCCGGTCTATCATGAACAAGGAGCACGCGAGACCTGCTGAAGGTCGTGAAGGCTGCGCTGAAAGCGGCCGAGAAGCAGCAGTACAACGCCGTAATCGTCGATACCGCCGGGCGGCTACAGGTCGATGAGGCGCTGATGGACGAGATTGCCGCGCTCAGCGAGTTGTGCGAGCCGCAGGAAACGCTGCTGGTTGCCGATTCCATGGGCGGGCAGTCGGCGGTAGAGGTTGCCAAGGCGTTTAACGAGCGCATTTCGCTCAGCGGCGCGATTTTGAGCAAGTTCGACTCCGACGCTCGCGGCGGCGCCGCGTTCAGTCTCAAGACCGTTACCGGCGTTCCGATTAAGTTCATCGGTACCGGCGAGAAGCTGGGCGAACTCGAACCGTTTTTTCCTGAACGCATCGCCTCGCGTATTCTGGGGATGGGCGATGTGGTCAGCCTGGTTGAAAAGGCGCAGGAGACTATCAACGAGCAAGATGCGCTGGACTTGCAAGAGAAGCTGCGTTCGGAGCAGTTCACGCTGCAGGATTATCTTGAACAGTTTGCACGCCTGCGGAAAATGGGACCAGTCTCGTCGGTGTTGGAGATGATCCCGGGGATGCAAGGCCAGATCGATCCCGAAGCAATCGATGAAAAAGCCGTACAGCGTGAAGAAGCGATCATTCAATCAATGACCTACGAAGAACGCATGAACCATCGTATTATTGGACCTTCACGGCGTAAGCGCATCGCGCGCGGGAGCGGAAGCTCGGTATACGAAGTGAACAGGCTCTTGAAACGTTTCGATAAAATGCGCAGTATGATGCGCAAAGCAACCAGGAATAAGAAATATCAGCACGCAATGATGTCGCAGATGCAAAAAGGCTGAAGCTCATACGCGGAACACGCCGGCAGGAGGAATGAAAGTGAGCACACGAATTCGTCTCAAGCGCTTCGGTGCGAAGCAACGCCCGTACTATCGTATTGTAGTAATGGATTCACGAGCCCCGCGAGACGGCAAGGCTCTTGAGGAAGTGGGTCTGTACCATCCCATAGAGGTGGGAGACAAGCAGCTCGTTTTGAAGGAAGACCGCATCCGGGAGTGGATCGAGAAAGGAGCCAAACCCAGTGAGACCGTCCGTAAGTTGTTGAATCGCAACGACTTCTACCTCAGTTAGGCTGTACGCCTACAAGGAAACGGACATGGAAAAAGAACTCGTGAGTTATATGGCAAAGGCCTTGGTGGACGACCCGGAAGGGGTAGAGGTCAATATCATAGAAGGGGAGAAGTCTACCATTCTGGAGCTCAAGGTGGCACCGAGTGACATCGGCAAGGTCATCGGAAAACACGGGCGAATCGCGAAGGCGATTCGTACGATCCTCGGCGCAGCGGCGACGAAGACCGGTAAACGGGTGGTACTCGAGATACTGGATTGAGCCATTCGAAGAATCTATTGGCGACCGGCCGGATAGGCGGCTCGCACGGTGTACGGGGCGAACTGAAGATTCGGAGCTTTTCCGGCGAGACTGATCATTTTACTCGTTTGGAATGGGTAACGCTGCGCAAGGGCGGTGCGGCATACGAGTACGCAGTCGAGGGAGTGCGCCTGCAAGGCGACAAGGTGTTGCTGAAGCTGGAGGGTATCGATAATCCTGAGACCGCACGGCGGTTTAGCGGGTACGAAATCTGGGTTCCCCGCCATATGGCGGCACCGCGCGGCGAGGATGAGTATTATATTGGCGATCTGGTAGGGCTGAAGCTTATACACAACGGGCGCGAAGCTGCGACGGTGCAGTCGGTGTGGGATAACGGTGCTACCGCGATGCTTGAGGTGCTAACCACCGAAAACAAGAGTGTGATGGTGCCGTTCCACGATCACTACGTGGGTGAGGTGCGGCTCGCTGCAGGTGAAATCGAGCTGCTCACTCTCTGGATACTTGAATGAAGTTTACGGTGCTCACCTTATTCCCTGAGCTGCTTGAAGCCTACTTCCGCAGCTCCATAGCGGCAAAGGCGGTCGAGCGCGGGGTGATCAACTACAACATCGTTGATATCCGCGTTTTTGCCGAGGATCGTCACCGTACCTGTGACGACGCTCCCTACGGCGGCGGCGCGGGAATGGTCATGAAGCCCGATGTGGTTGCTCGTGCAATCGAAAGTGTGCCGCGCGATAGGGCACTTACGCTGTATCCCTCACCATCGGGGTATCCATTCAATCGGGGGCGCGCACGGCGACTTGCAGCACAACCAGAGCTTGTGCTAATTTGTGGACGCTACGAAGGGCTAGATCAACGTGTGATCGACACGTATGTGGACCTTGAGCTTTCAATCGGCGATTACGTAATTTCGTCCGGTGAGCTTGCGGCGATGGTTATCATCGACGGCGTGTTTCGCTTGGTCGATGGGGTAATACGCTCGGAATCACTTGCCGAAGAGAGTTTCGAGGAACAGTTGCTTGAGTATCCCCAGTACACCCGTCCGGAGGAGTTCGCCGGGCGGCGCGTTCCGGAGGTACTGCTTTCGGGTCATCACGAACGCATTCGCGCCTGGAGAAGAGCAGAGAGCATAAAGAAAACCGCTGCGGTGCGACCGGATCTCCTGGAAAGCGCCGAGCTCAGCGATAAAGAGCTTGATACGCTCCGTGAAAGTGGTACGGAAGGAGAATCGAATGGACTTAGTAAAAGCGTTTGAAATGGAGCAGACAGCGGAAGATCGCGAGAGCTTCCGAATCGGTGATACCGTCAAGGTGCATTTCTCTATTGTTGAAGGCAAGACCGAACGCATTCAGATCTTTGAAGGATTGGTGATCGCGAAGCGCAGCAGCGGCGTGAAGCGTACGTTTACCGTACGCAAGGTCTCGTACGGTGTTGGCGTCGAGCGCGTGTTTCCGCTGCACAGCCCCAAGATCGCCAAGATCGATGTGGTGCGCCGTGGCCGCGTTCGACGAGCAAAGCTGTACTACATTCGTAACCGCGTTGGCAAGGCAGCGAAGGTTGCTGAGTTGGTGCGTAAGCGCCAAGCGAACTAACAGAAGCTCGCGTGCGTCCTGAGGCGGCCGGCAGCAATCCTCGATTACAGATTGCTATCCAGCACCCGTCAACTCTGCGGGACGGGCAGCTGGTACAGGCGCGCGTCGTGAAAGCGCTTACCACGACAAAATGGCTCCTTGCAATCGGTGGCCGGGTCTATCCGGCTACAAGCGAGGTGCCTGTGCGCATCGGTGACATTCTGACCGCTCGCGTTCATTTCGACGCCGGCCGGATTTTCCTCCAGTTGACACGTGAAGCAGAAGCTGTACAACAGACCGCGACCGTGCTTCAGCGTATGGGGTTGCCTCATGACGACCGCGGAGCACAGTTGCTGCGCGCTTTCATGCGTGAAGGGCTGCCGGTGGACCCGGCACGTTTTTCGCGCTTACATCGTAGCGCAACACGTCTGGGAGTCGAACAAGCTCAGGACCTGCGTTTGCTGGTAGTGCTCGACCGCAAAGGTCTCAGCGAGCTCACTGATCTGTGGCTTGCGTTACAGCAGGCGATCAGCGGTGCGCGCGAACGTGATCCTGATGATCACCGTAAGCGACGGCAGCATCCGGGCGCCGGCGGGATGCGGGGTAAGCCGGGCGAGTCCGAAGACGTCGAGCGGATTGCGACCGAGCTCCGGTCCTTGTTCGGACGCGCCGGGGGTAAAGCGGAACACCCGCTGCAGTTGTTCAACCACTTTAACCGGCACTCAAAGGACCGGGGGACTGACGAAGGACACTGGGTCATCGTTCCGCTTGCGCTTACTCGCGGGGCGATACAGTACAACGGCTCAGCACGCCTTCGTCTCAACAGACTGGGCGGCTTCTCTCGCGCGGTGGTTGCGCTCACGGGCGCTGGGCGGCGCTGGGCAGTTGAATGGTGGAACACCGGCGCCCCGGGCGCCCGGGTGGCTGTATACGCCGACGATACGCAGCTTGTGCAGTTGGAGAACCCCAACGAGAATGCGGCATGGCGTGCTCTCAGCGAGCGGCTGCGGAGCTACGGCATAAGCGAACTATGTTTGAGCAGTTTCCCCGAACACTTTGATGGGTTCTCATCAGATGGTGCCGACTATATAATACGAACCGTGAGGAAGGACCTGTAAGAAGGCACTATGAAGACCGCCGTGGCGTTACAATACGATCCTCAATTGCCGGCTCCGTTCGTTTTGGCTAAAGGAAAAGACCAGCTCGCAGCGCGAATTCGTGACCTCGCCGAACAACACAAGATTCCGGTGGTCGAGGATCCGGGACTTGCGGATGCATTGTATATCGTGGAGCCCGCGGAGTTTGTACCGGAGGAGTTCTACCGAGTGATTGCAGAGATTCTGGTATTTATCGGCACCGTTGATACAACAGGACAACAAGTATGAGAACGCTTGCTGTAAAAGATCTAAAGCCTGGAATGCAATTCGACCAACCGGTCTATGTTGATGATACGAATATTTTGGTTCCTGAGCGCATACCGATTAAAGAGAAAGACATCAAACGTCTCGAGCGGTGGCAGATTGAGACAGTACGAACGGCCGGTAGTGAGATTGTACCCAGGGGCGCAAACACGGTCGATACGCCGCCATTGGGTGGGGGCTTTTTCCAGCAGGCGTTCAATACCCCTGAGCAGCAAGAAGTGCTGAAAACGTACAGCCAGGCCGCACAGAGTCTTCGTAGAATTCACCAGAACGTAGAGCAGCA
>PWQX01000258.1 GCA_003556605.1 Spirochaetaceae bacterium
AGGTGCTCGAATCTGCCGACTCCGAAGATGAAGTGCCCGATGACGAGGTATACGAGCTAGAATTGC
The DNA here is from genome assembly GCA_003556605.1 of Spirochaetaceae bacterium. GTDB lineage: Bacteria > Spirochaetota > Spirochaetia > DSM-27196 > SLAA01 > B1Sed10-166. The sequence continues at coordinate 67 of PWQX01000258.1, forward strand.
TGGAGGACGAACCAACGTTATTTGGGGTGCGCTCCTTGTTTCAAACTCCCGGCTTCTGCGATATCCGGGTCAGTGCTGTTTCGCAAGCGTATCGTGACGAGGTTGCTGATAGCGACGAGGCTGAGGTTGAACCGCATGAGACCGAGTTACGGCCGCTTGGGGCGACCGAGGTTAGCGAGACACCCTTGAGTCGGGAAGAGGCGGCAAGGTTTGACGATCTAGACGAGGTAGAGAATGCGGGGGGTATGGTAGAGGGTGGTGGCATGGAACGCTTGCACAATACCGAGTCAACGGAGGAGTATGAAGCGGCGCCTATGAATAGTCTGGTCTCGGTATCACAAGCACGGTACGAGATCGTCGAATCACAGAGCGGTGTACCACGCATCCGGGCGCTTGCTAGTGACGAAACGGCAAGTGAAGACGATAACCGCAGTGCCGACACCATGGAGTCTGGAAGTTCTGATCAGGACGATGACGAGGTTGGAACGGTCGCGGGTGTGGATTCGCTGTTTGGCGCCGCAGTAAGCGGTTTCGAGGATCTAGCCCCGGAATCAAGTGTAGAGCCGCCACGGTTACGCTCACGGTATGCAGCACAACGACACGCCAAGCGCATCATATTCACTGAAGATGGGGTGGACTATGACCGCTTCCTACAAAGCTACAAGCGAACCGAAGGCGGAATTCTCAAATCGGTAATGGAGTTCTCCCGCATCTGGAATGCTCGTGTTGCGGCGATTTTCGTACAGACTGAACACGGGTATCGTCTTGATTACGCAATAGGGATCGCTAGCGAGAAGGCCGTAGGTCGTGTTCTTTCCAGCTCAAGCGCGATTGTGCAGCGGCTGCTCAGAGCGCGTAGGGTTGTGTTAGTAAAACGGCCGCTCGACAACTACCCGGAGCTCGTTGCAACGTTTGCCGGTGAGCGCATGCCTTTTGGTGGTCGGTTTGCGTTCCTGCCGATTGCGTTTCGCAGTCGGCCGGCGTATTTCTTTTTGGGCTTGCGGAATCCGGTGGACTCTCTGTCTGAGCTGATGAGCGTAGCCGAGCTCGGGATAACTACTACCGGTACGGCGGGCGACAGTTCAGGACCTCCCATGCTATAACACGGCTTGCATGCAACCAATCGATGTGTATACCGACGGTGGATGCCACGGGAATCCGGGACCGGGTGGGTGGGCATTTATCGTCGTCGTGGACGACAACCGCGAAGAACACTATGGCGCCGACTCTCAGACTACAAATAACCGCATGGAGTTAACTGCGGTCATTGCGGCGCTGGATTGGTGCCGCGAACGACTCGAATTGCCCTGCCGAATTAGGGTGCATACCGACTCACAATACGTACGTAATGGTATAACCGACTGGATCGAGCGATGGCGCCGCAACAGTTGGCGAACGGCGGCAAAAAAGCCCGTCAAGAACCAAGACCTCTGGCAGCAGCTCGATCATCTCAATCGTTGGCTGCGTCCGCAGTGGGAATGGGTGCGCGGACATGTAGGTGACCCTTATAACGAACGCTGTGATGCTTTGGTTCAGCAGGCAATCGCCGAGCGCGAATCGGAGCCCTAACCGTTTATTGAAGCCTCAAGCGAAGCAGGAGAACACACACCTCGGTTGAATGCTCTATAGGAGGGACGATGCAGATCCTCGGATTCTGTCCGTTCGGCTTTGAGGGCAACCTTGTGACGGTTGAAGTCGATATCCGGCGGGGCATTCCCGGTACCGAAATAGTGGGGCTGCCTGACAGCTCCGTTCGTGAAGCGCGCGAACGGGTGCGCGTTGCAATCAAGAACAGCCGGTTCACTTACCCGAGCGATCGGATTCTAGTGAACTTGGCGCCTGCCGATCTCCGTAAACCGGGTTCGGCCTTCGATCTTCCAATCGCTGTGGCAGTGCTTGCTGCTTCACGGCAGTTGGAGGAACTGGGTTCAGAGCCGACTCTCGTGTTGGGAGAGCTTCTGCTTGACGGTACCGTGCGTCCAGTTCGAGGCGTACTCGCGGCCGTTACCCGCGGAGCGCACGACGGTATCCGTCGCTTTCTGGTTCCGCAGGCGAATATCTGTGAGGCTCGCCTGGGAGGCAATCAGGGGGTCGTGGGAGTGGCTTCACTCACGGAGCTTCCACGCGCGTTGAAAGAGCTCGCCGTCACGCGTTCGGGGCTCAAAGCTGGGGGTGACACGGCCTTCAGCGACGCTCCTGCTCGATTCGCACATGACTTCGGTGATCTTCGCGGACAACCTTTGGTGAAGCGCGCATTAGAAATCAGTGCTGTCGGAGGCCATAGCGTTATGCTGTTCGGTCCGCCCGGCGGGGGCAAGACCATGAGCGCGTGGCGGTTGCCGAGCATTCTTCCCCGACTGACGCACAGTGAGGCGGTTGAAGTTACGCAGGTGCATTCATTGGCGGGCATGCTCGACACCCGCACAGGGTTGATCGCCGCTCGGCCGTTCCGAGCCCCGCATCACGGCGCTTCGAGTGAGGGTATTATCGGCGGTGGAAAGACGCTTCTGCCTGGGGAGATTTCGCTGGCCCACCGTGGGGTTTTGTTTCTGGATGAAGCACCGGAGTTCGACCGCGTCACGCTGCAGGCACTGCGAGAGCCGCTTGAGCGTCGCGAGGTGCGTATTGTTCGTGCCGACAGAAGGTATCGGTATCCTGCAAACGCTCAACTAGTGCTTGCAACTAACCTCTGTCCTTGCGGCAAGCTCGGGTCTCGCGATGTTGAGTGTTTCTGCAGTAACGCTGAGCTCCATAGATACTGGAAGAAGCTCGGTGCGGCACTCTTAGACCGAATTGAGATCCGTGTACCGGTTGGAATACCAGAATCGTTTGCCCTGGTAACCGGAAAGACTGAGACGAGCGCCGAGGTGCGTGCGCGCGTTCAAGCCGCGGTTGATCTGGCGTCCGAACGTTACAAGGCGGAGCCATTCGGGCGGAACGGCGAGCTCGAGGCGGCCGCTGTGCATCGCTACTGCGGTCTCACAAGTGAAGCGCGCCGTAGTTTCTTGGCGGCAGTTCAGAAACTGAAGCTGTCGGCCCGTGCCGCGGAAGCGGTTACCAAGCTTGCGCGTAGTATCGCTGATCTGGCGGGAGAGTCAGCGATCTCGTCGGCCCATGTGCTGGAAGCGGTGCAGCATCGTCGTGCGGGCGAAAGTGAGGAGTTCTGGGAGACCCTCATCCGCGCGATGTGACCGGAGTTTCGCAGCCGCCTATGCCGGTTTGTTGAGCTCCGCCGGTCGTAGACACGGCGGCCTCCAAGGCGTGTTGGCACGCTGCGCGTAAAATAGTTACACTCACACCCAAAAGATACGACGAGTGGGTATGAGCAGACAGCATACTGTACGGAAGTTCGCGACCGTATCGGCCTATAGTGCGGCAGGCGATCAACAACAGGCCATCAACACCCTATCGACGGGGTTGCGGGATGGTAATCGGTTCCAAACCCTGAAAGGTGTTACCGGCTCCGGTAAGACTTTTACAATGGCGAAGGTCATTGAGCAGGCGCAACGCCCAACGCTGGTGCTGTCGCATAACAAGACACTGGCAGCCCAGCTGTATCGCGAGTTCAGCGAGTTTTTTCCGGATAACGCGGTCGAGTACTTCGTCTCGTACTATGACTACTATCAGCCCGAAGCGTATGTCGCGGCGCGCGATCTCTACATTGAGAAAGACGCCTCGATTAACGAAGAGATCGACAGGCTGCGGCTTTCGGCGACGACCAGTTTGCTCGAGCGCCGGGACGTGATTGTCGTGGCAACGGTGTCCTGCATCTACGGTTTGGGCAGTCCCAGCATGTATCGCGAGATGCGTGTCCGGTTCGACCTGGGGCAGGCGGTTGATTTGAATGAAGTACGACGCAAACTGGTTGCCCTGCAGTACGAGCGTAACGACGCGGTACTGAAGCGCGGCAGTTTCCGGGTCAAGGGCGATGTCCTTGAGATCTTTCCCTCGTACCTCGAGGAGGCGTACCGCGTTGAGCTTGATTGGGACGAGAGCGAGCGCATTACCAAGATCGATCCGGTGAGCGGTGAGGTGTTGGACGAGCTCGAGCTGTTGGTGGTCTATCCGGCGAAGCACTTTGTGCTGCCGGAGGACCAAGTGCGCGCCGCCTTGGACGCGATTCGTACCGAGCTCGGCGACCGCTACGAGCAGTTAGTACACGCGAATCGGTTGGTTGAGGCGCAGCGTCTGAAGTCACGGACCGAGTACGACATTGAGATGCTTGAAGAGATGGGGTACTGCGCCGGGATCGAAAACTACTCCCGGCATCTGAGCGGGCGTTCTGAGGGTGAGCGTCCGGCGGTGTTGTTAGACTACTTCCCTGATGATTTCCTGACCTTTATCGACGAGTCACACGTCACGATTCCACAGGTGCGCGGCATGTACGCGGGAGATCGTTCACGCAAGAGCGCCTTGGTGGAGCACGGATTTCGCCTGCCGTCAGCGCTCGATAACCGGCCGTTGTTCTATCGGGAGTTTGAGAATCTCCTCGGGCAGTGCATTTTCGTTTCGGCGACACCGGGGGATGAGGAGTGCGAGCGCTCTACCCGCGTAGTGGAGCAGATCATCCGGCCGACCGGCTTGTTGGATCCCGAGTTGGTGGTGCGGCCAACCGGTGGTCAAATCGAGGACTTGTACGGCGAGATCCGTGGCCGGATCGCTGAGGACGAACGGGTTCTGGTGACGACGCTCACCAAGAAAATGGCCGAGGACCTCACCAGCTATCTTGGCAATCTGGGACTACGCGTGCGGTATTTGCATTCTGAGATTGAGACGATCGAACGATCCGAAATCCTGACCGAGCTCCGGACCGGTACGTTTGACGTACTGGTAGGGATTAACCTCTTGCGCGAGGGTCTCGATCTGCCGGAGGTTTCCTTGATCGCAATACTCGATGCAGACAAGATCGGATTTCTACGCTCATCTACCTCACTAATTCAGACCATTGGCCGAGCTGCCCGGAACGAGCGGGGACGCGTCGTCATGTATGCCGACAGGGTGTCGGAGGCGATGCGCGTTGCGATCGCTGAAACTGAGCGCCGCCGGAGTATCCAAAAAGAGTACAACGAAGCGCACGGGATCACACCGCAGACAATTCGAAAAGCCGTGCAAAGCATCATTGTGCGACAAAAACAAGAGAAGCGCAGTATTGAGCAGCACTCTATCGAAGTGCTGAAGGCTCGCTACAATACCATGATACCGGTGCAGCGCAAGGCGCTGGTTCGGGAGCTGGAGCACCTGATGCTCGAGCACGCGAAAAACCTCGAGTTCGAGGAAGCAGCAGTGGTTCGTGATGAGCTGGAGGCGTTGAAGGGAACAAAGCAGGTGACCGGTCCATGAGATGGAATAGGATGAGCACAGCGCTGATTCTGGCACCAGTGGTCTGGGCAATGCTCATCGGGCAGGGAGGCTGCCGGGTAAGCTCAGAAGATGACTCGCTGACAGCTCCGGCGAGCCCGGTGATTTCGCGCCGCGCCGACTGGGCCATGGCCGACGAGTTGTATGTTTCGTTGTATGAGGAACCCCGGATGGGCGCGCGTATCCTCGCTCACATGCGAGGCGGCGATATCGGTGAGATACGCGAACGCACGGTATTTCGCGAGACGCAGCATGGACTAAGGGATCACTGGTACCGATTGGAGTTTGGGGAGGTCGAGGGCTGGGTTCATGGGGCCCGGATTCAACGGTTTGAGCTTGTGCGGCAAGCCGAAAACGCGGCCGAAAGGTGGCGTGATGACTGAGGTAGTGTTGAGGTACGGACCGTGGGTGTTACCCCCGCTGCTGGGTGCAATAATCGGTTACGTTACGAACTCGATCGCGATCAAGATGCTGTTTCGGCCGCTGCGCGAAATTCGTGTTGCCGGCGTAAGGGTACCGCTTACCCCCGGGATCATTCCGAAGCAACGCCATGAGCTTGCACAGAGCATTGGTCGCATGGTGTCTAATCAGCTTCTTACCGAGGATGTGCTGCGGGCACAGTTGCGGTCACAACGGTTTCAGGAAGGCATTCGAGCCACCGTAGCACAAGTGACGCAGCGCGTACTCGACGGTGGAGAGATCTCGCGGGTTGAGCCGCCGGATTCGATCTCCGACCACGAGTCCGAGTTGGAGCGCGTCGTTGTGCCGCTGCTTGCGGCGCTGCTGCGGTCTCCCGGTACTCACCAGGCGGTTGCGACCATTGTATCAAACGCCGCCGGTGTGCTCGGCGGTCGCCGAATCGCCGATCTGGTCGGTAAGTCCGATCGAGAACAGCTTTCGAAGGCGATCGCGCGTATTGTGGCCTCGCCTGAGGTAAGGCGCGAGATCGTAGCGGTCGTTGGCCGGTGGTTGACCCGTGAGCTGGAATCGGACCGCACCATCAGTGAACGTATACCGGGGCGATTTTGGGTAGAGCTGTACCGGGCGTTCGATGGAATGTATGAGCCGCTGCTCAGTGAGGCAGTGAGTTTCTTGAGCCGCCCCGACATTCGGAACGAGCTCTCGGTGCGGGGAAAGCTGTTGCTCCAAGACGTACTCGACAAGCTGAACCTGCTGCAACGATTGTTGATCTCTGCCGGGCAGTACGATCGGAGTCTCACCGAGAACATGCCGGCGATTATCGATGACCTGCTGGAGACGCTCGAGGAGGCTGCGCACAATCGGACCAATCGCGATAAGATTCTTGCGGCGGTTGTGCAGGCGGCTCAGCGGTTCACCGAGCAGACCCCCGAGGATGCGCTGCGACAGCTTGCTATCGACCCTGAGAACGCTGAACGTCGAGTACTGGGCCTGCTTGGCGACTGGTTGGCACGCGATGCGGTGGTGACTGAGCTTTCAGAGTTCTTGCAACGACAACTGGAGACCGTCCGTATTCCGGAAATCGACTCGAGGGCCTCTTCGGATGCGTACCTGCGCCTCCAAGGCGCCATTGCTTCGGGGCTTGCCGCTTGGCTTGGTCACGGCGACACGGCTGAACGCGTTGCGCGTCAGACTCTAGAGACACTCCGCTTGCTGGTGCGAGGACGCGAGGATCGTGACGAGCAGACTGCGGGTGTGCTGCATTGGCGACAGGAGCTCGCGGCCGACAAAGAGGCGCTTGATCGTTTTCTCAGCGAGCGCATCGTCGGATTGTTAGACACGCGCTTCACGGAACTCGTCGGGGCGATTGACTTCGAGCGTCTGGTGATCGAAAAGATCGATAGTCTCGATGTCGAGCGTGTTGAACGGCTGTTGTTGATGGTAATCGCGAGGCATTTGAAGTGGATTAACCTTTTCGGCGCGCTACTCGGCGCGTTGATCGGACTCAGCCAAGTGGTACTGAACCTGCTGGTGTGAGTTCCGAGAGTGGTGATCGATGACACAAGTGTGTCAAGATTGCATGCCCCGGTGCTGCCATGGTAGATTCGAGTACACGTGCGAACACTATCGTAGCTCAAGAGGGTGAATGGACTACCTGGTTGTCATAACCGGCGGAGGGACCGGGGGACACGTATTCCCGGGGCTTGCGGTTGCAGAGGAGCTCACAAAGCGGTACGGCGCTGCAGTTGTGTGGATCGGTTCGCGTACGGGAATCGAACGCCGGCTGGTCGAGCAGAACGGAGTGCCGTATCGCTGGGTTTTTGCCGGCAAGCTCAGGCGGTATCTCTCGCTGTATAACGTGTTGGACGCGCTGCGCGTGCCTGCCGGTGTGGTGCTGGCGATCGTACGACTACGGCGGCTGCGTCCGGCGGTCGTGTTCTCCAAGGGTGGATATGTAGCCGTTCCGGTCGTAATTGCCGCCGCGGCCCTCGGCATACCAATTGTCGCGCACGAGTCCGATCTTGACCCCGGCCTGGCAACCCGGATCACGGCACGCTTTGCACGTCGGGTGCTGGTTGCGTACAATGAGAGCGTAGAGCATTATGCCCCTGCTGTCCGCGACCGCGTTCTGGTGACCGGCAACCCGGTTCGTGCCGCGATCAGCGCCGGCGATGCGGTGCGTGGTAGAGCGTACTTGCGGCTGACAGGCGAGCGGCCGGTGGTGTTGTTTGTCGGTGGTAGTCTGGGCTCTGTACAGATCAATACGCTCGTCGCGGCAGTGCTGCCTGGCCTTCTTGAGTCTTGTGATGTGGTTCACCAGACCGGGGAAGGCGGTCCTGTTGTGGGTCGTCACGCCGGAAAGAGGGGGTGCTATATTTCGCAGCGGTTCTTCGCGGCCGAGTTCCCGGATGTTCTTGCAGCTGCGGATCTCGTTGTCTCACGTGCGGGGGCGGGTGCCATTTGGGAGAACGTAGCAGCGCGGAAAGCGGCGGTCTTAATCCCGATGGGGACCGCAGGATCGCGCGGCGACCAACTGCGAAACGCCGAGCTGTGTCGCAGACGCGGTATTGCTGAAATGCTACCGCCGCGCGAGGCAACGCCCGAGCGTCTGCTGCAGCTGATCCTTCCGCTTGTGGAGGACTCACAGAAACGCGCGCGGCTAGTTCGCAATGCAGAGCAGTGCTTCCCAGCCAACGCGGCCGGTCACATCGCCGAACTTGTACACGAACAGGCAACTTGCGTAGACTCACTAGGGAGCGTTTGATGGACGTCAGCGGGGTCGACATCGTATTCATCGTGATACTCTTGTTTACCACCATTCGTGCCGGTATCCGCGGTTTTGTGCGTGAGCTGATGTCGATGGCGGCCGTCATACTTGGAATTACCGCTGCGGTAGTGTTTTCGGGTATCGCGGCAGCGTCCCTGAGTAGGTACGTGGAAAGCGAAGCGTGGAGTCAAGTCATCGCATTTCTCGGGCTTTTTCTGGTAGTGTATGTGATGGTGAAAATTTTCGAGACCGCGCTTGATCGCCTCGTTGAGCGTATCAATCTCGATAGTCTCGACCATGCGTTGGGGTTCTTTCTCGGACTGGTTGAAGGACTGGTTGTGGTGTTTGTGTTGCTTTTGGTGTTGCAGATTCAACCGTTTATAGCGCCTGACCGTATCATCACCGAAAGCGTATTTGCGCACTTTTTATTACCGTTATTGCCATTCGCAGCCGAGTTTCTCTATGAGCGAGGCGGCGATGTTTGAGAATATCCTGTCACAGGCTGCCGTTGTCGAAAGCCTGCGAGGCGAGATTAACGCCGGTACTTTGCCGAACGTATTGTTGTTCGAGGGACCCCAGTATTCCGGCAAACTCTCGACTGCCTTGGAGCTCGGGCGAGTCATCAGTTGCGAGTTGGACGCCCGCTGGAACTGCGGCTGTGCGCCGTGCGTGCGTCACCGCGAGCTCGTGCACGGCGATACTCTGATGCTCGGTGACCGCTACTTCCTACAGGAAATCCGGGTTACCGGTGATAGCATGCAAACAACCCGAAGCGACCCGGGTATCTATTTGTTTCTGCGGGCGGTTCGCAAACTGTTACGGCGGTTCGACCCTGTCCTGTGGGAATCGGAAGAAAACCGCCTGAGCAAGTATTCCGCGGCGGTTGAAGTAATCGAGGAGACGCTGCAGACGCTTGTTCCCGGCCGAGCGCTCCCCAGCGACAGAAGCTGCCGCAAGAGCATCGACACTATACTTACGCACGCGGCCAAGCTTGTGGCCGCGTTGCCACGTGAGGGCATCCCAGTGCAGATGGTGCGCAATCTCTCAGCTTGGGCGCACATTGCGCCGCAAGGCCGCGCAAAGCTGGCTATTATCGAACGGGTCGACCGTTTGCGGGAAGGCGCACGCAACGCGCTGTTGAAAACGCTTGAGGAGCCGGCGCACGACGTTTGCTTCGTGTTGGCGACCACCAACCGGGGCGCGGTAGCCGACACAATCCTGTCGCGAGCGCGTACCTATCGTTTCGCTGAGCGCGACCGTGACCAGGCCGGTGAGGTCATGGAGCGCATCTTCCGCATTTCCGATCCGCAGTTTCGGTCACTCCGTGAGTTTTTTGTGCGCGCGAGTTATCCAGGTTCGCATTCACCCACAACGCTTGCGCGTCAATTCCTTGAACACGTGATCGCCCCCAAGGGCGTTGAGTCGTACGAAAAGGTAAAGGCTATTGAGCAGGAGCTCCGGGAGGCAGGCGGAGAAGAGTGGCTGCACGAGTTTCTCCGTGAGGTGCTTCAGGCGCTGCATGGAATTTTGCGTGCCGAGAACGCACAACCGGGTGAGGCGGCGATCTTGGAGGCACCGATCTCACTCGATCAAATCGAGCGTTGGAACTCTCTGGTTCGGCGGAGTCTTCAGCTCAGCGATAACCTGCGCCTGAGCATTAGCTCAGTTCTCGACAGCCTATATTTCAGTATGAGGTCTGCGTAAATGCGGAAGTTCATTGCGCGTGCGCTCAAGAAACTGCCGAAGCTGGACAAGGCCCAGATTCACTCTTTGATTTACGACCTTGCGTCAGAGAATGAGCAGCTCGAGGTCGTGCTGAACTCCATGAACGACGGAGTAATCGTAGCCGACGTCGAGCATTACGTGGTATTTGTGAATAAGGCTGCCGAGCGAGTGGTTCCGGTGTCTGCAGGGGACTGGTACGACCGTATTCTCTGGGAGTACATCCAAGACAACGAGATCTCCGAGTTCGTGCGCGAGACCTTGGTAAACCAAGACTCGATCATGGATCGTGAGTTCACGCTCGACAACAACGGGCTGACGCGAATACTCTCATGCAGCATCATGCCCTTGGTTCAGAACGGTGAGATCCAAGGAAGCATCCTTCGCATTGAGGATATATCCGAAAAACGCGGTCGTGAGGCGCGGTTACGGCGAGCCGAGAGTCTCGCCTCACTCACAACTCTTGCAGCGGGGGTGGCGCACGAGATCAAAAATCCGTTGGGGTCGATCGGTATTCATATTCAACTCATACAAAAGGCGCTGAACGGGTCAGGTGAGTTCGACCGCGAAGCGGTCGAGAGCAATCTGAACGTCATTAACGAAGAAATAGACCGGCTCAACAAGATAGTGGTCGATTTCCTCTTTGCGGTGCGCCCAATGGATATCACGCTCGAAGAACGCGATCTCAACGACGTCGTTGGTGACTTGTTCGAGTTTGTGCGGCCCGAGCTCGATCAAGCCGGCATAGCGCTTGAGCGGGCGTTCGAGCCCGATATCCCAAAACTTGAGCTCGATGAGAGGCACTTCAAACGGGCCTTGCTGAATATCGTCAAGAATGCGATTGCGGCTATGCCGCAGGGTGGGCGTTTGCGGGTAGCAACGCAGCTCAGCGGCGATTTCGTTGTGCTGCGGATCAGTGACAACGGAGTCGGGATTCCCGATGACGTGGTCGACAAGATATTCGAACCGTACTTCACTACGAAGGACTTTGGCTCCGGCATCGGTTTGACTTTGGTATACAAAGTAATCAAGGAACATATGGGCGACATCGCCGTGATTTCGGACGAGGGGAAAGGTACGACCTTTACGATTACCCTGCCGATACCGCAGAAAGAGCAGCACCTGTTGAGTTGGAAAGGGGAGGACGATGAAGTTTAACGTACTTGTCGTCGACGATGAGAAGAACATTCGCGAAGGTTTGCAGAAAGCATTAGAAATGGACGGTCATAACGTCTATCTTGCCGCCGACGGTCGCGAGGCCTGGCAGCTGATCGAAGACGAAGAAATCGACCTCGTAATTACCGATCTGCGCATGCCTGAGATGTGCGGAGAAGAATTGCTCAAACGAGTCGTGGAGTCGTACCCAACAGTTCAAGTGATCATTCTAACCGGGCACGGTACCATCGAGACTGCGGTTCAAGCGATGCGGGACGGCGCGTTCGACTTTCTCACTAAGCCGGTTAATCTCGATCGGCTGTCACTGCTGGTGAAACGGGCGCTATCTACCCGCGAGCTCGTACTACAGCACAGAGCGCTACAGGAACAGCTTAACAAGCAGAAACAGTTTGCCAACGTGATCGCAAAAAGCCCCCAGATGGCCGCGATCTTCGATGTTGTGTATCAAGTGGCGCCTACCAAAGCTTCGGTCTTGATCACCGGTGAGAGCGGGGTGGGTAAAGAGCTCATCGCCGATGCGATTCATCGCCTGTCGGATCGCAAGGATAAACCGTTTGTAAAAGTGCACTGCGCTGCGCTCAGCGAGTCTCTGCTGGAGAGTGAGCTGTTTGGACACGAGAAGGGTGCGTTCACCGGTGCTGTTGGGCGCAAACGGGGGCGCTTTGAGCTTGCGCATCTTGGGACGATTCTGCTGGACGAGATTGGGGAAATCAACCCCAGTGTGCAGGTGAAGATCTTGCGCGTTTTGCAGGAGAAGAAGTTCGAGCGGGTAGGCGGCGAGGAGACGCTGCAGGTCGACACGCGCATCATATCGGCGACGAACAAAGATCTGCGCCAAGAGATCGAGACGGGTCGGTTCCGGGAAGATCTGTACTATCGCTTAAATGTCGTTAATATCGACGTTCCCCCGCTGCGTGAAAGGAAGGAAGACATACCGCTGTTGGTATCGGCTTTCATCAAAGAGTTCGCGCGCGAGAACAACAAGGCAGTCGAGGGTATAGACCCCAAGGCTCGGTCGGTATTGCACAATTATTCCTGGCCGGGCAACATTCGAGAGTTACGCAACTGCATCGAGAGCGCGACCGTAATGTGCAAGGGCAACATCATACAGATCGACGATTTACCTCCGTCGGTTGCCGGAGATTCGGATACCAATTACATCAAGATCAGTTTGGGATCAAAACTGTCCGATGCGGAAGAAGAGATCATCCGGAGCACACTCAATGCCAATAAGGGTAACAAGAGCAAGACTGCGGAGGTCCTTGGGATCGGTCGAAAGACGCTGCACCGAAAAATTGCCGAATACGGCATTGAAAGCGCCGGCTAACAAGGTTGCCGCCGTTTAACCGGCTTTGTTCGAACGGTAAAATGCCACGATCTGGTGATACGAGTAGTTTACCCGTTTGATGATTTCGGTAGCGGTTTTCTGCTTCTTTGGTGACCTGCCGAATCGATCCGGATGGTAACGTCGTATGAGACGCTTGTAAGCCGCCTGGACCTCTTCGAGCGAGGCGCCGAGTTCGAGCTCGAGGTTGCGAAAATGCTCGCGCAGGTGTTCAGGAACGCGTGCCGGTCGATCTCGAGTGCTGTACGCGCCGCGCGTTCCGCCGCCGGTGGTGTCTCGATAGGGTCCGTATGTACTGCGGCCTTCGCCGAAGCTCATGTACTCGTCGAGTTCTTCCCACGCGTCGGCGAGATCAGGGTCGGCGGTAGAGCTCTCGCGCCGGTCCTCTTGCTCGACGATGGTCCGAAAGAAGCCTTCTAGTTTGTCGAATACGCTCACAACGGGTCCATCGTAGCCTAAAGCTTCGCAGTTGTCACGTAAGTTTGCGTGCCGTATTATGGATGCGATAAGGAGGCGTTATGCAAACAGGGTTTCGGCAACGCGTTGAGGCGGCAGCTGAATCTGTGCGGATGCGCACAGCGTCTCAACCGGCCGTGGCGGTGGTTTTAGGCTCGGGCCTTACAGCGGTTGCCGAAAGCGTGGAGGGCGAACAGATATCGTACGCCGATATTGCCGGCTTCCCGCAGGCCAGCGTGAGCGGACACCGTGGTGTCGTGTTCGTCTCCGAACAGGCGATGATGTTCGCCGGTCGCTTCCACGCCTACGAGGGTCACAGCTTCGATTCGGTAGTGCTGCCGGTTTGCGTTGCGCACGCTCTCGGGGTGCGTGCGCTGATCGTTACCAATGCAGCAGGAGGTATCCGCGAGGGGCTTAACCCGGGGACCATGGCGCTGATTCGCGATCATGTCAACCTGCTCGGCGACAATCCACTTGTCGGCCCGAATCCGCAAGGCTACGGTCCGCGATTTCCCGACATGAGCATGGCGTACGATGCCGAGCTGCGCGCGGTTGCCCGCTCGGTAAGTCCGGTGCCGTTAGAAGAGGGCGTCTATGCTGCGGTGTTAGGTCCCAATTATGAGACCCCTGCGGAGGTGCGTATGCTTCGAGCCCTCGGGGCCGATATGGTGGGGATGTCTACGGTTCCGGAGGTTATCATGGCCCGCTACCTCGCTATGCGAGTGGTCGGCGTGTCTACGATCACGAATAGGGCCGCCGGATTAGGGTCGGAGACGCTTGATCATGCCGAGGTGCTGGCAATCGGCGATCAAATGAAAGGTGAGCTCGAGACGCTTTTGCTGAGGCTTATTGAATACTTAACCGACAGCACCGTGACGGGCCGCGATGGAGGCGAGTGACCGGTTACATGCCTCGGTGATCTACCGTGTACGCGCAGAGATCGCGGCGGCGCGGGGCAACGAGGTACTGTTCGTCTGTACAGTTGACCACGAGGGGTTTGTGGAGGGTGTAGAAGCCTGCGCCCGCGGGAACCTCACCGGCGTGCCGGCGATTTCGGGCCACATGGAGCGCGGGCAGGTGGTCCTGCACAATCATCCGAACGGAGTTCTACAGCCGAGCAACGCGGACCTCGAGATTGCGGCACGTCTCGGTGAAGACGGCATCGGGAGCATGATCGTCGATAATGAGGTAAGGTCGCTGTACGTCATCGTTGAGCCCCTGCAATCCCAGCGCGTGCGTCTGTTAGCGGCCGAGGAGTTGCTTGATATCTGCCGGCCCGGCGGCGCATTGGCTCGTACACTCCCGATATACGAAACCCGTCGATCGCAGCTTGACATGTTGGAGTTCATCGCCGGAGGGCTGAACGCCGGCGGGGTATATGTGGCCGAGGCGGGAACCGGCGTCGGTAAGTCGATCGCATATCTCATCCCGATTTTCGCCTGGCTCGAGCAGAATCCGGGCCGCGTGGTGGTATCTACCGCTACAATCAACCTGCAACAGCAGCTCATCGAGAAGGATATTCCATTGGTGCAACTCGCGCTGCGGTCTCAGGTGAAGGCGGTTTTGGTTAAGGGCCGCGGAAATTATCTCTGCCCGTTTCGACTGGAGGAGGCGTTGACCGAGAGGGGGCTGTTCGGCGAAGAAGACGATGATCCGGACTTGACTGCGATCCGCAACTGGGCCGGCGAAACAGCGAGCGGTAATCGCAGCGACGTTCCGTTTGTAGTTGCCGATGAGCTGTGGAGTCGCATCAACTCCGACGCCGACCACTGCAGCGCACGCCGATGCCGAGCTCGTGAGCAGTGTTTCTTGCTCAAGGCGCGCCGTGAGGCGGCGGCCGCGCGCGTGTTGGTGGTGAACCACCATTTGCTGTTCTCGGACCTCGCGATTCGTCTTCGTGGTACCGGCTTCGACGCTACCGCCGTACTTCCGCCTTTTCAGCATATCGTGGTCGATGAAGCGCACCATCTTGAGAGCAGCGCGACGTCATACTTCTCGCAGAGCTTTTCGCCGCAAGCACTGGACAAGCAGTGCGCCCGGCTGTATAGACGCCGCCGCGGACGGACGATGGGTTTGGCCTTACGGTTGGAGCAGCTCGGCGGGAACAACGCTCCGTTGAAGGATCTACCGGGACTACTCGACCAAGCCAAAGAGAAGATGCGTGAGCTGAACGAGCAAGCTGTCCGAATGCTCGGCGAGCGCGGAGGTATGTGGCTGCCACCGCTTGACCCTGAGGAATACCACGCCGACGAGGGCTATGACCGGCTCAACCCGCTTATACGTGAGCTGCAGCAACAGGTCTTGACGCTCGTCGAACTGCTGACCGACCGGTTGCTCTCCAGCAGCGAGCGTGAGCGTGATGAAGAACAACCGCTGTTGGAATTATCTGCGGTTATCCGAAGACTAGAGGCGATCGCAGCGATAGCCGAACAGATTTGTCGCCGCCACGAACACCCCGAGCTGGTGTGCTGGATAGAGCGCTACCGGTACGACAGCACCGCGTCCGCTGAGCACCGGGGCGCAGCCGCAACGGTGCGTTTCACGGTCACCCCTATTGATATCCGTGAACTGATGAACGATGCTGTGTATTTGCCGTATCGCGGAGTGTTCTTTACCAGTGCGACACTAACGGTACAAAACAGCTTTCAGCATTGGGCCGCGCGCGTGGGGTTGGACGACGAGCGGGTCGAACCTCTAAAGATGCGCTGCTTTGCTTCACCCTTCGACTATCGAAACCAGGTACTGCTGGCTGTCCCTCAGGATGCACCCTCACCGGAAGCCGAAGCGTATGTTCGCTACCTAGTTGCGTTCTTATCCGAGGTTCTGGAATTGTCGGAGGGAAGCGCGCTCATTCTGTTTACCTCTTATCGCATGCTGTCCGAGGTCTACGCTGGTGTGAAACCGCGGCTGCAGCAACTGGGCATCACGGCATTGCGACAGGGCGAGGACGACAGAGCACGGTTGCTCAAGCAATTCAACCAAGACCTGTGCAGCGTGTTGTTTGCCACCGAGAGTTTCTGGGCGGGAGTTGATGCGCCCGGGGAGACACTGCGGGTTGTAGTGCTCTGCCGCTTACCGTTTCGCGTACCCACTGATCCGGTACTGATTGCGCGTACTGAGCTCATCAAAGCACACGGTGGTAACCCGTTCCGAGAGTTGACGCTGCCTGATGCGGTAATGCGTTTTCGACAGGGCTTCGGCCGACTAATTCGGAGCGGAACCGACCGCGGAGTCGTTATCATCACCGATACGCGCGTACTCACGAAGAGCTACGGCCGCGTCTTTATCAAGTCGGTTCCGGAAACCGCACAAATCTTCAGCGCGGGTGCCGGTGTGGCGCGTGAGCTCGAGCGCTTCTTGTATTCTTGATGTAGGCGGCTGTGGATCATGTGTTCTGTACAGACGAGCTCATCGGACTGTCGGGCTCACCTGCGATCACCGGCGCGGTGCTGCGCGGTCGTGCTGAGGATCCGCGGAGTCAAAAAGAAAAAGCAGCCGGATATGCGGCTGCTTTCAAGGACAGGGCGGCTCCTACAGGAGTAGGTTACTCCGGCCCCGGGGTTCCGTAGTCGGCACCTCTGTTGCGCAACTACTCAACTATCGCGATGATGTCCTCCATCTTGATCACCAAGTGATCAACATCATCGATCTGAATGCTGGTGCCCGAGTACTTATCGTACATGACCTTGTCTCCAGGCTTGACCTTGATCGTGTCCTTGTCGTCACCCACTGCTCTTACAACACCCGTTTGGGTTTTCTCTTGTGCAGTCTCTGGGATGAACAGGCCGCCTTTTGTCTTTTCTTCGGTTTTCTCCATAGAAAGCAATACACGATCTCCAAGCGGCGTTATCTTCATAAGTTCCTCCTATGACAATGAAAAGCGACAATATTTGATGTCCGGATAACAACCAGAATATAAAAGAGAGCCCCATATTGGTCAAGCTAAATCTTACTTGCAACTCGCGAGTGTGCGCAGTGAGTCGATTGGTGCTGCCTATGGCCCAGTTTTGGGCGCGAACGGGCCTAAGTGGTATATTATGATACAGTATATAGCTATCTCGCTATATGTGGGTAAATTTGACTCATTCTGGGGCTGTAAACGTGGTGTTAAACGTGCCCTTCTGCTAAATAGCTATAACACAGCGGTTTATAAGACTCGCACGGCTTCTTGCTTGGCACAGCGTTTGCTGCTCTATGGTTAGGAGGTCTGCATGGCAGTTGCTACGAAAAAGAAAGTACTCGAGCGAACGTATAAAACGAACCGCGATGATGAGAATGTGCTCTCGATCTACCTCAAAGAGATCAATAGAATTCCGTTGTTAACGCGCGAAGAAGAAACCCGCTATGCGCGCGCTGCGGCGGCCGGTGATGTCGAGGCAAAGAACAAGCTCATTCAAGCTAACCTCCGGTTTGTCGTGAACGTCGCGAAAAAGTATCAGAATCAGGGCTTGCCGTTGTCGGATTTGATAAGCGAGGGCAACATCGGTTTGATGAACGCGATAGAGCGCTTTGATGTCGATAAAGGTTACCACTTCATCTCGTATGCCGTGTGGTGGATCCGCCAAGCGATACTGAAAGCGATTTGTGAAAAGTCGCGGATGATCCGGCTTCCGTTGAATCGCGCTAATGAACTCGTACAGATAGAAAAAATCCGTAAGGACATTCAAGGTACGCGCGGCGAAGAGGCCGAGATGAAGCAGATCGCTGCAAGCTTAAACATGAACCAGGAGCACGTCGAGGATCTGATTAACATCTCGCGCGATCTGATCTCGCTTGAGACGCCGGTGTATGCTGAAAAGGACTCTTCGCTGCTCGGTGATTTTGTGGAAGATGAGGGCTATCAGCAACCGGATTCCGTTGTTGTTGAGAAGTCCCTAAGAGACGATATCAATCAGGTGCTTCAGAGCCTGAGTCGGAAAGAGTCTGAGATTGTGCAATATCGCTTCGGGCTGAACGGCAAAAGCCCGCTGTCACTGAAAGAGATCGGCGATCGCTATAGCCTCACGAAGGAGCGAATCCGGCAAATTGAAAAGAAAGCGCTGAAACGGTTACAGCATCCGAAGCGCAGTCGCTATCTCGAATCGTATCTGTCGTGATCTTCGGTTAATATAAGAGAGGCTCGCACACAGTTCGCCCTAATGTCGGATTGACATTAGGGCTTTTTTATTATAGCCTCGGCACTTATCGTAAGTACAACGATTATTCTAGTCTAACCGGGGGTCTCTGAAGCATGGCACAGAAATATGTGTATTTTTTTGGCGGAGGAAAAGCCGAAGGCAGCGCAGGTCAAAAGGACCTGCTCGGCGGTAAGGGTGCAAACCTTGCCGAAATGACGAGTGTAGGTGTGCCGGTCCCACCTGGGTTCACCATCTCCACCGACGTCTGTGACGAATACTACAACAACAATCGGCAGTATCCTTCCGGGCTGGAACAGGAAGTGGATCAGAACATCGCAAAACTTGAAGCTGCTGTGGGCAAAAGGTTCGGCGACGATGAGGATCCGTTGCTGGTTTCGGTACGGTCGGGGGCGGCGATCTCTATGCCGGGAATGATGGACACTGTTCTCAACCTTGGATTGAACGATGCCGCCGTAGCGGCGCTGGCAAAGGCCAGCGAAAATCCGCGCTTCGCGTGGGATGCATATCGCCGGTTTATCAACATGTACGGCGATGTTGTCATGGGCATGGACCACGAGAACTTCGAGAGCGAGCTGGAGAAAGTCAAGAAAAAAGAAGGCGTGGAAGAGGATACTGAGCTTGGTGCGGCTGCGCTCGAGCGAGTTGTTGAGGCCTACAAGCGCGTGTACGAAAAGCACACCAAGCAGAAGTTCCCGCAGGATCCCAAGAAGCAGCTGTGGGGGGCGATCAACGCGGTGTTTGATTCCTGGAACGGTGAGCGTGCCGTCAAGTACCGCAAAATCAACAATATTACCGGCCTGAAAGGAACCGCGGTAAACGTGCAGGCGATGGTGTTCGGCAATCTGGGTGACGACTCGGGCACCGGCGTGTGCTTCTCGCGCGACCCGTCGACCGGCGAGAACATCTTCTACGGCGAGTTCCTGATGAACGCGCAGGGAGAAGACGTTGTGGCCGGAATCCGAACCGGCATGCCGATCAAAGACCTGAAAAAGAAGAATCCGCAGGTTTATGAGGAGCTTGTTGCGGTGAAGGATAAGCTCGAGGCACATTATAAAGACATCCAGGACATGGAGTTTACCATCCAGCAGGGCAAGCTCTTTATCCTGCAGACTCGAACCGGCGCGCGTACCGGCGTTGCCGCGATCCGCATCGCAACTGAAATGGTGGCCGAAGGCGTCCTCACCGAGGAAGAGGCCGTGCTGCGCGTGACACCGGAACAGCTCGAGCAGGTCTTTCACCCCATGATTGATCCTAAGGTCAAGAGAGCGTCTTCACCCGTCGCGAAAGGCTTGAACGCCTCACCCGGAGCCGCTTCGGGACAGGTTGTGTTCACCGCCGACCACGCGGAAGAGTGGGCGAAGGCCGGCAAGAAGGTCATGCTGGTTCGCAAAGAAACCTCACCGGAAGACATCGGCGGTATGCACGTCGCCGAGGGGATACTCACCTCCACGGGCGGGATGACCAGTCACGCTGCAGTGGTTGCCCGCGGTATGGGCACCCCGTGCGTGGCAGGCTGTCGTGACGCCTGGATCTCAAGCAGAGCGATGACCATCGGTGAGACGAAGGTGAAAGAAGGCGATTACATTACCCTTGACGGCACCACCGGTGAAGTCTATCTGGGGCAGCTTCACCTTGTGAAGGCTAAGATTTCGGGTGCGTTGAATCAGTTCTTGAGCTGGACCGACACTATTCGGCATAAAGCCGAGCGTGGCGGTATCAAGCAGAAAGGATTCGGCATCCGCACGAACGCCGATACGCCGGCTGATGCTAAACGTGCACGTGAGATGGGTGCGGAAGGTATAGGGCTATGCCGAACTGAGCACATGTTCTTTGAGGAAGACAAGATCAGGATTTTCCGTGAGATGATCGTGGCAGAGCACGAGTCCGCACGCCGTAAAGCGCTGAGAAAACTACTGCCGTTGCAGAAGAAAGACTTCAAGGGCATCTTCAAGGCGATGGACGGGATGCCGGTCACGGTCCGCTTGCTCGATCCACCGCTGCATGAGTTCGTGCCGACTGACAAAAACGACATTAAGGAGCTCGCGGAGATCGCAGGCATCAGCGTAGCTAGGCTCAAAGGAAAGATCGCTTCGCTGCATGAACTGAACCCGATGCTCGGACACCGCGGTTGCCGTCTCGGCGTCACCTATCCTGAAGTGTATGAGATGCAGGTTGAGGCGATCATGACCGCTGCATGCGAGGTTGCCAAAGCCGGAACCGAGGTGATTCCGGAGATCATGATCCCGCTCGTGGGTACGGTGAAAGAGCTTGAGTTCCTACGTGAGCGTACCGAAGCTGTCTGCCAGCAGGTGCTTGAAAAGAAGAAGATGAAGGTCAAATATCTGATCGGGACGATGATCGAGATCCCGCGCGCAGCGTTGCTCGCCGACGAAGTTGCCGAGCATGCGGATTTCTTCTCATTCGGTACAAACGACCTCACCCAAATGACCTACGGGTATTCGCGTGATGATGTCGGCACCTTCTTGCCGTACTATGTTGAGAACGGCGTCTTGGAACATGACCCGTTTGCTATCCTCGACCAGGAGGGTGTCGGCCAGCTGGTCGCAATGGGTACCGAGCGCGGGCGCTCCGGTAATCCGGATCTCAAGGTCGGGATCTGCGGTGAGCACGGTGGTGAGCCTTCCTCGGTAGAGTTCTGCTATCGCGTAGGCATGAACTACGTTTCGTGTTCGCCGTTCCGCGTTCCTATCGCGCGCTTGGCCGCGGCGCAAGGGGTTGTCAAGAACCGCAGCTGAACACTTTCACCGATACTATTCTAGGCCGGCCCTCGGGGGTCGGCCTTTTTTTTGGTGCGCCCGGCAGGGCGCACAAAAAAAAGCCCCATGTCCGCAGACATGGGGCGTACTTGGTGCCGCCGAGCAGAATCGAACTGCTGACACGGGGATTTTCAGTCCCCTGCTCTACCGACTGAGCTACAGCGGCGCGTCTCGATACCGTATTCGCCAACTTATATCGCATCGTTGTAAAGGTGTCAAGGGTCAACGAACGCGTGATTTGGATTGCTTGACCACCGTTGCCGAGGGCGGCTATCCTCAAAGTATGGACCTCCATAAACGACGTTTGCGGGCGTACCAAAGCATTCAAAGCGATCGCGAAGGGCACGCGAATCGGCCCCATCCGGCGCCGGCCGAATCTGCCGGCGAAGACGGCGCTGATGGGGCTATCGGCTCTGAAGCTTCGGCTGAAGAAACCATCGTCGAGGAAGCGGCTGGGAACAAGAGCGCTGGTTCCGAGGCTATCGGAGACACGGCCTTACGGGATAGCTTAGACGATCATTGCGGTACGGCTGAGAAAGCGAAACCCGGCGCGAAGAGTACACGCGCCGGCAAGGATCGCGCCGCGGCCGCGTCGAAACAGCAGCTTCAACGCCTACATGGGTTGCTCAAGCAGACGGACAATGGTGCCCCGCGTACAGCCGGGATGCGTAAGATTGGGGCGGAGGGCACGCCGGGTGGTGCCGCGGCCCGTAGTACTACGACCGGCAGCGAGCAGCACCGTAAAGACCCGGCAGCACGCCGGGTAGCTAAAATGCTGCTGGTGCTCGGCGAAGAGCAGGCAGCCGAAATCCTGCGGCACTTGCCGGCCGAGGAGGTAGAGCGCGTTGCAGCTGAGCTCGCACGCGTGACATCGGTTGGGGTCGGTGAAGCACGCGAGCTGGCCGGCGAGCTCGGTGCCCTCATGAAACGTACGCGCCTGGAACCGCAGGGAGGCCCCGCGACCGCAATGCGGTTTCTGAAAACTGCGTTCGGTGCCGAGCGCGGTCAATCGATCTTCACACGGGCCGTAGGCCGTCCGGTACGCGCATACTTCGATTTTCTCGAAGAGCTGGAACCTACGCAGCTCATAACGCTCTTCAAGAACGAGGCACCGCCGGTCGTGAGTATCGTAATGGCATGGTTGTCGCCGGGCACCGCATCAAAGGTGCTGCAGGGTATGGCGGCGGAGACGCAACGTGACGTTGTCAAACGACTGTCTCGTATGCGGAAGGTTGATGCGACTGTGCTGCAGCAGACTGAAGCGGCAATCAAGGAGAAGATTAGGCGGCAGGGGCGTGTCGTATCACAAGAAATAGACGGGCAGAGTGCCGTTGCTGCGATCTTGCGGCACATGGACTCAGCGTCCGGCGACGAGATCATCGCTCGTATGCGGCGGGAGGAACCTGAGCTCGCCGAGGCGGTCGAGCAACACTTGTTTACGATCGAGTCGGTGCTGTATATTGAAGATGCGGACCTGCAAGGGGTATTACGTGAGCTCAGCGACACGGTAATCGCTCTGGTCTTGAAGGGCAAGCGCGAGGCGATCCGCAGTAAGGTGCTGCATAACGTGTCGATGCGCCGCCGCCGCATGGTCGCCGAAGAGTGCCATCGACTCGGTGCTGTGCCGCGACGCGAGGTAGACGCGGCGGTTGATGAGTTTGTCGGTCGCTTGCGGGTGCTGGAGACTGAAGGTAAGCTACGGTTCATCGACCAGCAGGATTTGGTAGATTGAGAACCGGTTCAGCAATAGAGAAGGAGAGCGGGAGTGCTTTCACTGCGCATGGCGTACTTGTTCTGGGCGGCCTCATTTTTCGGGATGGCAGGTCTCCATCGGTTTTATCTCGGGAAATTCGGTAGTGGGCTCGTGTATTTTTTTACTTGGGGCTTATTTGGATTCGGAACCCTGTACGACGCGCTAACGCTTCCTGAGCAGGTGCGAGAAGCGCAGTTCCGCCAACGACTTGGGTACGGATTCAGTGCATTCGCACCTGAGACTATCGTTGATGAAGCCCGACTGCGCGAGCACCTACGCGGGGTTTCGGGAGGCGCGGGGCACCAACCCGCCACTATTGAGCAGGTTATTCTGCGCACCGCCAAGCGCAACAACGGGGTCGCGAGTCCGGCTACCGTGGCATTAGAGGGGAATGTTACCACGGACCAGGCGAAAACGCACCTTGAGCGGCTCGCTGACCGCGGCTTCTGCGAGGTCCGGGTTCGCAAGAGCGGAAGTATTGCGTACGTGTTTCCCGAGCTGCAGAGTTCGGCCGGCAATGATGAGTTTGAGGATATTTGAGGCTCAAACGGCCCGATACTGACAGTCGCAGGGCCGTGATTGACAATCCGCAGATCGATCCGTAATATTTCGACACTATGACAGCAGATGAGCTCCGCACTAAGTATATTCAGTTTTTTGAGCAGCATGATCACGTGCAGATTTCCGGGGCATCGCTTATTCCCGAGAACGACCCGACAGTGCTGTTTACCACAGCGGGTATGCACCCGCTGGTGCCGTACCTCCTCGGTCAAGAGCATCCGGCCGGACAGCGGCTGGTTAATTACCAGAAATGCATCCGCACGGGTGATATAGACGATGTAGGTGATTCCAGCCATCTCACCTTCTTTGAGATGCTCGGGAACTGGTCGCTTGGGGATTACTTCAAAGAGGAAGCGATCCGGATGAGCTACGAGTTCTTGACCGCCGCCGAGTTGTTGGGTGTTGATCCGGACAAGCTATCGATCACGGTGTTCGAGGGTGACGAGGAAGTAGCCCCAGACCACGAATCGGCGCGTGTGTGGCAGTCGCTCGGTATACCGCGTGAGCGCATCTATTATCTGCCCCGCACGGACAACTGGTGGGGACCCGCCGGCGCTACCGGACCTTGTGGCCCGGATACCGAGATGTTCATCGATACCGGTATTCCCGGGACCCCCGAGAGTAGGCCGGGTATTTCAGACGGGAAGTACATGGAAGTCTGGAACGACGTCTTCATGCAGTACAACAAGAAGGCGGACGGAAGCTACGAAAAACTCGGGCGAACCTGTGTAGACACCGGGATGGGCATTGAGCGCACAATCGCGATTCTGCAGGGAAAGAACTCGGTGTATGAAACCGAGGTCTTTACGCCGATTATCGCTAAGATGGAGCAGTTGAGTAGGCACCGGTATGGAGACGGCGAAGAGCATGACAGATCGATTCGTATCATCTCCGATCACGCGCGCACCGCAACCTTCATACTCGGCGATGAGAAGGGGGTGAAGCCGTCCAACGTTCAGCAGGGTTATATCCTGCGGCGTTTGATCCGCCGCGCGGTGCGCCACGGCCGCAAACTTGGGCTTGCGGGCCCGTTTCTCGGTAATCTCGCCGAGGTGGTGCTCGGTATCTATCGCAAGCCGTATCCTATGCTGGCGGACAAGTATGACGTGATCATGAATGAGCTGCTCGCCGAGGAAGAACGATTTCTGACGACTCTCCAGAAGGGCGAGCACGAGTTTGCGAAGAAGCTTCCTGAGCTCCTGCAGCAGAAAGATCGAACAATTCCGGGCGAGGTCGCCTTCCGTTTGTACGACACATACGGGTTTCCGGTGGAGATTACCGAAGAGCTTGCGCGCGAGCACGGCCTGGAGGTAGATCGCGAGGGCTTTGACAAAGCGTATGAAGAGCACCAGCAACGGTCGAAAATGGACCACAGCGCCGCTTTCAAGGGCGGACTGGCCGATCACTCCGAGCTCACTACCCGTCTTCATTCGGCGACACACTTGTTGCACCAGGCGCTGCGCGATGTCCTCGGCGAACACGTTGAGCAGAAAGGCAGCAATATCACTCCTGAACGGCTGCGCTTTGACTTCACTCATCCCGAGAAGCTTAGTCCGGAGCAGATTACGCGAGTTGAACAGATTGTGAATGATCAGATCAAGCGAGACTTACCGGTGACGATACAAGCTATGCGTTTAGGGGAAGCGCGCAAGAACGGAGCCATTGCGCTGTTCGGCGATCGCTACGACGAAGTGGTGAAGGTATACTCAATGGGAGCGTATTCTCGCGAGGTCTGCGGCGGCCCGCACGTTTCGCGCACGAGTGAGATCGGCGAGTTCAAGATCACGAAGGAACAGTCTTCCTCGCAGGGTGTTCGCCGTATCAGAGCTGTTGTGAAGTAAACCGGGATCAGTAGCCGCTGTGGCCTCGGATCCGTTCATACATATCATGGACATGACGATTACGAATCCCGAGCTTCTGGAAACGTGATAAGATGCGGAGCGCTTGATGCGGCTCCCCGAGCTTGAGATAGCAGTCGGCGATCTCGGTGTAGAGGCGATGATTCTTTGGGTCCGATTTCAGTAGACCTTCCAAGGATTCAATCGCCTCACGGTAGTTTCCCTTGGCCTTGTTAATCAACGCGAGGCCAACTACGGCGTAAACATCAAACTCGATATTGAGTGCCTTGTTGTAATACGTTGTGGCGCGCTCGTACTCGTGCATGTTCCGATACGTATCGCCGGCGCGCGTGAGAATTACCTTGTTTTCAGGGTCGCGTTCGAGTATCCGGTTCCAATACAGCAGCGAATCCGACTGCCGGTTGAGGCCTCGATAACAATCGGCCACTCCAAACAACGCGTAGAAGTTATACGGTTCACGCTTGAGAGCTTCTTCAAAGTAGTGCAAACCATCCTCATAGGTCTTGAGTTTGCGATGGCAGTTGCCGAGTGAAGTCAAGACTCGAATATCGACCTTGTCGCCGTGAAGCTCGTGAATGCGGCCCCAATAGGCTTTCGCGCTTTCGAAGTCCTTGAAGTCATAATGTAAGTGTCCGAGTCCAATCAACGCATACGCGTTATCCGGCTCCAATTGCAGCACCTTTAAGTACAGCTCGCGCGATCGCGGCAGATCGCGCACCTTGCGATACGCGTCGGCAACACGGGTCAGCACCGTTACGTTGCGGTCATCGTGTTCAAGGTAGCGTTCCCAGACACCGATTGCTTTGTGATAGTGTCGCAACGACTTGTAACAGTCGGCGAGGCCAAACAGCGCGTAGTTGTTATTGGGGTAGTGCTCAAGGCACCGCTGGTAATACTTAATGGCATCGTTGAACGCTTTGCGCTTTCGGGCAGAGTCACCGAGGCCTACCAGTGCGTAGTTGTTGTGCGGCTCTAATGCGAGCATCTCTTCGAATAGCGCTTCGGCTTCCTTAACGTAGTCTTCCTTGAGAAGTTGGTAAGCCTTCTGCGAGAGCTCGGCCAGCTTCTGGGCATGCTCTTTTCGGCGCCTTTCGTCCTCTTCCATCTGTTGTCTCAAGTGCTCATCTGCCTTATTCGATTTTTTTGAGTTGTTTTGCTCAATTTCGTTATTCATAATCGTCTGTTCGCTCGCTGTGCTTGTACCTGATCCTCCAATAACCAAGTGCGCAGTACCAACGCCATGCGCTCAATCATTCTGTCTGTCTTGGCACTATCAGGGGCCAAGCGGTACATCTGAAAGGCATCTAACGGCTTGTTCTGTTTATAATACAAGTCGCCCAAGCGAATCAAACCGTCGGTGTATTGTACAGTGACAAAAATTCGCCTTGCGATCTCGTACTCACCGTTGTTGAACAGCTCGTTGCCCTTACGAATAAGCGTTGTACGTTGCTCCCGCGATAGTTGCGGCCGCCCGGAAGTGTCAGGCCTTCCCGTCTTGACGAAGCCAGCCTCACCGGCGCCCTTCCGTTTGTCTGTACTCATGAACTGCTGAGCCTTTGATCGCTCTTCTATAGAGTATATGCCGCTCTCGCCGAAAAAATCAAACAGTGTGAGGACCGTTAGGCGAAAATGACCTGCACGGTTGGCGGAGCGCAGGTCTTCGCTATAACGAACCCTTCGTCGACGGAATACGGTCGTGAGGCCGGTACGCGATCCACACCGCCCGGCCGAGGGCCTTCATCAGTGCCTCGCACATGTGATGTGTGTTCTCTCCGTAGCGCACATGCAGATGCAAGTTGATAGCCGCATTGCTTGCCAGGCCGAGGAACAACTCGCGCAACAGTTCCACGGCAAACGACCCGCAATACGGCTGAGGATAATCGGCGATGTAGACCATATAAGCGCGATTACCGGCGTCTATCGTAACCTCCGATAGCGCGTCATCCATTGAGATCACTGCGTGGCCGTAGCGTGCCACCGATCCGTACTGCTCAACCGCACGGGCGAGCGCAGTACCGAATACGATTCCCACGTCCTCTACGAGGTGGTGAGCATCCACCTCGATATCGCCGCTCGCTTTCAGCTCAAACGCGAATCCACCGTGGAACGCCATAGCGTGAAGCATGTGATCCAAAAACGGTACTCCGGTTTCGATGGATAGTGGTTCTCGCCGATCCAGGCCAAGCCGTAGGCTGATGTCGGTCTCCATAGTCTTACGCTCCACGGTGATCTTACGCTCGCTCATGATTGCTCACTCCTTGAATAGCGCCGAGCAGTTCGTTGACACGCCGATAATGCAGCTTGTAGTACGCCGGGTTGCACACTAATTTGACTCGGATCTCGGCCAGGTCTTCGGTTATCTTGAGGTTGTTGGCCCTCAGCGTTGTACCGGTCTCAACCAAATCTACGATGTACGGAGCTAACCCAAGCACCGGCGCCAGTTCTACCGACCCGTTTAACCGAATAACTTGTACCGGAATTCCCCGGGCATGGAAGAAATCGTGGGTGAAGCGGCTGAACTTGGTTGCGACGGCGAGCTGTCTGCGATCGGCACCAGGTTCATGGTCGGCCCGGCACGCTAAACACATACGTGTGCTGCCGAACGCAAAGGTATGAAGCTCAAAAAACTCCGCACTTGACTCGTACAGCACATCGGTTCCGCAGATGCCGAGTCCGGCGATACCGTGGCTAACATAAACCGGGAGATCGGTATTCTTTACCAGAATGAGTTTGAGACGCCCCTGGCTGTCGGTTGTGGTCAGGCTCCGTCGCGAGATTCGGAAGTAAAACCCGAACTGCTCAAAGAACTGGAGAACTTGTTCCATTAAGCGCCCCTTTGGTAGGGCTAGCGTAAGCGGTTCTGATGCTTCGGCGGTCATAACAGCGCGGCCCCTCCCTCGGCGCGGATCCGGTCGGCCTTCTCGAGCCGAGCCCGGAAGCTTCCGCCGGTGACCTGCGTAGGCCGGCGTTCCTCGTCGCGCGGTATCTCGGTCGTCAGATGTTCCTGCACCTTACGCAGTAAGATTGAAAACCCTACCGCCGGAGCGTCGATGCCGAAGTGACTCAAGAGGTGGTCGTAGCGTCCGCCCGATGCAATTGCCGCGCCCACACCGTCCATATAGACGTTAAATGCAATTCCGGTGTGGTAAGGCTGGGAGCCCACTTCCGATAGATCGATGCGCAGTTCCGCTTGCAGTCCCAGTCGTGCGTATTCAGTGCTGAGCCGCTCTAGATAGCGCAGCTCCCGGCTCTCGGCGGTGGTTAGCAACTGGTCGCGGTGTCCGCGCTCAAGCAGCCGGTCCAACTCGTCGTGTGTTCCAATGAAAGCGAACAACTCGGCGAGGAACTGTGCACGCTCCGGTAGGCACCCGCCGTTGCGTATGCATTGCTCTTGAACCTCGTCGTGACGCCGAAGTGCAATTGCGCGCCGGAGATCTCGGGCGGGATCGGCAGGTTCCGCAGGTACGAGGGCGGTCAGAAGAGCTCGCGAACCGAGGTGTACGACCCGCTGCGGCGCGCCGAGCTCGCGAAAGACTCGATCGAGCAGCACTAACACTTCGAGGTCCGCGTCAAGGCCCTGTCTTCCGATGAGCTCAATACCGGTTTGAAAAAACTCATCATTGGAGATGTCCTCGGCATCCTGGTGCCGTAGAATAGTATCACCGTACCAGACACGAACCGGGAGATCGGCCTCGGCGAGCATAAGTCCCATATGCTTCGCCAAGAACAGGGTGTTGTCGTAGCGCAGCATCAGGACGTCGCCCTCGCGGTCTATCAAGCGATAGATACTGCGGGCGTCTCGACTCGGGATCAGCCCTTCGTACACTCCGAAAAAATCGAACACGGGCGTTTGCACGGGGAGATAGCCCCAGCTCGCGACAACCCGCTCGATCCGCTCAATGAGGCCACGATGTCGAACAGCGTCGTCGAGATAGAAGCTCTCGGCGCCTTGAGGAAGCTGCAGAAGCGCGCGCTTGCGGTTGATCACGTACCTGTGCACTCCGTGTCTGAAGATTCTGTGCAGCCGTGAGGCTCGGCGCTTGCAAGACTATACCAGAATCCTGCAGTTTTTGAAACCATAACGTACGGAAGCGCTGTCTCGAAGCGCTGCTGCGCGCCGGTTATGACTCGTCGCGGTAGAACGTGACCTGCGAGCCGCCGTACAGCTGTTCGCGAGTGCGAACGAGCGCTTCAACACCGGCGGGCAGCGGCTCAACGCGTGGGTGGTGCAGGAGCACCATTGTACCGGTGCTACAGGCCTTGGACCGTGCGAGCCTCTGCAGCAGATCGACCTTGTAACGATAGCGGAAGGGAGGGTCACAGAACACGTACTCGAACGCTTCACGCGCTCGCAGTAAGTACCGTTCTACCGGGGCGATAATAACCTCTACCGCCTCCTCGCATAACGCGAGGTTTGCTTGTAACACAGCTCGCTTGCGGCTATCGCGTTCCACCGCGGTAACCGTACCCGCCCCGCGCGAGCAGGCCTCGAGCGCAACTACGCCTGACCCGGAGAAGAGGTCGAGGAATCGCGCGCCGCTGATGTCGCCGAGAATCGCGAACAAGGATTCTCGCATCCGGTCCATTGCCGGGCGTATCTCACCCGGTGGACACTGGACGGCGCGGCCACTGAGATAGCCGCCGGTTATACGCACCGTTCCTCCTGTGCAAACGGCAGGAACCCCCACAGGCTCTGCTCGAGTACCGCATTCTGCGACACCTGCGGCACCACGCGCGCCCCGGCTTCCAGTAGGTCAAGGTCGCGTTCGAGTGCGGAAAAACGCAGACGCAGGATGCCCGCCTGCCGGAAACCGCCGAGCTCACCTGGCCCGCGGATGTGCAGGTCGCGTTCGGCGATTTTGAACCCGTTGTGCTCTTGGTGCAATACCCGCAGCCGGTGCTTGGCATCCTCGGTGAGATCCTCGGCGTACACTAAGAAGGCGACACCGGGCTTTGCACCACGTCCGACCCGTCCGCGCAGTTGGTGTAAGGCGGACAATCCGAACCGGTCGGCGTGCTCCACCACCATCACCACGGCGTTCTCGATGTCCACTCCCACCTCCAGCACCGTTGTCGAGACCAAGACCTGGACGCGACCTTCGGCAAAGGCCTGCATTGTAGCGCGTTTGCGCTCCTCAGAGAGGCGGCCGTGAATAAGCTCGATCGAAAACTCAGACAGATATCCGGCGGCGAGCTCTTGTGCAGTGCTTTCGGCTGACGTCTGGTCTGCGTTCTCATCTGCGTCGATGCGCGGGCAGACCACGAACGCCTGTCCGCCGCGGCGTAGCTGATCCGCCACGTGAGCATACACCTCGGCACGGCGCGAGCGGCGCGCCAAATGCGTGGTGACCGGAGAGCAGCCCGGAGGGCGACGCCGGAGTTGCGACACCCGTAATCCGTTGTACAAGGTCAAAGCTAAGGTGCGCGGGATCGGTGTGGCGGTCATCAGCAAGAGATCCGGCGCCGAGCCCTTTTCGCGCAGCGCAGCGCGTTGGGCCACGCCGAAACGGTGCTGCTCATCGATTACCACATACGACAGCGCCTGGAACCGCAACTGCGGTGTCAACAGCGCGTGCGTGCCCACCACGCACCGGGCTGTACCGCGGGCGATTCGCTCGTACAGCGCTCGCCGCTCGGCCGCGCTCAGGTTGCCCAGGGCGAGCTCAACAGCCACCCCCTGCGGTTCCAGGTATCGGCGCAGCGTCTCGTACTGTTGGCGAGCCAGCAGCTCGGTTGGAACCAACAGCGCAGTTTGCTGTCCGAGCTCAAGTCGTGGCAGCATCGACAGCAGTGAGACGATTGTCTTACCTGACCCAACCTCTCCGTGCAGCAGCCTTGCCATTGGCTGCTCTCCTGATAGGTCGTCGATGATCTCGGTGAGCGCGTGTTCCTGCTCGGAGCTCAAGCTGAACTCCAGTTGTTGCCGCACGCTGTTCAGTAGGGTGTGCGGTTGCGCCCGGCGCGGGCGCCGAGCTCGGTGCAGCGCTTCGACGAGTCGCCGCTGCGCAACCTGCAGAGCCAATAGCTCGTGAAACGCAAGACGGCGTCGCCCGAGCTCGGGGTGGTCAAGTCGTGACGGTTGATGAATCCACCGCAGCGCTGTAGCAATCTCAGGCAGCTGGAGGCCCGCACGGATCTCGGGCGGGATCTCCTCTTGCAGGTGGGTGCCCCAGCGCTCAATTGCCTGCGCCACCGCGGCGCGAACGTGGTGCTGCGAGAGTCCGGCTGAGAGCGGGTAGACCGGAACGATGCGGAAAAAGGCGGCCGTCTCGCTCGACTGCTCTCCGAGAGGCGGCCCAAGGTACTCCCCCGGTGCCGTTTCAATCTGGAACGTACTAGTCTGAAGCTCGCGGTAGCGGTAGTGAAAGAGGGCGGAAAGGCGCAACACGCTTCCCGGAGGATAGCTCTCGGCGAGGAACGGACGACCAAAACACACCAGCGCAGCTCGTTGCGTACCGTCGGAAATGACGAGCTTCAACGTGCGGTTCTTACCGCTTCCAAAGTACTCATGACGAATAACTTGCGCGATGGTATTGACCTGTTGGTCACCGGCCTCGGCAAGAGAACGCGGCGTGCTGCGGTCTTCGTAACGTCTCGGAAGATACAACAGAAGATCCGCGATCGTGAGCACACCCCGCTCGGCAAATACTTTGAGCCGCCGTGGACCGATACCGTCGAGTTTTCGGATGCTGGTGTTCAGCTCTTGGAGGTACACCGCGTTCGCCTACGCTGCTCCCACGGGCGCGGGCACGCTGTCTCCGGATCAACGCGGCGGAGTCGCTGCGTGCCGGTCACCCGGCCGCTTGTCTACCGCCGCTGGTCCAATGAGCCGCTGCCGGCCGTAAGTTGCAACCCGCGCAAGAGCGTGCTATACCGGCAGCTGTGCCAGCAGAGCTACCAGCGAGCTGATCACAAAACTACCGAGCAAGAGTACGAGCAGGATAACACCCCCGTACAACAGGAGCGCATTCTGATAGTTCGTGGAGCGTCCCCGGGCGATTTTCTGTACCAGCCAGTATGCTATAGGTTGCAACAAGCGGTCGAGCGTAATCCAGAAGCGCCCGGCGGTGTTCACATTGAACAGGAAACCGGCGAGCCGGATGAGGCCGAACAGCAGAAACAAGAATAGAATAAACGAGGCGGCTGACCACAGGGCGCCCACGACCTCTGCGAGCACAACGCCCAGCGTTATCTGACCGACGAACGCAATCCGGGTGATGATGTTGTTGAGAATCGAGAGCGTGATTAGGGCAAGGACCGGGGAAAAGTCCACCTGCACGGTGCGCAGCGCACCAATCCCGCGAAACAAGTTCAAGTACGGGTCGGTAGCGCGCGAGATGAGATGGATTAAGCGCCCGGCCGGTGCTTGCCCAAACCATGTCAAAATGATTCGGAAGAAGATCAACAACATGTAGATTGAGAGTGCGGTGCTCACGCCCCGCAACACGGTTTGTACCATACCTTACCTCCGCGATGATTACTGCTTCCAGACTTCCAGTACCCTTGGGTAACTGCGGATATCCTCAAGTATACTCGATTTTGCCGAGATCGTAAGCTGTGATGATGCACGGACGACCGTCTCGTCATCAGCACGACCAATGTGCAGATACACCGGACAGTTGCCGGCGTGCTCAAATAGATACGCGCGCAGTTGATACAGTTCTTCTTCGTTCTCAACCTCATCGGCAATGCGAATATGCACCTCACCTGTGTCGCGCTCTTCCATTGCATCGGGGTTGCGAAGCTCGGTCACGACCAACTGCAGCTTGTCGTTGCGGAGCTCCAGCCTGCCCAGCACGCCGATGACCGTTCCTGCCGCTATGCGGTCGCGGTACTGTTCGCACAGATCCTCGAACAATACACATTCGATGCTGCCGTTGAAGTCCTCTAATACCATGAACATCATCGGACGGGCGTTTTTGGTCTGAATCATCATACTGGACTTCACCATACCGAGCACCGCATGCACTTTATCGCCTGCGGGCGGACCCGGGCGTCCCAGATTGAGGGTGGTCGTTTGCTGCCAGCGACTGCGGTGATCGTCCAAAGGATGGCCTGAGAGGTACATCCCCAGATGCTCGCGCTCCCACTGCAGACGGTCTGAAAGCGAAAACTCTTCAACGTACTCGAACCGTGGGCCTGCCGGCAGCCCTGCATCGTCGTCGAACAACGATGTCTGTCCGAGTCGACGGTTCTCTTTGGTTGCTGCGGCAAACTCCACCGCAGTGCCGAGATTGTGCAAGAGGGTCGCCCGATTGATCCCGAGCGAGTCAAACACGCCCGCTTGGACGCATACCTCTATCATCTTCCGATTCATGGCGCTGAGATTAACGCGCTCCAAGAACTCCACAAACGATGCGTACGATCCGTTTTGCTCGCGTTCGCGGATAATCTCTTCAACCGCTGCGGAGCCGAGGTTCTTGATGCCGAGCAAACCGTAAAGAATCCGCTCACCCTGGACCGTAAAGTACCGTCCGCTACGGTTGAGATCGGGTGGGTCGATCACGATTCCCATGCCGCGCGTTTCTTCGATGTACTGGCTGAACTTGTCCGGTGAAGAGATCTCGTTGGTGAGGTTAGCCGCCATGAACTCAACCGGATAATTGGCCTTCAAGTAGGCGGTCTTGTAGGCCAGTATCGAGTAAGCTGCAGCGTGAGACTTGTTGAATCCGTACCCGGCGAACGGCTGAAGCAGTTCGAAGATGGCTTCAGCTTGGCCCGTACTGAAGCCTCGTTCCCGCGCACCTTGGAGGAACGCCTTCTTCATACGGTCCATCTCATCGATCTTCTTCTTACCCATTGCGCGACGCAGAATATCGGCCTGCCCGAGCGAGAACCCCCCCACGATTCGCACAATTTCCATGACCTGCTCTTGATACACGATGACGCCATAGGTTTCCTTCAGGACACTCTCGAGCTCGGGCAGCGGGTAAGTGATCGCCGTACGTTCGTTCTTGGAATCGATGAATTGATCGATATTCTCCATCGGGCCGGGTCGGTAGAGTGCGTTCAACGCGATCAGGTCTTCGATTCGCTCGGGTCTAGCGCGCGTGAGGATCTTCTGCATTCCGGCGCTCTCGAACTGAAATATGCAGGTGCTCTTGCCTTGCCCGAGAAGGCTGTAAGTCGCCTCATCGTGTTCTGAAATGCGTTCGATATCAAACTCAATACCTCGGCGGCGAATGAGATTTTCGGTGTTGCGGATCAGGGTGAGGGTTTTCAATCCCAGAAAGTCCATCTTGGCCAGACCGCAGTCCTCGAGTTGATCCATGGTGTACTGTGTAGAGATCGACTTTGTTTTCGGATCCCGGTATAGGGGGACGTACTCGGTCAGCGCTTTCTGCCCGATCACGATGCCGGCAGCGTGAGTTGACGGATGGCGATGGAGGCCTTCAAGCTTCAGCGCCACCTCTATCAGCTCTTGGTGGACACCGCCTTGATTCCGTAGCTCGCGCAGCCGCGGCTCCTCGTCGAGCGCCTTTGCGAGGGTGATGTCCAAACGCGCGGGGACGAGCTTAGCAATCATGTCCGATTCGGAGAACGGCAGATCAAGCGCACGGGCCACGTCGCGGATTACGGCGCGCGCCTTTAAGGTCCCGAAGGTGATGATCTGCCCAACTTTCTCAGCCCCGTATTTCTCGGTGACATAGCGGATGACTTCACCGCGGCGCTCATAACAGAAATCGATATCGAAGTCCGGCATCGAGATTCGGTCGGGGTTGAGAAACCGCTCAAACAGCAAACCATACTTCAGCGGATCAATGTTGGTGATCTGCAGCGCGTAAGCTACGATAGACCCGGCTCCCGATCCTCGACCGGGGCCCACCGGGATATCACGGGCCTTGGCAAACGCGATAAAGTCCCATACGATCAGGAAGTATCCGGTGAACCCCATACCGATTATGGTGTCGAGCTCGTAGTCGGCCCGCGCGGTAAGCTCGTCGTTGAGGTCACCGTACCGTGATCTAAGCCCCTCATAGGTTATGTGGCGCAGATACGTGTCAGGGCTTTCGAACCCGGCGGGGATGTGATAATCCGGAAATATGGGACCGGGAAGGTCAATTTCGAGATTGCACTGCCGAGCGATTTCTATGCTGTTGGCGCACGCCTCGGGATGATCCGCGAACAGCGATTTCATCTCGGCCTCATCTTTGAGGTAGAATTCGTTTGAAGAAAACCGAAACCGCTTGGCTTCGTTTTTCTTTCGTCCGGAGCCGATGCACAGCAATACATCCTGGGCGTTGGCATCCGATCTGTACACGTAATAGCACTCGTTGGTGGCCACGAGGGGGATCCCTAGTTCCCCGCTTATCTCGATGAGCTGGGGATTTACGGTAGCCTGCTCCGGGATGCCTTGGTACTGCAGTTCGAGATAGAATCCGCCCGGTCCGAGCAGATCGCGGTACCACGCGGCGCGACGTGCCGCCTCTGCGCGGCGATTGCGCAGCAAGAGGCTCGGGATCTCGCCTGAGATGGAACCGCTTAAACCAATTACGCCCTCATGGTCGGCCTCGAGCATAGCCCAGTCGATTCGCGGCCGGTAATAGAACCCTTCGGTATACGCGCGCGAAGACAGACGCATTAGCGTCTTATAGCCGGTCTCGTTTCTGGCAAGTAACACCAATCGGTAAAAGCGCTTACCGGTCTCGGTCGCCCCCACCTCGGGATCGGCGTTTTCAACTAAGAAGAAGTCACAGCCGACGATCGGCGTGATTCCGGCGTTTCGGCATGCCTTATAGAACTCTATCGCTCCGAACATATTCCCGTCGTCGGTGAGCGCCAAGTGGCTGAACCCGAGCTCCACTGCGCGATCCACCAGAGCCGGAATCGAGGCAGTGCTTCGCAGCAGGCTGTAGTCTGAGTGAACGTGCAGGTGGGCAATCTCCGCCACCGCGATCCTCCTGTGTTAACGTAGTTGCTGGGCAAACCACTCGGTCAGCCGAACGGCGCGCCGGCGCTGGATAGTACGGCGCGGGATCGATTGTTCGTCCATCACGGCGGCAAGTCCTGCTTCTATCACCTCGTAATCCCGTTTTGCGAGCGGTACTTTGCGGCCCACCAACTCGGCCTCGAGCGCTCGGTTACGAATGAAGCTGGGCCTATGCGTTGTGATTGCGAAGCGGAAGTCGGCCAGGACACTGTTGTCAACGTGCGCGAGACCGCAGAACACCAATGGATCCGTTTCCGACAGGTATATGGTACCGAAACTCTTGAATGCCTGCCTGTTCCAGTGGCCGGGCGAGATGCGCAGCCGAGTGAGTATTTCTCCGGGCTCCAATACTGTGGTGCCGTTAGTATCGTGAAATCGGCCGATGCGCACCCAGCGTGCGCCGGAAGCGCTGCGGAGCTCAAGGCGACACTCCAATAGATACAGTATTGGCACCAGCGTCATCAGTCGCCCCGAAACACAGACGTTACCGCCGATCGTCGCAAGGTTTTCGATCCCCAGCGGCCCAAGCGTCTGAATCGCCTCGAACAATGCTGCGGGGAATGCCTTCGGGCCGAGATCGAGAATTCGCCGCAGAGTGACACCTGCGCCGAACTCAATATATTTCTCTGTCCGTGTGACGCGCCGCAGCTCATCAACCTGATGAAGGCTGAGCACCTTCTCGGGAAGCCGTGCGTAGGGGGTATTGCGGGTGCTCAGTATGTGTGTCCCGCCGGCGTACACCTGGGCGTCAGGATATGCCTTGAACGTCTGCAGCAGTTCGTTGAGGCTTGTCGGGACAAAGACGCGGATGTGATCAGAAGCTGCGCTCATTGTATCGCCTCTTTCGTGCGCGTGCAGCGAAACGAATGCCTTCTACGAAGCTCGAGTAGCTCGTGCAGCGGCACCACACGCCCGAAGTTGCACGCTCAATCTCCAGGTCGCTCGGTTCCAGCTCGGTCAGCAGCAGCGAGTGAGCGACCAAGATCTTGCTTGCGATACAGAAACGGCACGGGTCCATGCCGGCACGTTCGAACCCGTACTCGATATCGGTGAACTCCTTGCTCTTGACGAAGCCTTCAATCGTCACGATCTCACACCCGTCAACACGGAACATCGGCAGTAAGCAGGTGCGGGTCAGCTCCCCTTCAAACAGCACAGCGCAGTTACCGCATTGGCCGCGCATACAGCCGGGTCGGGCGCCGGAGAGCCCGAACTCGCTTCGCAGTACATCAACGAATAACGTATCGCTTGGGACGCTCACGCGCGTCTCAGCTCCGTTGAGTGTGAACTCGACAGTCATTCGTCCTCCAAGTACTCGTGCACCAGTTCGGGTGTCGCCGGAATCCGGTCGAGGTATCGGCCGGTGGCCTGAGCGATCGCGTTGACATACGCCGCCGGCACCGTCGAGAGCGCGAGCTCAGTGATGCCTTGCGGTGGGTTCTTGACGGTGTTGTTGAAGAACTCAATCTCGATCTTCGGATGGCGCATCAGACGGCCCGGGTGATAGCTCTTGTAGTCAATCCAGGTTTCTCCTGTTGTGAGGTAGGCAAGGCTCTCCGAAGCTGCCCAGCCGAGCGCGTGAAACACACCCATTTCCAGTGTCTTTCGCGCTTGGTTCGGATCCAGAATTTGTCCGGCGTCCACCGCGAGCCAGATGCCGCGAATGCTTGTCTCAAAGGTTGCCGGGTCGCTCTCTAACTCAACAATAGCGACCGCGCATGATTCTCCGGAAAACGGCCTGCCTTCCATCCGCTCGTTGCTCCAGCGCGTGTTTCGTGGCACCTTGGAAACGCGTCGAACCTCAATCGGGAGCGGCGAACGGAACCGGCGGCGCTTGATCGAGTTGCAGCAGCCCTCGATGAGGTTCGTTACCACGGTAAGGTTGCGTGAGAGCGTTGAAGGCCCAGTGTCGGGTACGCGATCGGTGTCCACCGGCTCAATTCCGACATTGGCTTCGTCGATCGCCAGGACACGTGCAACGGTCTTGATCCAGATATCCTGTATGCCGCGGTCTTCCGGTACCGCCGAGGTGAGGATCACGGCTTTGTCGGCTTCCTCAAGGCGAATTGTGACTGCTGCACCGAGAATTTCCTCCCCGCGGCCGAGAAACCCCGATCCTTGCGCCGCGACAGCCACGCCGATGCCGCGCGCCGGTACGCGGAGGTCGGTGTGCGTGAGGCGCCGCTTCTTCTGCAGCTCAAACGCAGCGTGTTTCCGCGCGAAGTCGGACTTTGAGAGCGCCCAGTCCCAGGCGCCGGAGCTGAAGAGATCCTGCCGCGCCGGACCACCGGTGAAGGTGGTCTGTCCACGGCGTAATAGGTTGGCGTCCTTCCACAACTGCGGCGGTACTTGCGCCACTTCGCTGATCCGCGCCGCGTGAGCCTCGGCGGCGAAAAGCGCCTGCGCCGAGCCGAATCCGGCGAAGGCGTTCATTGGTGGGAGATTTGTGCGAACCGCGCGGGCTCGAACTTGGACGTGACGGCAGTTGTACAGTCCACACGCGGCGACCATCATGCGCCGCAGCATCTCTTCACTCAAGAGAGGGTACGCGCCGACGTTGAGCGTGATTGTCACCTGCATCACCATGAGGTTCCCGTCCCTATCGAGTCCGGTGACGTGCTTGATGTGTGTCGGAGCGCGTTTGGTAGTGTAGAGAAAGTCTTCCTCACGCGTATACAGCAGCTTGATCGGCCGGCCGCTGGCCACATGCGCGATCGCGGCATGAGCGGCGATGAGCGATGGGTACCACAGCTTGCCGTCGAGCGCCACCCCGGCGTCGGTTACGCGAACTACGCACTGCTTCTGCGGTAGTTTCAACACCGCGCAGATCGTCTCGCGTACATGAAACGGCCACTGTGACGAGCTATACAGCACGATCTTGCCGTCACTTTGACCGCTTACAAACGCCGCCTGCGGTTCGCTGTAGAGATGCTCTTGAGCCTCGGTTTGATACTCACCCTCTACAACCTGGAACGCAGTGCGCATCGCCCGCTCGGGGGTTCCTATCGTCTTGACAAAATCGGACTGCAGCTGTTCGGCGTCTTGTGGATGAAATTCCCGGATTGCCGGCAGCGGGTCGTACCGAATCTCCACCTTGTGAGCGAGCTCCATCAATTCATGCAGGTTCGGGCCTACCAGCAACGCGATCGGTTCGCCGACGTAATGGGTCTCGAGATCGGCCAGTACGGGAACAAGCTCACCGAGTACCATCATACGGTTGCGCCCGGGAATGTGGCGTGCGGTAAGAAAATGACACTGTTCGGGAAGCTCAGGAGGATCAATCGAGATGATCCCCGCGTTGGGATGCTGTGAGCGCACCGTGTAGCAATAAAGCATGTCGGGCTCGTGGATGTCGCTGATGAAGTGGGTCTGGTGGGTGAGCACTTTCCGAATTGACCGCATCCGTTCCTCACGACAGGGGGCTTGTTCTCAAATTACCGCACGCGATGCTGTCGGCAGATCGCGCGTACCGCAATGCAGATACGCTCGACCTCGGAGTCGCGCAGCGCGGGGTAAATCGGCAGACTCACGCTTCGCCGGTACGTATCTAATGATATCGGAAAATCGCCGGGACTCAAAGCGTACCGTTGGCGATAATACGGCATGAGATGCAAGGGCCGGTAATGGACTGAGCTGCCGATGCCGGCGTCACCGAGCAGTGCAATAAAGGTATCCCGATCTATAGCGAGCTTCTCGAGCCGAAGACGCAGAATGAATAGGTGCCATGACTGCGGCCGATCGTGCGGCGGGAGTTGTAGTTCTTCACAGTCAGCGAGAGCAGCAAGATAGTGTTCCGCGATGTGCAGGCGCCGCTTGTGAAACTCCTCGGCTCGGCGCAGTTGGACGCGCCCTAATGCAGCGAGCAGGTCGGGGAGGTTATATTTGTAGCCGGGTGCTATAACTTCGTAATCATGATTCGCAGTGGGAGCGCGGTAGCGATTCCACACCGGACGGTCGATACCGTGCAGCCGCATCACACGAGCACGCTCGGAAACCTCGGCATCGGTGCAGACCAGCATGCCGCCCTCGCCGGTGGTGATGGTCTTGGTAGCGTAGAACGAGAACACCCCCGCGTCCGATTGGCTGCCGATGATGGCGCCGTCGTCGCGTGCAGGGAAGCTGT
This sequence comes from Spirochaetaceae bacterium, assembly GCA_003556605.1. GTDB lineage: Bacteria > Spirochaetota > Spirochaetia > DSM-27196 > SLAA01 > B1Sed10-166. Next base: position 40,452 of record PWQX01000258.1, read on the forward strand.
GGGCGGCGTCCTCGACCACTACCGCGCCGTGCTGGGCGGCTATGTCTCGAATCTCGGCGTTCCGGCACGGGTATCCGGCAACGTGTACCGGCATCACCGCCTGTATCGGCTGTCTTGCGGCAACGCGGCGTAGAGCATCGTGATCGATATTGAAGCTCTGCGGTTCGATATCGACGAAAACCGGATCGGCGCCGAGATAGCGGATAACCTCAGCGCTGGCGGCGAAAGTGTAGGGGCTGACAGCCACTTGGTCGCTCGGCTGTATCCCGAGCGCCTCAAGTGCGAGGTGAAGTCCGGCGGTCGCCGAGCTCACCGCGATTGCGTGCGGCACACCACAGTATTCGGCGAACTCCTGCTCAAATAGCTGGGCCTCGCGCCCGGTCGTGAGCCAGCCGCTGCGCATGACGCGAAGTACCGCCTGCTCTTCTTCGGCGCCCAATACCGGGCGCGCAAACGGGATGAACTCAGTATTGGGGCTCATCACAGCTCACCGGCAGACTCGAGATATGACGCGCGAGCACTCTACGCAGCTCACGACGGTTGCGGTATTGCTTGAAACGTTCCGGGTTGGGAAAGCAGATAGCACGCAGCTCGCGTAAAACCGACTCCAACTGCTCCGGCGACCAGTTACTACGTTCTACGCGCAGGATTCGTTCCGTTCCGCTCGGCTGCGGCCGCTCGCGCGGTCCCCAGAGCGTTTCTGCGAGCTTTTCCCCTGGGCGCATTCCAATATAGGTAATCGGTATCTCGGAGCCCGGCTCGTAACCGTAGAAGCGGATCATCTGCTCTGCGAGCTCTCGAATTGCGAGCGGCTCGCCCATATCGAGGATGTAGAGCTCGCCGGCTTGGCCGACACCACCCGCCTTGAGCACCAACGAAACCGCCTCAGGGATCGTCATGAAGTAGCGCGTGGTGCCGGGGTCAGTGACGGTTACCGGGCCGCCTCTACTGATCTGCTTCTGAAACAACGGCACGATACTACCGCGTGAGCCGAGTACGTTGCCGAATCGTACAACCAAAAAGCGCATGCGGTTTCCGTCGGCGTTCAGTACAATCTCCTCGGCAAGCTGCTTCGTCGCTCCATAGATGCTGGTAGGCTCTACAACTTTGTCAGTCGAAACCAAAACGAACCGCTCACAGTGCGCGTCCTTCGCGGCGTCGACAAGGTGCTTGGTGACGAAGACGTTGTTTTTCACCGCTTCCACCGGGTTTGACTCCAACATCGGTACGTGTTTGTACGCTGCGGTGTGGAACACTGCGTTGATACGCATACGCTGCAAGATGAATCGCGTGTAATGCGGGTCTTGTAGCTCGCCGATTACCGGAACCACCGTAGCGCGTTCACCGACGCCCTCATCCTGCAGGGTGCGTAACTCGCGGTCTATCTCATAGATACTGTTTTCCCCGTGCCCCAAGAGATACAGCCGCTCGGCCCCGCCGGCCAGCAGTTGCCGAGCAAGCTCGCTGCCGATGCTGCCGCCGGCGCCGGTAATCAGCACGCGCTTGCCCCGCAGATAGGTTAGACTCTCGCGCAGGTCGATCCTGATAGGCGTGCGGCCGAGCAGGTCAAGCGGATCTATTTCACGGGCCTGAATGAGATGGGCTTCACCGTCAATAATCTGAGCGAGACTCGGCAAGATGCGGATACGCCCGAATCCGGCATGCTTGAGCAGATCGTACCACTGTCTCAAGCGTTCGCGCGAGGCCTCGGGAATCGCGATCAACGCTTCATCTTGCGGCACCTTGTTTAGGAGTGAGACCACGTCGGCAATCGGCCCCAAGACGGGAACGCCGTCTATCTTGGAGCCGATCTTGGCGGGATCGTCGTCGAGAAACGCAGCGACCGCAGCGGGGCTGCGCTTGCGTCGCATCTCGGCAGCTATCGAGCGTCCGGCAAGACCTGCACCGAGAATGTAGGTGCGTGCGCGTCCGTCCCTGCTCATCGACTCACCGCTTTCTCAATGATCTCGAATCCGAGATCTACCGGGAAGCTACTGTTGTAGAGGTCGAGGCGAACCTTGGCACGGCCCTTGCGCTTGTTGATCTTAATGATCCGGCCTTCCAGTCCTGCCAGTGGACCTTCGAGTACACGAATGCGCGAATCAGTGCCGAACGTCACTTTTGACTTCTCAACGACCTCACCAAACCGCAGGAAGTGCAGCAGTAGTTCGCGGTCCGCGCCTTCAATCGGTCGAATGTTCGTGTTGGTCTCCAAGAAGCGCAAGAATCCGGGAACATGGCGCAGCTTCCAGTAGTCCTCAACGGTGATTTCTTCGCCTTCGAGAAAGATATAACCGGGATAGAGCGGTTTTAGTACATCCTTCCAGTTTCCGCGCCGCAGTTGGCGCAATCTCCGCTGCGGATACACGAGCCGCACGGCACTGCCGTGCAGCGCCTGCCGTGCCAAGAGACGGTACTTCTCTTCCTCACGTGTTTTGACCTGGACAACGAAGTAATTCATGTGGCTGTGGTGCAAATGACCGCGATACGGTACCACGTAATCCGAGTGCAACGCAATACAAGCGCTTGGGTGCTCGCAAAATCCTGCCGATGAATACTGCAGGAGGGGTGTGATGGACAGACTCGCACAATTCAGGGCTTCAACAATGCCGGCGGTAGTCGTGTTTCTTGCGCTGATCTTACTTGGGATTCCTGCGGGACTGCACGCGGAGAACCTGATGGTGTATATTGAAACATGGGGCCCGACCGAGCTGGAGCCCATCGAAGACGAAGAGAAGTACTTGAAGGTGCAGTACTTCTTGTCTGCCGTTGAGGCCGGCATTATGGAGGTATTCTTCGAAGCGGAGTACGTGGTGTTCAACGCGGGGCCGATAAGCGGCGTTGAGGAGGACGTTCGGCGGTCGGAGGCGCACGTGTTAAAGGTGGCGCGCGATGGCGGGGCGGATCTGTTGATGCGGTTGTCGGTGCGGTTTGACAGCGTTGCGGACGGTGCGCCGAAACCGGATCTTGGAGAGCTGGTGTATTATCGGGTCGACAGCGAAGACACGATGCTGACCGAGCGGCTGCAGTTGGCCGACCTCACCGCAGAGCGCACGAAGCTCAGCGGAAAAGCAGGGTTTGAGATCGGAACGGCGATTGCGCGGCGGGTCCTCGATAACTCGTAATGGTCCGGAGGATACCGGATATGAGACGTGCATTATTCGTACTAATGTGTGCCCTTGTGGTCGCGGGCGGCGCGCTTGCTGAGGACTGGCGTTGGGAAGGCACCGCTGCGCCCGGACGTTACGGCGACTTCCCCCGGTCCGGCCGTTTCGCCGCTTCCAACAGTTTCCCGGTCGATACCCAGATTGAAGTGGAGAACATCGAGACCGGACGGAAGACCACGGTTTTTGTCATTAGTGGTCTCGATGAGAAAGGGCTGTTGCTGCTGCTGTCGTCCGACGCGGCGCGAGAGATTGGGGTCGCCGACGACGGCACAACCGAAGTGCGCGCCCGGCGAACGCGCAGGGTATCGCAACCGCCGTTGCTCCGCCACCCCGAAGCGGCGTTGTCTCCCGACCCCGACCGTAATCCGCTTGCCGCGCTTATGAGTCGCGAGGAGGAAGCCGCGTGGGATGAGGCTGTGCCGGATACCGAAGCGCCTGACAGCGCGGTAGCGGTTGACGAGATGCCGCGGATTCCGGTTCCCGAAGGGTTTGAGCTTGATCCGGAGCCGGAACTACAGCTGGAGGAACTGCCCGAAACGGAGCCGCCGGAGCTCGTGGAGGAGCCTGTAGAGCCCGCCGACGAGCCGCCTGCGATAGAAGTGCGCCCGCCGGTGGCGGTACCGGAGCCCGCTCCGGTTCCGAAAGAACCGATTGCGCCTGAGGTATCGGTGCGAGAGCGGTTGACGGAAGATCTCGAGCTCACAGAGCCCGACAGGCCCGAGGTAGAGCTCCCGGACGCTGCCCCCGAGGTCGCGACGCGGCGGCCGCTGCCGGAGACTCCTGATGATGAGGTGATTGTGGATCCGGAAGAGCTCGCTCCTGAGTTGAAGGAGTACGCACCTGAAGTGGCGGAGCAACCCTCGGTGGTCGCTGAGCCTGATCCCGCGGAGGATGTTGCCGTAAGCGGGTATCTCGAGCCGGGCCGCTTTTATGTTCAGCTGGGCGCCTTTCGAAGTCGCGAAGGGGCGAGTACGCTGCTCGCCGGAGTCGACCGGCGCTACCCGTCCGCCGTAGTTCGTACTCGCTTGAACGGAGAGCCGTTATACCGGGTATACCTCGGGCCGTTGGGGGAAGACGAGGCCGGTGCCGCCCTGTACACCGTCCGGCGCCGCGGCTACCGCGACGCCTTCATAACGCAGCCGTGAGTACGGTACCTAACGCGGCCGTGAGCATCTCAGCCGTTGGTAACGCCCGGCCGCCGAGGTCGGAGGTAGCTGCCTGCGCGTGCGGCCGCCGCCTCGCCGCGTAAACGCGCAATCACACGCTGTATTGCATCGTGATATTGCCGGTACTCGATATGCAGCCGCTGGTGCAGCACCACCTCGGCGTGGACCCGCCTTGCTTTCGACGGTGATATACGCTGCAGAACCATCGACCGCTCGCGGTCGATAAGGCACATCAACGCCAAAGCAAGATCGCGATCGCTAACAGTCATCAGCGCGTTCTGC
>PWQX01000022.1 GCA_003556605.1 Spirochaetaceae bacterium
AAAAGACCATGTCGCTGGGGCTGGACCTGCTCATTATCCTGCGTACCGTCCCGGCAATTACGATGCTTTTTCTCGAGGCCGTGCAGCGCAGGCTGGCACGCCTGGGCGGCGAGCTCGCCGAGCAGAGGAACAACGGTAGATGAAAAAGATTTCGGCAGTTGCGCTGGTGCTGCTGGCCGCGGCACTGCCGGCAGTTGCCCAAAGCATTGATATCACCGACGGGTCTAACGCGGTGGGGCTGGGGTTTCACGGTGAGCTTGATACAGGCAGCCTGCTGGAGCTCGGCGGCCACACCGCGTTCTCTATTGCGGGGATCATGGACATCGGCGCCTACTTCGCCACCGCCAACGAGACGGTTAACGGTGTTGAGGGCAGCAACAGGACGCTGGGGGCCATATTGAACCTCATGCCGCTCAAGCAGCGCGCCGGGGTTCCGTTTTCGCTGCAGTTGCGCCTGCGCTACGGCGCCACGTTTGTGGACCGCGACCTTGTGGTCGCCGAGCTTGAAGACAGAGACGTGTTTGAAGAGGTCCGCGATGTAGAGAGCACCCGTACCGGCTACAGCCTCGGCGCCGGCCTAACGCGCGATGTTCCGCTTGGGCCGCTGCTGACGCTCAGGCTCGGCGCCGATGCCGAGTTCCGCGCGGCGCGCTCAATCTACAGAGCGGTGTTCTCCGCCGCAGACGGTGACGATGACGATGACGATGAAACCGAGGAGAGTGTCGGCTTTCGCGAGACGAGCGTGCTCTACGGGCCTAGCGCGGGAATCAGTGTACGGTTCCCCCGCGGCCCGGTGCTCGCGTTCACCTCACGCTTCCTGTTCGACGATGATCAGGAGTTGGTGTTTCGCCCCGAGCTGAGCCTCATACTCTTGCAGTATCAGTGATCTTGTCAGAACAGGGGGGCGTACAACCATGGTTCAAGACCGCAGAAGGCTCAATCGCTTCTGCCTGGATGTTCCGGCGTTCATCAGCATGCCGGGTAGCGGCAGCGCAGCAGAGCAGCGCTACAGGGCGCACACGCGCGATGTTTCGGCAAACGGAGCCTTTGTCTATCTGGAGCCGCAGCCCAAGGTGGGCACCAAGGTGCACGTTGAAATGCAGCTTGTGATCGACAGCCTTCCTGAGCTCATAGACTGCCCCGAGGATGTGCGCATTACCGTTGAAGGGCGGGTGGTGCGCCACGAACGCGACGGTGTGGGGCTTGTGTTTGATGCCAGCCTCAAGTTCAACCCGGGCTGTCCTGATGAAGAGAGTAAAAATCAATAGATAAACGCGCTGAAGGTAAAAAAGCCATGAAAAACAACCATCCTCACAACCGCAGACGCCTTTGCTGGCAGCCGCTGTTCAGCGGCATAGCCGCCGCAAACCGGCGCGGCAGCTACGGGGTATACTCCGCCGAGGAGCTGAAGGAGCTGATGCACTACGAGCGCCTGCGCTCTGAGCGCAGCGGCGAGCCCGGCTCGGTGCTGGTGTGCCACCTCAACGGCCACCGCGAGAACAGCCGCAGCATCCGGCGCGCGGTGAAGACGCTTACCCGCACCGTACGCGAGACCGACCACATCGGCTGGCTGAACGACAGCGACCTCGCGGTGGTGCTCCCGGGCACCCGCACCGAAGACGCTGAGCACCTCAAGAGCATGCTGAAAGACTCAGGACTCGGCAGCGACTCCGACCTGCAGGTGCAGACGCTGCTGCTCGGCGGCTCGTGAAACTGTCAATCATCATCATCAGCTACAACACCCGCGAGCTCACCCTCGCGTGCCTGGCCTCGGTCTACCGCGAGACCGCTCCCGGCAGCTTTGAGCTTCTGGTGGTAGACAACGCCTCTGCCGACGGCAGCGCCGGGGCCATCCGCACGGCCTTCCCGCCGGAGGAGTACCCGGAGCTCAAGGTCCTTGCGCTCTCTGAGAACCTGGGGTTCGCCGCCGCCAACAACCTGGCTGCCGCCGAGGCGCGCGGTGAATACGTGCTGCTGTTGAACCCCGACACCGTGGTGCTTGACCGCGCGCTTGACAGGCTCGCCGCCTTTGCCGAGGCGAACCCCCAGTGGGGCATCTACGGCGGCAGCACCGTGTTTGCCGACGGCAGCCGCAACCCCACCGCGGGGTGGATGAAGCCGTCGGTGTGGAGCATGTTCTGTACGGCCACAGGGCTCGCGAAGTTGTTTCGGCGCTCGCGGGTGTTCAATGCGGAATCTCTGGCCGGCTGGAGCTGGGACGCGGTGCGCGAGGTAGACATTGTCACCGGCTGTCTGCTGCTGATCGGCAAACACAACTGGGACCGCCTGCGGGGCTTTGACCCGCAGTTCTTCATGTACGGTGAAGACGCCGACCTATGCCTGCGCGCAGCGGCCGACGGGCTTCACCCGGTGCTGACGCCCGAGGCGCGTATTGTGCACTACGGCGGAGCCTCGGAGCCTGCGCGCAGCGATAAGCTGGTGCGGCTGTTTCGCGCCAAGGCGCAGCTGTTTCGAAGGCACTACCGGCCGGCAACCGCCGCGGCCCTGGTGGCGATGCTGCGGCTGTGGTGTGTGGTGCGCCTGGCCGCCTTCGCGCTGGCAGCCCCGGCCGCGCCGGCGGCGAGAGCCCGCCGCCGTGAGTGGGCCGCTGTCTGGCGCCGGCGCGCCGACTGGCACGCGCCCGGCGCGGCGGCCTAAGGTCAGGGAGGTAACAAATCGTCATGATCAGCATCATCATTCCGGCGTATAACGAAGAGGCGGTCATAGAGCGCTGCCTGCAGGCGCTTGTCAGCACTGCCGATACCGGCGACCTTGAGGTGATTGTAGCGTGCAACGGCTGCACCGACCGCACCGCCGAGCGCGCGCGCGCCTTCGGTCCGCCGGTATGGGTTATTGAGCTTGAACAGGCCTCCAAGGCTGCGGCGCTCAATGCCGGCGAGCGCGCGGCAACAGGCTTCCCGCGCTTCTACGTGGATGCCGATGTGGTGCTGCCGCTTCCGGCCGTGCGTGCGGTAGCCGCCGCGCTGCAGCGCAACGGTCACCTGCTGGCCTCGCCGGTGGCGGTAACCGACACTTCCGGGTCCAGCCCGGCAGTGCGCGCCTTCTACGCTGTGTGGCTGCGCCTGCCCTACAATCAGGTCATGGTGGGAACCGGCGCCTACGCGCTTTCCAAGCGCGGCCGCAAACGCTTCGGTGAGTTCCCGCCCCTCATTGCCGACGACGGCTTTGTGCGCTCGCGCTTTCGCCCTGAGGAGCGCATTGCCGTAGCCGAGGCCGCGGTGAGCGTGACCGCGCCCAAGACCCTAGGCGACCTTATCCGGGTCAAGACCCGCAGCCGCCTCGGCGCCTATCAGCTGGCTTCCCGCTATCCCGAGCCCGCCGGCGCCGACGCCAAGCGCCCGGCGGCAATTGCCCGCTCGCTGCCGTGGGGCTTGACCTTACCCTGGCGCCTTGGGGTGTATTTATGGGTGAATATAGCAGCGCGTGCGCGGGCACGGCGGCGGCTGCACGGCGACAAGCTCACCTGGGACCGTGATGAGGCCTCACGGGTGTGACAGACGCAAGCTAATGGGGCCCGGGCATAGCTACTGCAGAAACGCCGGCACGTGGTGAAAAAACAGCTCTATGACAGCATACCGCAGTGGAGCCTCGCTCTTGCGCTGGTGAGCTGTTCACCGAGATCTATATTCCTTTTCACCTGATGGACGGGCTAGTAGAGGAAAGCATTGAGCTAATCGGCGCCGCCGCTTTCCCGGCGGCGGCTGTTTCGTATCTGCTTGCCCTTACTGCCGCGCCGGAAATCTGCATAGTAGCGGAACGTTGGAACGCACCAATGAAGAGCCGAACACGAAGGAACCGACGTCCCATTCTGGCTATTTCCTCCGGTGGCGGTCATTGGGCTCAGCTGATGTGTCTCCGCCCGGCCTGGGAAGAACTGCGGGTAGTTTATGCCACCGTCAGTGACGGCTACCGGCGCGAGGTACACCCTGCACCGCTCTTCGTGGTGCCGGATGGGAATCTTCAGACCAGAGCAGCGCTACTGCGAATGTGTCTCAGCGTGCTCGTGTTGGTATTGCGTGTTGGGTGGGCGGCGGTTGTAACAACCGGAGCCGCGCCGGGCCCGCATTGAGCCTGGCAGCACGCGTGC
>PWQX01000111.1 GCA_003556605.1 Spirochaetaceae bacterium
GTGGAACCGGTTACGGCATCGCTGTTCGGCCTGGTGGTCTTGCATCAAAGCGTGAGTCCGCTGCAGTTTTTCGGCATGGCGCTGATTCTCCTCACCGTAACCGCCCTCAGCGCATTCTCGGGCGCCGAAGGCACGGGACGCGAGCCGCTTGCAACTTGCAACCATGACGCAGGAATATCGAGGCAGAACAACTCGTGGTCGCCACGTGCTTCAACAGCATTATGGATCCTTGCAAAACGTAAGAAATAAACGGGCTCCACACATACTGGAGGTAACAGAAGCCACCGGTACGGTGGGGACACGGTACGGTGGTGAGACGGTACGGTGGGGCGAGTTTCTATCGCCTCAGAACGAGTAAGGAAAACACCGATCTCACGTTTGTGATCGCTCTTCGAGCATCGTGCGAATCCCCTCGAGGTCGAGAAGCGCAACTTCCTCGCGGTCTTCGAGAAAGGGCTCTATGTCGGAGCGAATCGAGTGAGCATCCAGTTTATCCAGGCGCGAGATCAACTCGCCCGGCCAACTCTCGGCATTCGCTGCATTGCCGCTCTGCAGCAGGGCGTTTCGAAGAAGATCCAAATTCGGACTGACCGGTGACCGGATAGACAGATACCATACCAAGTCATACCAATCACGCCCCTTGGTATACGGGCGAGTGAGAAGCGCGTTGATCTTGCCGGCCATGAGCGACGGTAGATCGTGATGACGGACGGTGAACATCACATGCCGCCGGATAATTCGTGTCTCGGTATGTGCTCCGTCCGGTGGGTTCATGTCGATCTCAGCCTTAACCGAGAGCTTGCGACGCGGATTGCTGTCGGCGCCCGCCTGGTACAGGAGACGGGCGGTCCGGACCCAGATTGCCTCCACAGCTCCGCTTGATTTCCGGGAAGTCGTCACCTCGAAGCCCTGTCGGGCCAAATCTCTCTCAATACGCTCGGCAAACCGAGAGATGTTCGGTGTCTCCTCTCCTTCAGCCGACAAATCTAGGTCTTCCGAAAAACGGCGAACCCCGTGAACGAATCGGAGCGCTGTGCCGCCGACGAACGATAACGACAGAAACGCGCCGGCCGCGTGCATCGACCGTAGAATCATCGCTTGAAGGTATTCACGGATAATGTTTACTCGCCGTCCCGGATCGCGCTCGCCCGCGGCGATCTGAAGCGGATGATCCTTCACGTCTTCTCCTCTCTGAGTAATGCAGCGATGAGCCCTACGGCGTGCTCCACCTTCGGTGATTCGAACTCAGCAGACATCCGCTCCAATTCCTCGGCCGCCGGCAGCGAATCCGGATCGAGGCGCAGCTCGTCAATACGATCGGCGTTCCACGGCCCCGGGGTCAGGTAGAGATAATCACAGACCGCCTTGACGGACGTCGCGATGAATACCTCAATCTCCATAATCCGCTCGGCGCGGTAGCTGTGGAACAGGCGTGGCCGGACGGTGCGGTAACTGAAAGCACCGAACGCGTTGACGAAGCGGGCGGTTTCCCGAGGCGTCACCGAGGTGAGCAGTGTTGCATACTCGGGGATGACTCCGTGCCACGACATCGCCCACTCCAAACTGATGTACGACGGTTCGTACAGCACGTTCGCGAGTGCCGGAGCATGCACCGGAACCGAGCGATACTGCTCCGACAGGGTGTATAGTCCACGACGTAGCTGCAGCACGGCGCCGGACCGCTTCCAGCGCGAGAGCTGCACCGGCAGCGTACGGTGCTCGTCGGGAAAGAGTGTCCTCAGAGATTGCAGGTCGAACCATGGCAGCTCACGCACTGCCGCATGGAATACGCTCCACCTCATTGTTGTAGTTTAACAAACATGTTAATTTTCTACAACATGAGGCAGAATCCGTTATTCCGTGTTTAGGCTCCCGCGCGAGACCGGAGAGACCGCAGCGAGGCGAGAGTATCGTCGGCCGGAGTTCCTACGGAGCAGCGTTACGGTATACTATCATGCCCATGGCAGAAGAACAAAGATTGCGTTTGCATATCGAGCAACTGGAAGATGGGCAGTACGTGGGAACGTGTGAGTCTTTGCCGCGGCTCGTAGTGTAAAGACTCATGCTGAATCTGAGCGCGATATTCGTTGCAGCTGCGGCGATATGCTGGGGACTATCAGGCGGGATCGGCGGCATTCTCACGGCCGAGGGCTGGGACCCGGTTGTAGTGTCGTTTTACCGGGGCGCAATCGGGCTGCTGTTTGTTCTGGCCTGGTTGGGGGTTCGCCCGCGCGGTAGCGGATTGGCAAGCGGCCGATTATGGTTCTGGTCGGCAATTGCCGGTCTGGGCGTGGCCGGAAACTTCGCGTTTTACTTCGTCAGCATCGCCGAGGGCAGCGTTGCGGTAGCGGCGACCCTGATGTACTGCGCGCCGGTGTTTGTCTATCTCGTGTCGTTCACGCTCAAGCTCGAACGCCCTACCCTGTTCAAGTGGGCCGCGATCGCGATGGTACTTGTCGGCGTCGTGCTCCTGACCGGTGTGTACGATCTCGGCGCGGGCGAGGTCACACCCATTGCCGCCGCCGGACTGCTTTCCGGCCTGTCGTATGCGCTTTTCATTTTCGGCTTCAAGTACGCCGCACCGCACGGCAGCCCGCAGGCCATTCTGATGATAGCGTTCACGGTACTCGCGATCATACTGTTCGGCCTGAGCGACAGCGGTCAGGCCGTGGCGGTGCTGAGCACGCCGAGTTGGCCGTGGTTCGTGGCGCTGGGGGTAGGCGGCGCCGGGTTGTCGTTTATTTTCTATATCGTCGGTCTGAGACATACCGCGCCGGCCGTGGCCTCCATTATCGCGATGGTTGAGCCGGTCACGGCATCGCTGTTCGGCCTTGTGGTCTTGCATCAAAGCGTGAGTCCGCTGCAGTTTTTCGGCATGGCGCTGATTCTTCTCACCGTTACGGCACTGAGCGCATTCTCCGGCACTGAAAGCACGGGAAGCGAGCCGCTTGCGACCGAGTCGGTTGCTGAGTAGGCGGCGGGTGAACAACCACCGGACTGTGCGCTGTTGCAGTGCGGATCTTATTCAGAACTGCGTCTCCGGCGATCATCGTTCGCCGGTTACCATGAAAAACGAGCATGAGCCACTGATATTTCTTGGCAAAACAGCATCGCGACCAACTTAAAGCGCATTGGACCGAAGTTAAGCAGCGGGTTCGCCGCGGAGCGACCTTTCGAGACACCCAATGACATGAGCACACGCGGGAAGCCTACACCCCGCCTGGGGAAGGCCTGCCCACGTATCGAGTCGCCTCGCGATAGCATTCGGCGAGGTCCGGCAGCATGGAGTCAATTGATTATGAGTCGGTCGGTGCGGGGTATGAATCTTACTATGCAGCTTGGATATTCAAGTTGCACGATGTATGCATAATGGATTAGAATCGGGGGCATTGCCGCCCGGCCGGAAAGCCCGTTTCATCTCCGCCCGTTTTTCAATTCTTTTCACTTCAGATGATTAGACCCTCGGCCGATATAGTTCCCGAAATGGCACGTAAATTGCTAAACTTTACAGCGTAGCATATAAGATTAAAGTCATATAAGACTAGAATCGAGAAGGAAACATCCGGAGGAACCATATGCACAATAAGCACCGGCATCGACCGATCGCGCTACTGGCCGTAACTCTACTGCTGTTCGCCGGCTGCTCTAACCCTTTTGGGTCGAGCGGAGGGAGCTCCACCCAAAGCTCGAACGGCGACTCATCCGAAGGTATAGCTGCACAGCACGCAGAGTTTGTGGCTTTCGCCACTACAGGGTTACCGGAGATAACCCTTCATTGGGTTGAGCCCGACTCATCGATAACCAGTTATCACGTGTTTCGAAGTGAGAGTCCCGGAACCATCAACGTAGATACTGATACTCCGATTGCGACGGTTTCCTCCGGAGGGGGCCCAGAGTATAGCTATGTCGATGAGGCGGCTCACGAGGACACCACGTACTATTACGTTGTCGAAGCCCTCGCAGGCGGCAGTGCGATCGACACCGCGCCTGAGATCAGCGCGACGGCGCGAGTTAAGACCGGCGACGTGGACCCAGACTTCGTCTACATCGATCCCTCAGCCCCTGACGGCGGCAACGGAAGCTCTGATA
>PWQX01000217.1 GCA_003556605.1 Spirochaetaceae bacterium
AGCATCTGCGCGATTGCGATGGTAACCTGGTTGTTCTCATTTGACCCGATCAAGCCGAGAGCGTACACCGCTTCGGCGAGCACCATCGGCTCGTTATCATCGCGCAGCACCTTGATCAATGCATCCCGAGCGTCTTCTCCGCCGATCTGGCCGAGCAGTTGCGCGGAAGATCTGCGGATTTCGGGAAAATCGTTAACAACCGTCGGGCTGCCCTGACGAACCTTGCGTCCGGTCCCTTCGAGTGCAAGTCCACGCAAGATCGGTACAATCTCGGGATGGCCGGGACTGATTCGCCCATCATGCAGCATTGCTTGCAGAGTTTGCAGTGCAAGACTCTTGGTTGCGCGGCTAGACGAGCTTGCTTGGCTGTCGATGATGCGAATATCGACGTCTTGTTCGAGATACAGGTCTTCAATGGTCAACGGTCCATCACCGTCGAGGTTTTCGGCCGGCGCTACTGCCGGAGTCAGGATGAACACCAGCAAAACAAGCGTCGTAGCAAACACGTGCAACATTATTGCCCCCTTGTAAGGCGATCGCTATTCGCTACAAAGTTACTACTAGTAATGATCAATTTTCCAGGTGGCTGCGTCTCTTCTCAGCTGATACAAGAGAATCTTCCGGTCTCCGACCGCCATAAGCGCTTCCACCCGGTCATCATCCAAGAAGCGCAGATCGTCCAGACGAGCGTCCGCCCTGCTCGGGACCACGACCGCTTCGAAGTAGTCCTGCAAACTTTCAAGCACTATCGACCGGCGTCGCAGAATCGGGCTCTCGGAACGGCGTCGCAGTCTATCCGGATCAGAATGCACCGCCACGAACTCGTCGGTGAGCAGCCCACGCCAAGCCTCGTAGTCACGCTCTGCGATGATTTCGTTCAGGTGTGCAACGACTTCTTCAACCTCCTCGAACGTTTCGTCATAGAGCTCTTCACTCACCGTGTACTCCGGCTCCTGTGGTTCCTCTTCGGGCTCAGGGACCTCCCGTTCAACTGGTTCTCTCTCAGTTACCTCGAGAGCGGGCTCAGGCAGCTGCAAAGGCTCCGCTTCGGGATGTGTTCGGCACGTCGCAGCCACGGCAACGAAAACCACGATCATCCCGACTGTTGCCGTAACCCGGCGCAAGCTCAGCCTAGTTAACAGATACAGTAGCCTTATCACTTCCGCAAGTCTCTCATGCTAGATATCCTATGCACACACCACCACGTCTGTCAAACAAAACAAACGGCTAAGCTCGGAGCCTTCTTGCACTCCGCGTGAAAGGTAGATACTATTTCCAGTAGCCCTACGAGGAGTTGTAATGGCCGATCGCGCTGAAGTTGCCAAGATCCTGAGTATCTGCGTACGTAAGCTGGGAAATCCGCGCTTCTCGTTTCCGCAATTTCTCGCATTCAGCGAGCGATACCTCGAACACTACGCCGAGGAATACCCGCAGCTCAAGGACCTGCAGACGAGCACCGAGGAGAAACTCCACGATTATCTGCGACAACTCGAGGAAGACGGGGTCTGCGCCTTACTGCGTGACGGCGAGCGAATCTCCGAGATCGTTTATAGCCAACACTACATTACAATCGTTGACAAGGCGTACGAAAAACTGCACGATCGCCCCGACCTTTTCTTCCCGACAGAGGAGAGTCTGTCGTTGAATGCGCCGGAGCACGTAGTTGTTCCGGTTGACATTACCGCCGCTCTCATGCAGTGGCTTGAGAGCGCTGAGCACAAGCCGCGGTTGCTGCGTCTCATATTTCCCGAGAATCTCCCCAGCATCATCATTACCTCGTATTTGCTTGGTCGGCCCGTCATCCTGATCGCGCTTCAGCGAGTTCGTTTGTATTTTCGCAACGAGACGAACGCGAGCTACGTACACAGTAAGCTCCAGTTCCTATTCCGCGGGCGCGAGATAGCTCTGCGCGACATCATTAACGGCGTACTCACCAACCCCGAATCAGTCTTGTCTACGGTGCTCAAACCCGATGAGTTTACGTTTTACTTCTGGGCACAGCTCAGCAATACGCTCGTGAAGGAGTTCCAGAAGAAAAAAGACCGGCTACCGGAGGAAGAAGCGGTCCTGCAGGCTGCATACCTCATCGGTTATCATGCGATTTTCTACAAAGGCCTGAAACAGAAGAGCCGCGACCTAGAGCTGGCACAGAAGCTACTTGAAAAGCATCTGCATCACCACCCTTACACCTATAGCATCAGCGAAATCTATGGCTTCGGTGATGACAAAGGAGTGCCGATCACCAAGAATCTGCCGCCCGAGCGGATTCAAGCGTATCTGGCTGAACAGACGGCACAGACCGCGGGTGAGACCTTGCCCGAAATAATCCGAACACGCACGCATGAGAATCAAGACTACTATCTGCGTAAAGAGTACGTTATTGCGGTAGTAGGCTCAGGAATTCACCAGGCGTCTGAAGAGTTGCGCCGACTCATCGTGCAACACTGGACCGCGCTCCTGCGGCAAGACAACAAGATGCGCGCTATGAGCGACGATGAAGCTTTCGAGCGCTTTATCGAGACAAACGTCAAGGCGCGATATCCGATTACCGTGTCGCTGTTGAATCCGAGCTTACTGCTGTTGGCCGAGCGCGAGACCTCCGAGGGTGGGCAGAATACACGGGCGGTCCTTAACCGGGTTGTCAACCGCAGGACCCATGAGCTGCGGCCGCTGGCGGAAGCTCTGCAGCTTGACCGCAAGCAGCTTTATCAAGATGCACGTCTGATGCTACCGTTTTGGCAGGTGGTCCCGGGGCTGGCCGGGATAGTGCGTGTGCTCAAACGGTTCTTGTTCGCCGGTTCCGAAAAGCGTGATGGGCGCGGCAAGCCGAAGATTTCGGACAGCGCAATGGTGTTGACCGGCGATCCGGAATCCCATTCCACTGCGGGCGAACCAGAGCACCTTCCGCCGGGAGACGACGGCTCTGAACAAGCCGGCAAAACTAGCCCGCAATCTGTACACTACCGGAAGGCGATTCGCAATTTGAAGCGCGAGTTCTTAGGTGCGAGCGGCGATATTGATGCCGCGCTTCAAGAGTTGGTCGAGTTATGGAACCCGCTTTTGGACCGCACCGCGAAACACAATCTCGTAGAAGACGTTAACGCGCTGGTGCGTGACTTTCTACGCCGTATGCGGGTGCTTAATCGAAACATGCCCCCGGACAAGTCCCGCATTCACAGCCTAGCGGAGCGCTTATCGCGTAACGACGCATTCAAGGAGATTAAGCGCAAACGTGATTTCCAACGTTATCTTGAATTGTATATGCTGAAGATTCTGTCGCGCGGGCGCTAAGCGCGAAAACCTACTAACGCAGTACTTGCGACAACTCAAGATCGCCCATGAAGCTCAACTGATCGACACAGGCGTTGAAGACTTTCATACATGTTAGCGCATCGTCGAGCGCGCGGTGTGCGGCACCCGGGTGGGCCCCCAGATATTCGGCGAGAGATTGCAGGCTGTAGCTGCGGCGCCGCGGAAATGCTTTTTGCGCGAGCGCCTGTGTATCCACAATCAGGTTTCGAATATCGGGCAACCGGTAGGTTTGCAGCGCCGCTCGCAGAAAGCCAAGATCAAACTCAGCATTGTGCGCTACTAAGACCGAGCCTTGAATGAACGCGAGGAACTCGGGCAGCGTTTCACTCACCGGCGGATACGCGGCAAGCTTCTTGTTGGTCAGGCCACTTACTGCGCGAGCGTCGGCTGAAATTCTTACTCCCGGATTCGTCAACGTCTGAAAGGTGTCGACAACCTCAGCGTGTCGAAACTTCACTGCGCCCAGCTCGCAGATAGCATCTTCGACCGGATTCAGTCCGGTAGTCTCAAAATCGAACGCCGTGAACGTAATCTCCGCTACCGCGGTGCTCTCATCCATGCAGGTAGTCTTAGCACGAAATGAAGCGTTGAATCAATCAAAGCCGGATCACGCTCGCTTGGTCACGTCGCGCCCGTCGGTCGCGCACTCGCCGGCCGCCCCGAGCAGATCGCGGTACTCGCCCCGCAGGCGGATGCGCGTTATGACGGTTGCGAAAAAGTCAGAGATCGGAAACGCTACCCAAACGCCCCACACGCCCCAGTATAGCGGCA
>PWQX01000053.1 GCA_003556605.1 Spirochaetaceae bacterium
GCGGCGGCCACTAACCGAGCTGCGAAGGGGTCCACAACGCTCCAACCAAGCGCCCCGAGAAAGGCACTGGGAAATAAGAACAGCGGTACGGCAAAGATGATATCGGTGATGAAGTGGGCGACGAACCATTTCTTTAAGGCATTAGCAACTTCGGCCATAGTATGCACTCCTTGAGCTCACAGGCTGCTTGCGTATGTGGAACAACAGCGGCTTTCCTGCGGCCGGCTGTAACACTCAAGCCTGACGTATACTACATGTAAATACAAATTAACACCATTGTTTGTGAAGAGGCAATCGGACCGCCGCAATCGCGCCGTTGTAGAGCCGGCATGACGTCGGTACGTCTGCAACGTTTCCGCGGACGGCAGGCATGATCGTAGACAGCTTGGGCTTTGACGTGGGCCAAGCCCAGCTTGGTTCGTTTGCCGGCGGCCCCGGAAGTGCTGTGTTTGTCGCCGTAACCGCGTCAATTGCGAGCCCGGTAACAACGAGCACTCCTTGTCGCCGGCACACTATCGCCCGGCCTCCGTGCCGGTTCCGTTGGACGGAAGCGGTTGCGCAGCTCCGCCGCGCAGCGCCTCTGCAATGGCTGCAAGGTCGTGACCGCTCGGTTGCTGGAAAACACGGAGTTCGAACTCGGGAATCACCGCCAACAGATGGTCGAAGATATCGGCTTGGATACCCTCGTAGTACGGCCAGCGCTGGTCGGCGCTGAACACAAAGACTTCTACGGGAAGCCCGCTAGGGCCCGGCGGCAGCTGGCGGACAAGGAAGGTCATGTCCTTTCTAATCAAGGAATGCTGCTGGAGATATTCGCTGAGGTAGGCGCGGAATATGCCGAGATTGGTCATGCGGCGCCCGCTCACCGAGTCCGAAAGATCGATATTGTGCTCCCTGTTGTGCGCGTCTATTTCGGCTTGGCGCTTCTCCAGGTAGTCACGAATGCGTGAGAAGCGCCGGAAACGTGCAAGCATCTCGGGCGTAGCAAACTTCACCGATCGCATATCGATGTTGACCGCGCGCTTGATACGCCGCCCACCGCTCTCGCTCATTCCACGCCAGTTGCGAAAACTGTCGGAGATGAGCGCGTAGATGGGGATCGTAGTAATGGTCTTGTCCCAGTTCTGTACCTTAATGGACTGTAGTGTTATGTCTATGACATCACCGTCGGCATCGTACTTCGGCATCTCAATCCAGTCGCCGATGCGCACCATGTTGTTTGCTGAGAGCTGCATTCCGGCAACCAAGCCTAAAATCGAGTCACGAAACACCAACAGCAGAACAGCGCTCATGGCGCCCAAACCGCCGAGAATGCCGAGCGGCGACTGGTCGAGAAGCGCAGTCAGCGCCACGACCCCGGCCACGATATACAACACAACCTTACCGAGCTGCACAAACCCCTTGATCGGTCGGCGCGTATCGGCGCCGCTCTCGCGATACAAGTCGTGAAAAACATTAAGGAGCGCATCAATGGTGAAAGCGGAAACCAAGGCTATCCAGGCGATGCTCACTCGGCGTATCGCTTCGGTAACCCAAGGTAGTTCCGGAGCAACCAGACCGGCGCCGGCATAAAACACAAGCGCGGGGGCAACTCGTGACAGACGTGGCAGCACACGTCGGTCGGCAATGCGGTTATCCCACGTAACAGGCGTACGGCGGAAGAACCTGTGGAGAAATCGCACAATCAGTTTGCGCGTGATGAAGTCCAAAAGCCCGGCCGCCGCAAGCAGGGCGGCAATCACGATCAATCGCTCCAGCACCAAGGCGGTCGATTCCGCGATGTTCCAGGTCTGAAGCAACGAAGCAATGCCAAAAAATTCAAGCTCTAGTTCCATGATTGCTTTACCTCCGTGTTGGGTTATTCGGCTCCGCTCACCCCCATAATGATGCATGCCGGCGGCACCAGTAAACTCCGGGTCTTCGATGTGAGCCTGCTCCGCTGCGGGGATGCTGCCCGGCACAGAAGGTGGGTGCGGAATCGCTGAGCTGACGGAATTCGCGATAAACACCCAAAGCCAAGTCAAGCACGCTGCTCAAATCGACCTTTATCTTCCGTTTCGAACGTCCGGCGCGGTGCGCCGGAAGGCTGCGGGCCGGTGTCCGGCTTTCAAGACTCAGACTGTCAGCGCCGTTAGCAATTGAGCAGCGAAGTAGAGCGCGAGCACTACCGGTTCACGGGCGATACTGTGCCGGATGAAGCGGTCATATGCCAGCACTGAATCGGAAAGGATAAAGCATATCATCGCCACCATCACAATAACCACGCGCGGCTCAGGACTTTGTAGAACCTGCTCGGCGGCCAACCAACCGGTACTCGTGAGCACAACGGCGTATAGCGCTATCGACCATCGTAGCCAGCCGAGGTTAGGCCAAAGCGCTACAATCCACGCCGCAGCGTAGAGCGCAAATGGGATCATTAACGGCAGCGTCACGGAAAAACCCGCAATGGCGCTCAGCGCCGGAAGATAGACTAAGTGTGCCATGAGGAAACAGATTGCGCCGGGGAGCATCCACCGCAGTTGTCGGGGCAGCATCAATAGCGCGTCGCCGGCAAGCGAGAACGCGAGTCGAACAACTACGGCGGTCTGATAGAACCGCGACACCGGTTCGGGCGTGGTCGCGGCCAGCACTAGAACCAGCAGCGTCGTCAGCGGCTTGAACACGTAGACCGCGTAAGAGTGGCCCCGCACCCGCACGGTCACGGTAAGCAGCCCAGTGAGCAGTATTGCCGGCACAAGTACCTGCAGCGAGCAAACCATAACCTGATAACCAGCGTAGCACGAGACGGCGTGCTTTGGTATGGCGATTACTGCCGCCGGAAGCCATCTACTGCCGGAAACCGGGCTAGTCTGCGGCCTTTCGTCGTCCGTGGTGGCCGCAATCACCCAAGCGTTGAGCCATCGCCTCAATTATCCGTTGGGCAGCCAGCGTTTTGGTGGTGAGCGCGATGCGCTCCTCGCTATGATCCGGATATAAGAGCAACAACTCGTTGGTGTCCGATTCGAATCCTGCTCCAGGGCGGGCCACATCGTTGACCGCTATCATGTCGGCCGAAGCTTTTCGCATGCGATCGCGCGCGTCGGCGCGCGCAGCCTCGGGCGAAATATCATGCTGGGCGCGGAAGGCCACCAAGAAGACGCCCGGATGCCGGCGCTTTGCGGTGTCAATGATCTTAGGCGTGGGTACTAACTCAAGCGAAAGTGACTCGGCACCGTGGGTGGTTATCTTCTTCTGCGCCGCCTCGGCCGTCTTCCAGTCACTCACCGCTGCTGCGGCGATCATCGCGTCGTACGGGCCTGCATCGGCAAGCTCAGCTAACACTGCAGTGTACATCTGCTCGGCGGTCTCCACCCGCCGCACTCTCACCCCTGCTGGAGGATCAACAGTTCCTTTCCCGTAGATCAGCGTCACCTCAGCCCCTGCGGCGTACGCTTCTGCCGCGAGGGCGCACCCCATCTTTCCACTGCTGTTGTTGGTGATGACGCGGATCGGATCAACGTACTCAACGGTTCGGCCGGCGGTGAGCAGTACGCGCCGCCCGCGCAGCGCTGAGGCGTTCACGATGCGGCGTAGTGTTGCAAGTATCAGCTCGTTCTCGGCAATCTTTGCTTTGCCCTCTTCAACACGCGGATCGAGAACCGTTACACCGGCTTGGGCAAGCTTTTCGAGATTTGCAAGCACAATCGGATGCCGATACATAGGCTCATGCATGGCCGGTACTACGACAATCGGTATGCGCTCGCCGATAGCGGTGGTTACGACGGTGGTCACCGGCGTATCGTCGATGCCGTGTGCAATCTTGCCGACGGTGTTGGCCGTGGCCGGGGCTACGAGGACAACATCCGCTTTGCCGGCGACGTTCCCGGCAAGTTGAATATGCTCGACCTCGCCGGTCAATCCGCACACCACCGGGTTTCCGGTGGCCCAGTGCATAAGCTCAGGGTGAATGATACGGCACGCCGCGCCGCTCATAACCGAGCGGACCACCGCACCATGCCGCATGAGTAAACGGGCGAGCTCTACCGCGCGCACCGCAGCGACGCTGCCGGTGATGCATAACGCCACGGTTCTCCCAGCGAGCGACGAGCCGTAGCTCGCGGTAATATCTAGCGACGGATGTTCACTCATCACTCCACCATGCTACCAGAACCCGTTCTTGTTGCCCAGGGCTCGGCTACGGCTGCGAACAGACGGGTGTAACCCCAACAGATTGCGGAGCACGATTTGCAGCGGTACAATGTGAATATGAGCACGGAAACGGCGTATACACGGACAGGAGCAGAAGAACATGTGCACCGTTACTTGGGTAACTAGACCCGATGGCTACGACGTTTTCTTCAACCGTGACGAACTCCGCTCGCGCGCTACGGCTCAGGGTCCACAGCTCCTCACTCGAGTCGGGGCGGAGGTGATCGCTCCAATTGACCCCGATGGTGGCGGCACCTGGATTGCCGTGAACCACTACGGGGTTGCTCACTGCGTTCTGAACCACTATCCCGCAGAGTCGCACGACCGCGCTGCAACTGCGCCGAGGAATACGGTCTCAGATTCGCATACCCAAACGGCGGGGGCGCCGCGAAGTCGTGGTCTGCTTATCCTTGAGTTGTCCGATTCCAAATCGCCGCGTGAATCCGAGAATCGCCTTATGGCGGTTGATACGGGCGAGTATCTACCTTTCATTCTGCTGGTTTTGGGCCCCGGCGAGAAACCGGTCGCTTATCGCCACAACGGCGCACAAGCCTTGACCAGGCTGCACCCCAAACCCCCGCTGACCACTTCCTCATTTGAGCCGGCGGAAGTTCAACGCTCGCGAGCGCAGGTTTATGAAGCGATGACGGCTGCACCCTGTGATCATCTCGCCGCCCTCGAGCGTTTTCATCGCTCGGAGCTGCCGAAGCCCGGTCCATTTGCGGTCGCTATGTCGCGTGAGGACGCGATGACGGTCAGCCTAAGCCATATTTCGGTCAGCAACGACGAAGTTCTCTTTCGCTATGCGCCGGGCCACCCTACGAACACACCGTTTCGCGAGTGGGTTCGAGCTGCCGTCCAGCGATGATGATACGAGTAGGGTTTTGCGGAACCTGTGGTGTGGCTGAGTCTTGCGCCGATCCACCGCCGCGCTGTAGCGCAAGGACCATGGAGCTGTTTCTGCTGACTCTAACAACGTCTTGAATGCTGCCAAGACGAAGACACCCGCCGAGCCGAGGCCCGGCGGGTGTTGCTGGTGCAAAGGTTAAGGTTTATCCCCTAATGAGACACCGCTTAGAAGTCGTTTTCCAGCTCCTCTTCCATCATGGGGTCCTCTTCCAGCATCTCCTCATCAACCGGCTCACAGGCGGCGAAGACCAAGGCAAGAGCCGAAACGATAAACCCAAGAATAAGTAGCTTTCTCATGTCCTTCCCTCCTTGAAAGTTGGTCTTATTGTCAGCTTTCATGTGTAAGGATACACCTTACGGGTCGGCGCCTTGTCAGCGTAATTTTAAGCTTCTGCAAAGATTGGCAGCTATTCTCAACCGGCGTTACGGCTGTTTAAAGGAAGGCCCTTGCTCGAGCCAAGAGTTAAGAAAGTCCGGCGGAGCGCCGGAATACGCCGCACTCTGCCGTATCACGTCGACTAACGCTGCACCTTCATCACCGACGAACGGCACAATCTCTTCATTGTCCACATTCTGGTCGTCGAGCTGCACGGACGCGTCCATCTCGCGGTGAATGATGAGGTTTGCAAGGCGATCTGCCGCGAGACTCCTCGACGAGCTATGACCCCTTGGTCTATCATTGAAGCGCGAGCGCTTGAGTGTTTGGAGCGCGCAGGGGTCTGAGTTGTTGTGAAAGTTAGGATCCCAAACGGCTGAAAAGAGAAGCGGCGACGTAGGTACAACCGAAGGAGGACAGTCATATGTATGGTCCGGAAACAACAAGAAGAATGCTAAAAACCCGCTGGCCCGAGCTCGACAGGAGCAAAACCGACCATGGAACAGGTAAGCCGGCGCCGCAGAGGCAGAAGCCGTGCAGTGGGGAGAAAGTGGCGCTCCCTGAACCGGGAGCGACGGTTGAGCACCCAATATCGTTCCGCGATGCGGTGACCCTAAGGGAATCGCGCAGGAGCTTCTCTGATGAGGCTCTCACGATCGGCGAGCTATCGTATCTGCTGTGGGCAACACAGGGGGTACGGAAGAGCGGCGAGAAGGCAAGTTTCCGCACCGTGCCGTCGGGAGGAGCGCGTCATCCCTTTGAGACATATATTTTTGTCAACCGTGTGGAGGGTCTGGAACCGGGGCTCTACCGGTATCTTCCTTTTGATCACGCGCTGTGTGTAGAGCGGAAGACAAGAGAGTTTGAAGCGAAGCTGGATGAGGCGCTGCTGAAACACCACTTCGGCGGAGCGGTAGATTTTGTGTGGACCGCAATACCGTACCGCTGCGAGTGGTCGTATTCGTGGGAGAGTCTACGCCTCATTCTGCTCGACGCCGGACATGTATGCGCCCATCTGTACCTTGCGTGTGAAGACGTGGGCTGCGGCACCTGCGCTGT
Source organism: Spirochaetaceae bacterium (assembly GCA_003556605.1). Classification (GTDB taxonomy): domain Bacteria; phylum Spirochaetota; class Spirochaetia; order DSM-27196; family SLAA01; genus B1Sed10-166. The sequence continues at coordinate 6,533 of PWQX01000053.1, forward strand.
TGGTGCGTATGACCAAGACAAACTCGATGCCCTGCTCGGTGTCGATGGGTATAACGAGTTCGCCGTTTACGCCGCACCGGTAGGCAAGCAGCGGTGACCGTCGTTACTGCCCATACATGAGCCCACGCCGGCGCTTGCTGCTGCCATGATACAGCAGCCGGCTTTGCACCGGCACAGCATTGATCACGCCGGACAGTGGTATTAGTTTTGTGCGCGCGGGTGCGTGTTGTATATTGGTAGTAGATGGGGGAAAGGCGTATGACCCTTCGCTGCACCCTCAGCTTAGTTCTCGTACTCGGCTTCTTCCTGCTGCCGGTAGGTGTTTGTGCGCTGCAGGAGACCGAAGACGCAGATTATTTGGCGCTCGACCGGGTGGTTGCTCGAGGAAAAACGGCACTCGAGATTGAGCTCGAAAGCTTTCTCAAAGAAGTCTTTCAGCGCGATTATTTCCGAACGTACGAGATAATGGGGCGGGATATCGAAGTGCGCATGCCCTTCGGTATGAATTACGAGAGAGATCTGGTGGGCTGGCGGCACGTGGTCTTCTGGGGAGGAAAAGGAAGGGCGGAACGCGTGTGGAACTACATCGACGAGCAAATCGAGAGTGAGGATTTTCGCGAGTACGTAGAAGCTATAAGCGCTCCTAAGCCGAAGGTGGTACACTTCGATATGCCGAACGCGCGCTACGAGGTGCTCTACGATGAGCGGCTGATAAACCGCATGCAGAAGACGGACTACCCGTCTTCGCTGCTCGCGTACATCTACTTTTTGAAAGATCACGATCAGATCACGAACGTCGATGTGTATAACTACCTCTATGCAGTCTCAAGGGTTGGAATGGACTGCACGGGCTTCGTCTATAACATCAACAGGGCGATAGCCGGCAGGCACGGAATAGAGCTGAATGAAAAGTATGCGGAGAGTATAGCTGACCAGCCGAAACACGTGCCGCTGTACATTGGGCTCCACTTCTTGGACCCGGAAAGCCCGTACGTGGCCGAGGTTGACGACTCGATCGTCAATCTTCGGCCCGGCGACATTCTCATGTTCCGAGGGCGCGGCGACAGGTTAATACACTCGGCTGTTATTCAGTCTATCGACTACCAAGGAGGAGCGATCACGTATTATCAGTCGACCGACTGGGCGCCGCTAGAGCAAAGAGGGGTTCATCAGTCTGTGATCGAATTCGATCCGAGCAGGCCCGAGGTCAGCCTGTGCCACGACGATGTTGTATGGCACAAGGAAGTACTGCCTGCATTCCCGGGCGAACCGGCGGCAGCCTATCTGGACACCGACGCCGACCGGTATCGGCCAAGCGCGGTTCACTCGGGGGGGCATGTGGTCCGGCTCATCACGGTACGGGATCTGCTCAAGGAACACGACCCGCTGTACTATGATAACCAGCTTGCGGCGGGGCACTGAGACTCAGGGCGCGCAGCGGTGTGTGGAATACACAAAGGAAAGGCCGGCATGCAGACATTATCCGAGTTCTACAGGCTCATGACGAACACCGGAACCCTGCGACGAGCCTTGGTTGATTCCTATCTCGCCGGGGCAGGGACTCGCGAGGACGTAGCCGGCTTGCGCGCAGCGCTCGAATCGCTCGAGGCGCTGCGCGGGGAGGACGGTGCGTGTTGGTTTCTCACTAAGCGCGGCGGCAAACCTACATCGCTGCGCATTGATTACGAGACCCAAGAGCTGGAGAAAGACCTCATTTTTTTTGAGCACGGTGAATCGTCGCTCGTTAGCTACATTGCCGGCAGATCTTCGAAGCTGAAATTGCAGGTGGATGCGGTGAAGAATCTTCTGAGCCCCGTCAGAAACGCTGCGTTCATCACAGACCGCGACGGCACGGTCAACAACTACTGCGGGCGCTACCGCTCCTCGGTTCAATCGGCCTACAACGCGATACATTTGACCCGCTTCGCCCGCGTGCGAACTAATAGCGCGGTCATTCTTACGTCTGCTCCGCTTGAAAACTTCGGCCTGCTAGATTTGAGCGTAGTGCCCGCCCAAACGTTCCTCATGGCCGGCTCTAAGGGACGGGAGTTTCGCGATGTCGACGGACGCAAGCATAGCCTGCCGCTGGAATCGGTGAAGCAAGAGCGGCTTGACGCGCTCAACAGCCGAATCATTCAGCTGCTTGAGTCCCCGGAGTACGAAGAGTTCGCCCTGATAGGATCGGCTGTCCAGTTCAAGCTTGGGCAAACCACGGTTGCTCGCCAGGATTTGCATGGGAGCATCACCGCGGAGCGCTCTCAGGGTTTCCTGGAGCGCATTCGTGCTCTGGTTTCAGAGGTTGACCCACGCGGCGAGGTATTTCGGATTGAAGACACCGGCTATGATATCGAGATCATTGCCACGCGCGAGGAAGGGGACCGAGACTTCAACAAAGGCGACGGGATCGTGTTTGTCGACCGCATCGCCGGTCTCGATATGAACGGTCCCACCGTCGTATGTGGCGACACTGCGTCGGATGTCCCTATGGTTGAGGCAGTATCGCAGACCAGCAGCGACCTGCGCGTAGTTTTTGTAACACAAAGCGATGAGCTCAAGAAACAAGTGACTGAGCTCGCAGCTCAGTCTGTGTTTGTGGATCATCCTGACGCGTTGGTTATCGCGCTCGGGGAGCTGGGTAAGGAGTGAGCAGTCATGCAGACGTGGAAAGGCGCGGTTTTCGAGCTTCATTCGGTGGTAACCGGTACTGCAGAGTTGCACTTTGCGGCATGGAAACGCACTCTTGACGAGGTTCTGAGCGAGGTTGATCACGGAGTTACGTGGCTCCCGTTTGACTATGAGACGGACTATGTTCCCCATATCTACGGGCGACCCCGGTATAGCGGAGTGCCCGCGTTCCTGAGGTCCCGAGACATACACCTCCCGCACGGGCATCCGTCAGATTCACCCGACCAGCAGACGGTGTGCGGCATCGCCAACCGAAAGAATGAGCTCTTTCGCTCATTTCTGTGTGAGAAGGGTGTATACCGCGCCGAGAACGCCGCCGAACTCATATTCGCATTCCGTTCCCACGGCATACGCACGGCGTTGGTCTCATCAAGCAGGAACTGTCACGAGGTGCTCGCTGCAGCCGGATTGGAGGAGGCTTTCGACACCGTAATCGACGGCAACGACGTGATGGAGCTCTCTCTACCGGTCGCTCCCGATCCGGATGCGTTCGTTCTTGCGGCAGACAACCTGCGGGTTCTTCCAAGCGAGTGCATGCTCGCTGAAGCTACCCTTCAGGGGATTGAAGCCGGGCGCCGCGGCAATTTCGGCTTAGTGCTCGGGGTGACCTGGGGCGAGGAGGGGCAGCCGCTGGTGGAGAACGGTGCCGATATGACCGTCAGCGGCCTTGGAGAGCTGTCGTACCGGACGGTGCAAGAGTGGTTTGAGATTGCCCGCGAGGAAGACAGCTGGATGCTGACTTACCGCCGATTCCGCCCCGAGGAGGAGATGCTTCGTGAGGCGTTGACCACAGTCGGCAACGGGTATATCGGGAGTCGTGGGGCTTTTTGCGGAGCCGGCATGTTTACTGATATCCATTACCCCGGGACCTACGTTGCCGGGCTGTGGAACACCCTCGGCACCGAGTTGCACGGCCGTACTATTCTAAATAGCGACTTCGTCAACATCCCGAATTGGCTCCTTATTGAGCTGAAGATTGGAGATGGGGGGTATTGCCGAATCCTGAGTTGTACTGTCGAAGAATACGTACACAGCCTTGACATGCGAAATGCGGTCATGAGCCGCAGCATGCGCATCCGCGACCGCCGAGGGTATCTCACCCGCATTGAGACCAAACGATTCGTCAGTATGGCAGAACCCCATCTTGCCGCTATCGAGTATCGGGTAACTCCGCTGAACTACAGCATGCCTATTACCCTCAGGTCGACGCTTGACGGGACGGTGATGAACTACGGGGTGCCGCGCTACCGTGGTCTGAGCAAGCGGCATATTGAAGGAATTGAAACGAAGGAAACTGACGGTAGGATCGAGCTTCACACCCGCACAACGCAGTCAAGAATCAGCATCTACATGAACGCACGTCACACACTCAGCGCCGGCGGGGTGGAGCTATACTCGGACACCGAAACCGAACGGGGGCGTGCCTACATCTCGCAAGTCACGCGGTTCACAGCCGAACAGAACCGAACCTATAGCTTCCGCAAGTTCGTCTCGATCTACACCTCCAGAGATCGAGACGTCGAGCACCCGGCCGATGAAGCGAGGCGTCTGGTGGAGCAGTACGGTCGGGAACACGGGCAGTTCGACGCGGCGCTCGCCCGCCACATCGAGCGGTGGCGCGAGCTCTGGGAGCGCGCCGATATCCGTATCGATCCCGACCGCTTCTCCCAGCGGGTTGTGCGGCTCCATCTGTACCACCTGCTTGCGAGCGCCTCGCCCAACAGCGCCCGGCAGGACGTAGGCTTTACGGCACGTGGGCTTCACGGTGAAGCGTACCGGGGGCATATCTTCTGGGACGAGCTGTTCATTGAACCGTTCTACAATCTGCATTTCCCGGAGGTCACACGTGGCCACCTCATGTACCGCTACCGCCGTCTGGAGGCCGCGCGGCGACTGGCGCGTGAGGAAGGTCTGGAAGGCGCAATGTACCCATGGCAGTCCGCGGAAAACGGGGGCGAGGAAACCCAGGTCATTCACTACAACCCTCTTTCCGGGAAATGGGATCCTGACCTCAGCCGCAACCAGCGGCACGTGTCGCTCGCCATCGCCTACGACGTGTGGTGCTATTACTACGTTACCGACGACAAGGAGTTCATGCAGCAGTGTGGGCTGGAAATGCTCCTCGAAATCTGCCGGTTCTGGGTTAGCAAGGCCTGCTACGATGAGCGGGACGGCCGATACCACATAGGCGGGGTTATGGGTCCGGATGAGTTTCACGAGAAATATCCGGAAGCCGAGAGCGGCGGTTTCCGCGACAACGCGTACACCAATATCCTGGCCGCGTGGATTCTACACAAGACCATCGAAACATGGAAGCACCAGCCGCAAGAAGTGCTCGATGACCTTACAGTGAGAATCGGATTCAACGAGAAAGACGAGCTCGAGAAGTGGCGCGCGATCGCCTCTCGCTTGGCCGTTGGTTTCGGAGACGATGATGTCATTTCACAGTTTGACGGTTATCACAAGCTCAAAGAGCTGGATTGGGACTCCTATCGACGCCGCTACGACAATATTCGGCGCTTAGACCGGATTCTCAAAGCCGAGGGCGATTCACCCGACCGTTACAAGGTGGCCAAGCAGGCCGATACCCTTATGGTGTTCTTTCTGCTTTCTCCGGGGCAGGTTCGGCATATTCTCGAGATAATGGGCTATACCATCGAAGACGAGAAGGCTCTGGTTACACGAAACTACGAGTACTATCTCGAGCGCACGAGCCATGGGTCTACCCTCAGCTACATTGTGCACTCCGCGATATCACGTTATGTGGAAGGCCATAGAAACGACACCTGGCACTGGTTCGTGGAGGGTCTAAAAAGCGACGTTTTTGACACGCAGGGCGGCACTACTCGCGAGGCGATTCACTGCGGCGTCATGGCTGGTACCATTAGCATTATCCTCGAGAACTTCGCCGGAATAAATCTATTTCGGGACAGAGTTCTCGTGAATCCGGACCTGCCTCGACAGTGGAACATGCTTTCGTTCAAGATTGTCCACCGCTCCAATTTGTTTCACTTCGAGATCACCCCCGAGGTGGTCCGTGTCCGCAGGGAACTCGTGGGCCTCGACGGAGCCGAAGCGCTGCCGCTGCAGGTAGATGAAGAGACTTACCAACCGGGTGATGAGCCGCTTGAGGTCCCTTATGTGCAGAAGAGCGTCCGAATGCCGATTTGAACAAGGTGCAGTGTATCCATTCGGAGCTTCCACGCAAATGCGGAAGCTCGCGGCGCGACACTTGAGTTGTTGAACGGCGTAGAGAAGCGCCCAACCGGTACCCGAATCCTCATTCACGCTGACGCCGGCAGCGAGGGTAGCGTTACCGCATTCGGCCGTTAATCGTGCTGTGGCGGTGTTTCCTTCACGCGTAAGGATCTCAGGGTCGATGTAGCTAAGTCGTCGAAAATGGCGACCGGCAGGGCCGGCGCCGAGCGTATGGAGATTCCGGTTTCCGCGGTGATTGCCAGCGAAGCTTGTACCGCCTCAGGAACTCCCGGAAGCTCGACCATAAGCAACAGGTCGTACTCACCTAGCAGCGAATACACCCATTGAAGCGTGCCTCCGTACCCTTTGATGATCTCTTCGGTTTTCTTCGTCCGTCTCGGATCAATCCGCTTGACAGCTTCGGGGCTGTAATTTCCGAACATAAAGAACGTTGTCATGGTTAAGCTTCTCCTTGCGTTTCGTTCAAGCAACCGATTGGATGTAGCGGCGTGCCGTTCTGCAGCATCCCACTCTCACAAGACTTGCCTCCGAACATAGGACAGCTAAGGGATAGAATCAACACTTTTCCGCAGCCGGCGTGTACGACGGGCGAGCTTGCGTAGGAAGCGCAGCTCCCGCTTAGCCACTGCAAAGCGGTTCGCGCCGCCCGGCACGCTTGCGTGAAACGCAAACCGGTGAGCAATCTCGCGCGCCCGTCTCAGATGCGCCGGCCGTATTCGGTGTCGCGGCGGTGTTGCGCCCGCGGTCACTCCCGTTACCATGGAGCGCTCCCAACCGCTCCATCCGACCCATCGTGGATGCGCTTGCGGCGAAGCGCCGGCAGCCAGCCGGGCGAGTACGCGGCGGACTCGAACGGGTGGGGGTGCGCACGTCCGCCTAATGAACGGAACAAGGCCGCATCCAGCCAAGACAAGCGCCAAGCCCACCACCGTAGGCAGCGGCGGGGGGAGCACAATCTGCGGGAGGCTCGGCATTCGCTTTCTCCTCGGCAGGGGGAACCCGAGCTCTTCGAGCTGTCGGCGGGTAAGTGAGTCGTTACCGATGCGTATACCGGCCGCCTCGAGCTCAGCGACACTGCCGCCTGCAACGGCCACCCCAACAGCCGGGGTAGCTTCAAGCGTTTGCCAGCGCCCATCTACAAACACCTCGGCCCACGCGTGGGCGCGCAGGCCGCTTACGGTCCTATATTCCTTCCGCTCCCCAGGGGGCACGATGTGACCGATAACATAGCGCGCCGGGATGCCGGCGGCACGTGCCAACACTACCGCCGCGGTGGCAAATTGCACACAGTAGCCGACACGCCCTGCTTCAAGAAACGCCTGTACCACGTCGGCCCCGCCGGGCGGCCGCGGCGGGTTTAGGGTGTAGGTGCCTTCGCCGGTGAGATCGGCTCGAATCGCTGCAACGGTTGCAGCGTCATCTCTTACGCGCAGTGCCGTAGCATGCTGGTGTACCGCGTCAGGCAGATCATCGGGAAGCTGCAGATAGGCGTGCCTGCGTTCTTTGCGAAGGCCCGCGTTATTGACGCGCTGCGCGTTAAGAGGCAGCACACGTTCAAACTGATTTTCGTAGTGCGCACGATCCGGCTCTGTCCACAGCTCCACTTCGTCTTCGGCAACAAGTGCTTGTTGCGGCCGGATCCCCGAATCCAGGTTCCCCTCAATCGGAACGCGCGCGTCGTCGCTGTCGCTGCCGCGCTGTTCGATTATCCGCACAGCCCGCGTATCCAGCGTGTGGGGTACCCACGTGAGAAAGTCCGAGCGCACCCGCACTCTGAGATCGGGCTGACCTGACGAACCGCGCGGATCACGAACCATGACGGGAGTTGCGGTCGAAGCTCCGGTAATCCTCGGGACGGGCTTCAGCGGTCCACCCGCTCTATGGTCCCGCGTGTGCTCCGAGCGTTCCCAGGTCTGCCCATCGTAAAGCTCATAGATTGCACTGCGGAGATATACCGCGCTGCCGCTGCGCTGCCACACGTCGAACACCGGTGCTTCGGACAACAATGGCCGCCCCGTTAGGCGCCGCGAATCCAACGCTTCGCCGTAGCCGGGCACCTCGGCGATGAGCGCAAGCTTCGGCCAAACCTGCAGCACCGCATGGCGCAAACGCGGTGAGAGGTAGTCATCTACTAAACGGCTTCCGCGCGGTTCGCGAGTCAGCGAAACCGGCGCTGCCAAGGCAAACGCAAGCCCCAGCACCGCAACCGCTTGTGCTCCTGAGCCGAGCACCTGTGCCGGCTTTGCTCCGGCGTTAACAGCACAGATTGCGGCGTGCAGCGAGACCGCGAACACGGCCGTACCTGCGGCAGCAAATACCAGCTCGCGGCGCTCGTACGCGACTCCGGCGACAAACACTGACCACGCAACGAACGTCAATGCTCCAATGAGGATACCTGCCGATAGATTTGCGCGGGAGCTGTGTTGTAATCGCTCTCGCGGAACCAACGCAGTTGCAATCACGCCTCCGAGCCCTATGAGTAGCACGAAGACGAACGAGACCGCCCCTTGAGCGCGCCCGGCGGCGGCAAGGTCCAGCCACACCACATAGGCACCGAACGGTACGATCACGATTTGAATCAGCACAGCAAGTACCGCCGTCCCGAAAGCCAGTACCGCTACAACGCGCACGGCGCGCCGGCGGGTAACCTCGGCGGCAAGCAGAAGCGCGCTGAGTGTCGCGAACGCACCGGCAGTAACCCAAACCGGGCCGCTTGCAGAAAGAAGCTCTGCCGTATAGGCCGGCGCCGCGCCGGCTGCCGCCGCCAGAGCGGCTACGGCGGTCGCGCGCTTGAGCGCACCAGCTCGCGGCGAGGCCCTTGTGTTACTCATCGGCGTCAGGGCGGGTGCCGGCGCAGTCATTCCGCAAGCCTCAACAGGTCGTCGGCCTGCTCTACAGCGTAGCACAGCCGGCCGGCGGCGGAGA